>JADEZP010000028.1 GCA_015206805.1 Quinella sp. 1Q7 | reverse complement strand
CCTAGGCGATGAGGAGGATTATGAGGAATACGCAAGGCGCAGAGACGCGCGCGAAGGACAGGTCAGATTCGGATTCGGAGCCTTCGGAGCCGCCTTCAGATTCAGATTCGGAACCTTCGGAGCCGCCTTCAGATTCGGATTCGGAGCCTTCGGAGCCGCCTTCAGATTCGGAGCCTTCGGAGCCGCCTTCGGATTCAGATTCGGAGCCTTCGGAGCCGCCTTCGGATTCGTCGTCCGCCTCTGCGACCCAAGTAATATTCTCGCCGGTTGCGTCGTTGATGAAGCGCAGAGCTTTGTTGCCTTGCGTTCCGTATTCGCCGGCAGGATCTTTTATGCCTTCGATTGTCAATCTGTCGCCGCTGCCGTCCTCGTTGGCGAAAAGGACGATGTGACCTTCGCTGTCGAAGTCGTAGTAAATGGTCGGAGTAGCCTCGGAGCCGCTTTCGCTGGTCGTGTCGGCGTCAGTGACAACACTCTGAGTCAATGCGGTCGTCGCAAAGATGTTGCTTTCGTCGTCAACGTCGTTGCCGCTGATAAACGCTGAAATTTTCTTGAGGATGATGCGTGTTGCGGCACCGATTATGTCTGCAAAGAACGAGCCCATGCGGATTCTGTCGCCCTTGCCGTAGTTCTTGATTCTGTCGCTGCCTGTAGTTGCCACGAAGACATCGCGTTGATTTGTTTTGCCGTGGAGCACGTCATCGACGTTGCCGCCTTTGAGCGTGGAGCCGAATCTGCCCGCGTAAAGGTCGTTGGAATGTTCTTCTGCGCCGCGCACATCTGTGAACGCATGATTGTTTTTGAGCAGGATTGGAGCCGTTGCGCCCGTAAGATTCAATTGAGCATAAGCCGCAGTTGCGCCGCCTGAAGTCGACTCGGAACCGCCTTCGGACTCGCTTTCGCTGGTTTCGTCAACCATATCGTCAAAGCCGCCGAAATTGAGCACCAGTTGACCGTCTTGATTGAGAGCCTCGGAATTGACCGAAGTAATCGTCAATACGGTTTCAGTTGCGCCCGTTTCACTGTTGATGGTCTGTTCTTCGACGAAAGAAGCAGTAGCTCCCGACGCACCCGAAGTGTAATACTGAATGACGGACTCACCGGTTTCGCTGTCGTAAGTTTTGACCCATTCGCCTTCAGTCGCCGCCTCGGATTGAGATTCGTCGGATTCGTCGGAAGAGTCTTCACTTTCAGTTTCGGACTGTTCGTCGGATTGCGCCTCTGAAGAATCGGAACCGCCTTCAGAACCGCCTTCGGAACCGCCTTCGGAGCCGCCTTCAGATGCGGAGGTGCCGTCGAACAGCTGGAGGTCAAATTCATCCCAATCAATATCAGTCTGTGCTTCATTCGATTGCATATTATCGACAAACGCAAGTTCTCCCGGCAAATCACTCTGTTGTATTCCGAAAGTGAATTGCCGAATGCCTAACACAGATGTGCCAAACAAATCGCTCATGTAAGATAACCCCTTTTCAAAGTCTCGCCGCTTGCGAGGCAAGACTACATAAAAACTGTCATGCGGCGTCAAGTCGTGATGAACATTTTTAGCCGCAATGAACTCAAATCTATATCAAACAAAATAAAAAAACGAACTGCTTGCCGAAAAGTTGCGCTCGACAAACTTTCGCCACAGGCGCAAGCCCGCTGTAGTTTACCGGATTTTTATGCAGAACTTGCAAGCTCGACGGACTGCCGAACCTTCCCCTAAGACATTGCGTGCGTCCACCAAACGCCGCAAATTGTCTGACAATAATAGTATGAAGTAAAAACCGGTACAACGGGGCGGGACTTAAAAACAGCACTGTGGGGGGGGTTAATTAAATTAATTCTGACAATTCTGCCGCCGCTAACATTGAGCCGTCGACGTTGATGTTTGGAATGACCGCGACACTTCCACAAAAAGAATTCCGCAAATTCTGCCGCCGCTGACGTTGAGCCGTCGACGTTGATATTTGGAACGACCGCGACACTTCCACAAAAACAATTCCGCAAATTCTGTCGCCGCTAACATTGAGCCGTCGACGCGCTGTTGCGAATGACCGCGACACTTCCACAAAAAAAGAGCCCCGACAATTTTGTCGAGGCTCGTGAACCGAAAGTTAAGATTCAGTTATTTATCAACGCCATAACGAGCGGAGATTTATTTTTGAACGAGATCGGTACGTTCGCTGTTGAGACCGTAAGTAGCATCGCCGACTTTGTAGTTGACGCTGCCCGCATCGTTGACGGTGAGTGAGTTGCCGTCGGTGAATCTGAGGACAACCGCCGAGGAGGTGATTGTGTCGATGCTGATATCGGCGAGCGAGATGTTGAGGAAGTTGACGGTGTCGCCTGAAGTATTGCCGCTGATGGTGTCGTTGCCGTCGCCTGCCGCGTAGTAGTAGTTATCGGTGCCGGTGCCGCCGACGAGCAGGTCGTTGCCGCCGTTGCCGCCCCACAGGCTGGTGTTGCCGCTGCCTGCGGTGATGGTGTTGTCGAGGCTGTTGCCCGCGAGTTCAGCTTTGCCGCTGTAGTTGCTTGCGTCGATAACCGCGAAGTCGCCTTCGAACGTCAAGTCGCGTCCGTCGTCGCCGAGCCAGACAGCAACGTTGGTGCCCGCCGCGTCAGTGATATCAACGCGAGCGTTCGTTTCGGTTGCGAGGTAGTATTCGGCAGTGCCGTCGACGTTGACTTTGGTATCGCCAACTTGCGCGACAAGACCGTTGACTGCGAAGTCTTCGCCGTAGCCGGTGACGGAGTCTTTTGCGCCTTTGATGAGGGCTTTTTCGGTTTCGCCGGTGGAGTTGCTGGTGACTTCGACGAGCAGGTCGTTGTCGACGATTGCGACGCCGCTGAAGCGGTTGTTTGCAATGTCGGTGTTGAGCTCGTCAGCCGTGACGTTAGCCGCGTTGACGTAGTTGTTGCTTTCAACGAATTCGAAGTTGTTGATGGTGTTGACTGCGCCGTCGTTGCCGCCGAACACGAAGAACGTCGAGGAGCCTTCTTTGTCGGAGCCGGTGTAGCCGTTGAGGACGTTGATTCCGCCGCCGCCGTACAGTGAGCCGTTGCCCTTACCTGCGGTGATGGTTTCTTTGCCTTCGGAGCCCATGACAACGAAGTCGCCTTCGCCGCCGACGAACTTGTTGATGCCTTCGAAGTAAGCCGCAGTGTTGTCGATGTAGCTGCCGTAGCTACCCGTCAAATCGACGAACGCGTCTTTGGTGAAGTTGGAGAAGTCAAGTGCGCTGTTATTGCCGATATAAGCGTAAGCGCGCTCGTCTTCGTTTTCTTTGACGTCAATGGTGGAGCTTTCCGCACCGATTGCGACACGGTAGGTTGTATCTTCGCCATTCTGGATGTATTGCGTCACGTAGCCCGCACCCGTCGTGGAGACGTCTTGGACTTCGGTGTAGATGCTTTCGCCGTCGTCGTTGGTGCCCTTCATGATGAGGCTGCCGCCCGCGAACGAGAATTTCATCTTCGAGATGTCGAGGTTGTCAACGGAGAGGGTGTCGCCTGCGAAGTCTGACAGGTTGTTGTGTGCGCCGGTGATTGTCACGCGACCGGAGGTGACATTGACAGCTGCGCCGTCGCGAGTTGCGCTGGAGTCGCTGCCCAAATCGACAACGTCTTTGCCTTTGCCGGTGACGATTCTGTCGCCTGCGCCGCCGAGGAACGTATCGTTGCCTTCGCCGCCGATCATCTTGGCACCTTCAGCACTGCCGTCTCTGTTGCCGACGAACAGGACATCTTTGAATGCGCTGCCGTCAACTGTGCCGCCGTCTTTGCCTGCGAAGCCGACAACTTGCGTATCTGCATCTTCGCCGGGACCTTCAAGGTTGACAATCCAGCCGTTGTTTTCGTTTTCGCCGAGGTTAATCTTGCTCTTTGCGTCGGAGCTTTCAGCGTTGAGGACGACGGTTGCGTCTTCGAAGGTGATGTTGTTGTCTGTAACTGCGGTCTTGAGGTCGGCTGCGTAGGAATCTTGAACGACGATAGCCGCGCCTTCAGCTGCATCGTAGCCGTTAAGCGTGACGCGTGCATTGGCTTCTGCCATGGTGATGACTTTGTCTGCGCCGCCGCCGCTCATGTCGAAGACAACAGGAGCTGAGCCTTGAACGACGATTGAGTCTGCACCTGCGCCGCCCGTGACATTGACGTTGCCGTCGCCTGCCGCCATAGCAATGACAGCCGCGTCGCCGCCGCCGAGGGTGATGTTCTTTTCGCCCGTCGCGCCGGAAGGAACGTTTGCAACGTTGTTGCTGATCGCAGAATTGAACTTAACGTCTTGTGAGCCTGCAGCCAAATTAACTTCTTTAACGCCTTTGAAAGTGCTGAAGTCGGCAGTCTGCGTTGCCCCGACGTCGCTGTTGCTCAAGTACAGTTCAAGCGGTTTATCGAGGTCGGCACGGCTTGCGCCTTGGGCAGTGCCTCCGGCGAGGATAGTAGCCAACTCCGAAGCACTCATCGGGGAATCGGCGGAATTTGCGCCCGCCGTGGTAACGTTGTTCGAGATGCCGAGAGCTTCTTTGACTTCGTCAATCGTTGAATCGGGTTTGATGTCGGGTGTAACGGTTGAGGGGGTGGTGCCGTCGAACAGCTGAAGATCCATCTCGTCCCAATCAATTTTGCTCTGTTTGCTGTCGATAAATACGAATCCATCCGAAAAACTAAACTTATCAGTCAAAACATTCATGCTGAGGGTTACTCCTTTCCAAAGTCTTGCCGTTTGTGGTCAAGACTTCTTAAAAAAAGCCGTTGTACAAACTTGAACTTCTTAGAGTCCTTAAACAAAACAATAAGACGAACCATTTGCCGAAACCTGCCTTGGTCGACAAACTTCCGCCACAGGTGCAAGCCCGCCGAAACTCCCGATTGGCGTGCAACGCTTGCAACTTCGACTGACTCGCCGAGTCACCCCTGACAACTTACGTCCACCAAACGCTTGCCGTTGTCGCGGGCAATAATAGTATGGACTTCGCTTAGGTACAATAGGGCGGGGAGTAAATTTATCAATTACGGCGGTCGTCGCAACGTTGCGGCACGTCCATGTGCGCCCATTAATTTCGCGGTCGTCGACAACGGCTCAAGTCGTCCATTCGGCAAAGTCAATCGCGTGGTATGTGATGATGATGTCCGCGCCCGCGCGTTTCATTGCGGTTAGGTTTTCGACGACGATACGCCGTTCGTCAATCCAACCGTTAGCCGACGCCGCCTTGATCATTGCATATTCGCCGCTGACGTTGTAGACCGCGACGGGACGATTGATTTGCTCACGAACGCGGTTGACGATGTCCAAGTAAGCAAGCGCGGGCTTTACCATAATAATATCGGCACCTTCGGCAAGGTCGAGTTCAACTTCCTTGAGAGCTTCGCGGCTGTTGGAAAAGTCCATTTGATATTGTTTGCGGTCGCCGAATTGCGGCGCGGAGTCGGCGGCGTCGCGGAAGGGACCGTAATAAGCGGACGCGTATTTGACGGCGTAGCTCATTATCGACACGTTGACGAGACCTTTAACGTCGAGCGCGTCGCGAATTGCGGCGATTCGTCCGTCCATCATGTCGGAAGGGGCAACGATATCCGCGCCCGCCTCCGCCTGACTGACGGCGACTTTCTGCAGGAGCTTGAGCGTTTCGTCGTTGTCGACGTAATGCCCGCAAAGTTTGCCGCAATGTCCGTGCGAAGTGTATTGGCACAGGCACACGTCGCCGACGATAACCAATTCGGGCACAGATTTTTTTATGGCGGCAATGGCGCGTTGAACGGGGCTTTTCATGTCCCACGCGGCGGAGCCGATGTCGTCCTTGTATTCGGGCAAGCCGAAGACTTCGACGGCGGGAATGCCGAGCGCGGAAATTTTCTTGGCGAGTTCGACGGCGTTATCAACTGACAGGTGGAAACAGTTCGGCATGGACGGAATTTCTTCGCGGACGTTTTCGCCCGCCACGACGAAAATCGGGTAGATTAAATCTTTCACGCCGAGCGTCGTCTCACGAATCATTGCGCGCAGATTTTCATTGAGCCGCAACCTGCGCGGGCGTAACTTAAGCATAAAATCACTCCTTGGGCATTAAAATTATATTGACGGGCAAATTGCTTGCGGCGGGCGGCGAATACTCGAACGTGACGCGCCCGCGATAAGTGCCCAGCTCCGACAGTTCCATACCGTCCGTCATGAGCGCGATACCGGCTTCGCGAGCCTGCGCCACGGATTCATTTTCGGGCGGCATGTTGTCGCCGAAGTAAAGTCTGTTATGCGGCGTCTGAATCACGCCCGACGCCGTGCCGCACTTGTAGCGCAGGGCACCCGCGTATTTGCCGCCGAGCGGACTTAGGCAAAAGCGCGTCGCAAAGCGCGTGCTGAAGTTGAGCGTATAATTTATGCCGTAGTTGCCGTAGTTGACAACTTCCGAGCCGTCGGTAGCGTCAATACCGCGTTTGAACGGGTCGTTGACGTTGTCGCCGATTAAAACGTAGCCGAGTCCGTCGCGTGCCCCGTCGTAGGGTCGTTTCAGTGTGAGCGTGCGATTCATCTGTTTGAAGGTGCCGCGCAGTTGATGAGCGTCCTTCGGCAAAATTTCGGCGCGTGTCAAGTAGTGTAGCGGGTCGGCGTATTCCGAACACATCAGCAAAAAAATTCTGACGGGCTTGTCGGCAGTGAAGTCGCACACGCCGTGAATCAGCTGTCCCGGCGCAAGGCGGAAATTTTTTTCGTGTGGCTGATAAACTTTGCGTTCGTAAGGTGCAAGCTCAATGCGGTCGCTGAAGTCGTCTTCCATGTACATTGTCTGCGCAATCTTGCCGACGCTGAAAAAATTTCGATTCGGAGCACTCAAGCCGCCGCGCGTGATTTTGACGACGGTTTTTGCGTTGGAGGTGTTCTCGAAAATCACGGCGAAACGTTTGTGCAGGTAAGTGTCGTTCAAATGATAAAACAGCAATCGCGCGTCGCCGCTGACGGTGTCGGTGTAAAGAATTCCGTTGCGGCGGACGTATTCGGGGCTGTCGGACAGTATCAGCGTGCCGCCCGAATCGCCGGAAAAAACTTCGAGCTTGTGCATAATCGTTGAAAGTCTTTCGGCGTGAGCGGCACTTATCGGCGCGAACATTACGCTTGCCGCCAACACCGTTGCAAAAAAATTTTTGACGTGATTCATTCGGGAAGGCTCCTTAAAAAATTTTCAAGGCGGGAGCTCAAAACTTCCGCCTTTAACTTTGCGTGAATTAGTGCGACGCCCGCGCCTCAAGTCAGCTTGATTTTTACGACAGTCGCGGTATTGGGCTTGCAGTCGAAGTCGCGGTCGGCGGGCAACGAAATTTTTATGATGAACTTGTCGTTGGGCTTTGAACGGTCTTCGGTGCCGTCGGGCAATTTCGGCGGTTGAGTTTGTGCGGCGTCGGCAGGTTGAGTTTGCGCGGCGTCGGCAGGTTGAGTTTGCGCGGCGTCGGCAGGTTGAGTTTGTGCGGCGTCGGCAGGTTGAGCTTGTGCAGTGTCGGTAGTTGCGGCTTTAACTTCGGCAGGCGGATTTTGTTCGTCGGCTGAAGGTTGCGCGTCGGCGGGCGGCGATTGACCGTCCCCAATCAATGCGGCGGGCTGATTCGTCGTCGTCGGAATTTCGGGCAACTCGACGGGCTCATCAGCGGCGGACTTGTCAACGTCGGGCTTGAGTTTTTCCGTCACGGTGCCGAAAACTTCCTTGCCGTCGATAACGTAGCTGACGAGTTTGCCCAGCGGAATTTTGTCGAAAATTTCTTCGGTGACTTCAGCTTCAATCCACAGTTCGCGACTGTCGCCGATACGTGCAACGCTGTCGCCCGCCATAAGTTCCTGTTCGGATTCGACGCTGTAATAAATTGCACCGCTCACGGGCGCGACGACCTCCGTTTCACGAGCTTCCTGCTTGGCGACATTCAAGGAAAGTTCAGCCTGCTTAATCGCCTGTTCGGCACCTGCCAAAACTTCGGGCGGCGTCGGGCGGAATTCGTCGACGTACTCGGTGTAATATTCAATTGTCGGAGCGGCTTGCGAATATGATGCGGATTGCGAATCGGCAAGCGCACTTTCGTAAGCACGTCGGGCGGCGTCGCGTTGCACTGCGCTGACGGCTCCCATCTCGAAAAGTTCCGCCATACGATTTGCGCGCTCCTCAAGCTTGGACAAATTGCCCGACGGTGCAGAGTAAGTCACTGTCGGCGGCGGCTGAATCACGCGTTCACGCTGAACGGCGACTTTAACCCACTGACCCTCTTGCAACGTGGCGTAGTTGTCTTTGGCAAGCTGAACGGTATTTTCCAGCTGCTGAATTTCCTCGTCGGTGATGTTGACTTCCAGCCGCGCAATTACGTCGCCGGCTTGAACTTCCGCGCCGTCGTCGAAGAGTCGTTCTTTGACTTTGCCGTTTGTCAGCACGCGCACCGATACCATCGTCCCGACGACTTTGGCGTCGCGCAGTTCAAGCGTCTGATCTCTGTGCCAATACTTGAACTCGGCATAACCGATGACAATCGCCGCCACCAGTACGCACGGCAACGCGCAACGGATAATTTTTTCGACCTTGGCGGTCATATCGATAACTTGCATTGCATTTGCTCCCGAATTTTGAGTTGGCTTGAAAGCCGCCGCAATTCTACAACACGCAAAAAAAAATTTCCACAACCCGCGCAGGTTGCAGAAAATTTTTCTGCCGCTCGACGTCGCACAAAAAATTTCCGTCCGCAAGCCGCCACTCGACGTCGCGCAAAAAATTTCATCTGCAAGCCGCCTCTCGACGTGTCGCAAAAAATTTTCGTCAGCAAGCCGCCTCTCGAAGTCACGCAAAAAATTTCCGTCAGCAAGCCGCCGTTCGACATGTCGCAAAAAAATTTCGTCAGCGCAGGTTGCAGAAAATTTTTCGTCCGCAAGAATTGAAAACTGTCTGAAACGGTGCTATACTGCGCGGCGTGAAAGGAGTGATTCTGATGTCTGCATTGAAAAAAATCGGCTTCATCGGTACGGGCATCATGGGCGCGGCAATGGCGGGTCACTTGATGGACGCGGGCTTTGAAGTCAGCGTTTACAACCGCACGAAGTCGAAGGCGCAAGGTCTGATTGAGCGCGGCGCACGTTGGTGCGACACCGTCGGCGAATGCGCGGCAGGTCAAGATGTCGTCATTACGATTGTCGGCTATCCCAAGGACGTTGAGTCGATTTATCTGGGCGCGGGCGGAATCGTCGAGTCCGCGAAGGTCGGCGCGTATCTGATTGATATGACGACTTCGTCGCCGATACTTGCCGAAAAAATTTTTGATGTCGCCGCGTCGAAAGGTCTGCACGCGGTTGACGCTCCCGTCACGGGCGGAGATGTCGGCGCACGCAATGCCACGCTGTCAATCCTTGTCGGCGGTCGCGAAGAGGACTTCGACGCCCTGCAACCCGTCTTCGCGGCAATGGGCAAAAATATCGTCTACGAAGGCTCGGCGGGCGCAGGTCAGAAAACTAAAGCTTGCAATCAAATTGCCGTCGCGGGCGCATTGGTCGGCGCGTGTGAGGCGTTCGCTTACGCTAAAGCTTCGGGGCTCGACGTCGAAAAAGTTTACGCGGCAATTTCGGCGGGCGCGGCAAGTTCCTTCCAGATGACGGGCGTGGCGCGTCGCGGACTCAACGGCGACTTCAACCCCGGATTCATGCTCAAACACTTCGGCAAGGACTTGGCAATCGGCAACGAGACTGCCACGGCTTACGGCACGTCGTTGCCCGTATTGGCAATGATACTCCACGAAGTCCGCAAAATGGAGTCGGCGGGCGACGGCAACCTCGGCACGCAAGCACTGCTGAAATATTACGGCGTCATTTGAGCGGCTTTGGCGGCACGTTTCGCGGCTTCCCGTGCAAGGTCTTTTTCGCGCATCAGGGCTTTTGTTTCCGCTGTATGGCGTCTGCCGAAGAAACCTTTTTTTTCGCGACTATGTGCGGCAGACATTTTCGCGAGTGTTTCTTTAGTGTGCTTTTTACCTTTAAATGGGCTGGGTTTGCCGTAATTGGGATTTTTTCGCCACTAACGGCAATGGCAATTTTTGCGCGTGTGTCGCTGGACACAGTGAAATTGCCAATACCGCCGTGCGTCTTGTTGTAGCCGTTGGGATATACGCTGTCGAAAAACGCCACCTAATGTTGTTCTCGTTCGCTGATAAGATTCGTGGGAACGTTTTCCTCGACAATCCACCAATCGAAGTTGCCTTCCCAGCCGATGCGCTGGATTTCCTTGTCGATAAACTGACGCTTGTCGTACTTGTGCTGACGAATACGCATATACGGTTTTTTGCTCGTGACGCCGACGTAATACATGTTGGTTTGTCGGCACCAGATCACGTAGACGACGAACACGAGAGTTTGACAATCGGCTGGTGTTTTGCTATTATCCTTCATGTTAATGATCTCCCTTCTTGCGATGGTTTCTGACAAGTGCTATTGTAGGGAAGGGTTAAATTTTTGTCAATTAAGGAGTGATACATTTTGTTTGAAGAATGGAAAAAATTTATACTACGGGGGAACGTTATCGATTTAGCCATAGGCGTAGTCATCGGCGCGGCATTTGGTAAAATTGTTTCGTCGTTCACGTCGGATATTTTAATGCCGCCGCTCGGACTTCTGCTCGGCAAGGTCGACTTCTCGAACTTCTATATAAATTTGTCGGGCGTTGAGTACGAATCGTTCGCCGCCGCAAAGGAGGCGGGTGCGCCAATCATCGCTTACGGCGCGTTCCTGAACGTGTGCTTGGACTTCCTGATTGTCGCGACGGCGATCTTTATCTTGATAAAACAGGTGAACAGATTCATGCCCGCGCCGCCGCCGCCTGCACCCGATCCGCGCAAGTGCCCGTTCTGCCGCGAAGTCGTTGCCGACGACGCGACGAAGTGCCCGCATTGCGCCTCCGACATCAAAGGCAAATAACCGCACGTCATAAAAAAATTTATCCCCGCCGAAAATCTCGACGGGGATTTTTTGTTGCGCGAACGTTCAATTTTACTTGGTCAGATACGGTTGCACCTGCTGATAAAAATTTTTGAAGTTCCGAACGATGTTGGCATAAAGCGCGGGGTGAACTTTGTCGCAAATCGTCGTGTCGCGGTGCCACAGATAAAATTCCTGCAGTTCGGGATAACGATAAAGCTCTGTGCTTTTGACGTAGAGCAAAATATTTTGACGATAAAACATTTCCACGGCAGAGTTCGTCCAAATTTTCGGGCGGATACAGTCGACGGTGACATATCCGCGCCACAAGAATTTTTCCGCCCAATAAGATTGCCACTGCTCATTGATGTGATTGACGCCGCCTTGAGAGGGAATTGCCGCGCTGAACAAAATCACGTCGCTAAGCTGCGTCAAATCCTCCACAAACGAATCTGCGCGGGCGGGCGATAAGTGTTCGCCGACTTCAAGCGTCATTGCCAAATCGAAACGGCGATTGAGATTGATGCGCTCCTCAAGATTGGCGGTGTGAAAAAATTTTACGTCGATGAACAGCTGCGTGCGATCGACGTAATCGCCGTCAATGCCGTAAACTTCCGCGCCGAAATTTTTTTGCCATACGGCAAGCCACGTGCCGACGCCGCAACCGACATCAACGACACTGCGCGGGCGAATGAATATCGCGATAAAATTTTTCGTCGTAAGGTTGATTGTTCAAATGAATCCCTCCAAAAAAATTCCGCCGACCCGGGACGGGCGACGGAATAATTTTTTTGCAAATGTCGTTTACGGAATGGGGACGCCCTTCACGATAAGACGCGCCTTTGCACGGGCAAGAGCCGTCTCCGCACGGACAATGTCGATTTCCTCGTGAGACTTGGGCGCGGTTTTGTAAGCGGTGACACGTTCCTCGGCGCGCTTGTAAGCGGCTTTGGCACGCTCAACGTCGATGTTGTCGGGCGATTCCGCGCTGTCGGCAAGGATCGTAATTTTTTCGGGCGTGACTTCCATAAAGCCGCCGCCGACAAAAAGTTGATTTTCGCCGCCGTCAACTTTGATTCGCATTGCGTGCGGAATGAGCTCCGTCAAAAGTCTCGCGTGCTTCGGCAGGATACCCAATTCGCCGCAAATGGAACGGACAATCAGCATGTTAATATCTTTGGAAAAAACTTCGCCTTTGTCGGGCGTGGCAACCTCAAGCAGGATTGTGGCCATACGTCACGCCTCCTTGAGCTTCTCTGCCTTTTGAACGGCCTCCTCAATGCCGCCGACCATGTAGAATGCGTTTTCGGGCAGGTCGTCGTATTTGCCGGAGAGAATTTCTTTAAAGCCGCGAATCGTATCTTTGAGCGGGACGTATTTGCCGGGCGAGCCAGTGAAGACTTCGGCGACGGCAAACGGTTGCGACAGGAAACGCTGAATTTTGCGGGCGCGGCTGACGGTGAGTTTGTCGTTGTCGCTAAGTTCTTCCATGCCGAGAATCGCGATGATGTCTTGCAGTTCCTTGTACTTTTGCAGGACGGCTTGCACGCCGCGAGCAACTTCGTAATGTTCCTGCCCGATAACGTGCGGATCGAGGATACGGCTTGTCGAGTCGAGCGGGTCGACGGCGGGATAAATGCCGAGCTCCGCGATTTGACGGCTCAAAACGGTTGTCGCGTCAAGGTGCGTGAACGTCGCGGCAGGTGCAGGGTCGGTCAAGTCGTCGGCGGGAACGTAAACCGCCTGCACGGACGTAATCGAGCCTTTCTTCGTGGAAGTGATGCGTTCCTGCAATGCGCCGACGTCCGTGGTAAGCGTGGGCTGATAACCGACGGCGGACGGCATACGTCCGAGCAACGCCGACACTTCCGAGCCCGCCTGAATGAAACGGAAGATGTTATCGATGAACAGCAGGACGTCTTTGCCCTGTTCGTCGCGGAAATATTCAGCCATCGTCAAGCCAGTCAAGCCGACGCGCATACGAGCTCCCGGCGGCTCATTCATTTGCCCGTAAACGAGCGCGGTTTTGTCGATAACGCCCGATTCGGTCATTTCGGACCAAAGGTCGTTGCCTTCGCGTGTACGTTCGCCGACGCCCGAAAAGACCGAGTAACCGCCGTGCTCCGTGGCGATGTTGTGAATCAGCTCCATAATCAGAACGGTTTTGCCGACGCCTGCGCCGCCGAACAATCCGATTTTGCCGCCGCGTGAATACGGCGCGATAAGGTCGACGACTTTAATGCCCGTCTCAAGAATTTGCGTGGAAGTTTCCTGCTCCTCGAAGCTGGGGGCTTTGCGGTGAATCGGAAGCCAATGCTTGTTGTTGACGGGCGCGGGATTGTTGTCGACGGTTTGACCCAAAACGTTGAAGACGCGACCTAGACACTCTTCGCCGACGGGCACGGTGATTGGTGCGCCGGTATCTTCAGCCTCCATACCGCGAACAAGACCGTCCGTCGAGCTCATTGCAATGCAACGCGTGACGCCGTCGCCGAGATGTTGCATGACCTCCGCGACAAGATCAATCTTCACGTCGCCGGATTGACCTTTTATGTTTACCGCGTTCAAAATTTCAGGCAGTTCGCCGACGGGAAATTCAATGTCGACGACCGCGCCGATAACTTGAACAACTTTACCTTTCGCCAAATGATGTCAACTCCTTTACTCAAGCGCGTTGGCACCGCCGACAATCTCGTTGATTTCGTTGGTGATGCCCGCCTGCCGAACTTTGTTGTAAAACAGATTCAGCCGCCCGACAAGTTCCTGCGCGTTATCGGTGGCGTTGCTCATTGCGTTCATGCGCGAACTCAATTCGCTTGCGGCGGAGTGCAACATTGCGCCGTAAATTCGCGTCGCCAATCTGCGCGGCAGGAAGTCGTTCAAAATCTTGACAACGTCGGGTTCGTAAATGTATTCCTCCTTGAGCGTCGCGGCGGATTTAGCGTAATCGTCCGTGACAATCGGCAACAGCGTCACGTCGTCGGGAGTGCAACTTATCGCGGACTTGAACTGCGTGTAAATCAGCGTCACGTCGATAATTTCGCCGCTGGAGAATCGCTCAATGACAAGGTCGGCAATTTCCTTGGCATATTTGTATTGCGGGCGTTCGCTTATGCCGTGGTAACTTTTAATGACGTTGTAGCCGCGCTGGCGGAAATGCGTCGTCGCCTTCCTGCCGACGGTGATAAGTTCGATGCCGTCAATATAATCCGCGTCGTGATATTCGCGGGCAACGTTGGCATTGCCGCCGCCTGAACCGCCGCTTTGACGAGATTGCGCCTTCGCCATTGAGCCCGTCGCTTGATAACGTTGCTGACGTTTCGGAGCGTTCTTGATGGGCTTAACGGCATTGAGCGCGTCGAAATTTTTCTTGTGGAAGTTTTCGTCGTCGCCGTCGTCATCACCCGTCGAAGTGCCCGCATCGGTGCCGTCGTATTCAATCGTGTCGTGCGCCTCTTTGAAGACGTTGCTTGAGAATGAGCCCGCGAGCCCCTTATCCGAGGCAATGACGATGAACAGAAATTTTCCGTCGGCATGTTCTTGGTCGGCAATGAGTTCGGCGCGAGTCTTCACGAACGGGTGCTCGTATTCCTGACCGCGCATTTGCGTCATCACGCGCCGCATAATTTCCCGCGTCTTGGCGACGTAAGGCATATTGTTCAACAGGGCGTCACGCGCCGCATTGAATCTGGAACGCGCTATCATGTCCATTGCGTTGGTTATCTTCTGGATGTTTTTGACGCTCTTAATGCGGCGGCGAATGTGTTGTAAATTTGCCATTCAGCTCACCGCCTCAACCGGAAACTTTGTACGTGACGGTCTCTTTGAATTCGGCAATGGCGGCTTTGATTTCGGCTTCAAGCGCGTCGTCGAGTTTCTTACGTTCGGCGATTTTCTTGCCGATGTCGGGGTGGCTTGCGTGCATGAACTTGATAAAGTCGGCGTGGAAGGTAACGACCTTGTCGACGGGAATATCCGCCAAAAATCCTCTGACCGCCGTGAAAATCGTCAAAACCTGGTCTTCGACGGCAAGCGGGGAATATTGCGCCTGCTTGAGCGTTTCAACCATACGTGCGCCGCGGTCGAGTTGAGCTTTCGTCGCCTTGTCGAGGTCGGAGCCGAATTGTGCGAACGCCGCCAGCTCACGATACTGCGCCAAATCAAGACGCATCGTGCCCGCGACTTGTTTCATTGCCTTAATTTGCGCGGAGCCGCCGACACGCGACACGCTCAAGCCGACGCTGATTGCGGGACGAATGCCCGAATAAAACGCGTCAGTCTCAAGCATGATTTGCCCGTCCGTGATTGAAATGACGTTCGTCGGAATGTAAGCGGAAACGTCGCCCGCCTGCGTCTCGATAATCGGAAGTGCCGTGATTGAGCCCGCGCCGAGTCTGTCGGAAAGTTTCGCGGCGCGTTCAAGCAGTCTTGAGTGCAGATAGAAAACGTCGCCGGGATATGCCTCACGACCGGGCGGACGCCTCAACAGCAGCGACATTGCGCGGTAAGCGGCAGCGTGTTTCGTCAAGTCGTCGTAAATGCAAAGGCAATGCCCGTGCTTTTCGTACATGAAATATTCCGCCATTGTTACGCCCGAATACGGAGCAAGATACTGCAACGGCGCGGAGTCGGCGGCGGTTGCGGCAACGACGATTGAATATTCCATTGCGCCATGATCTTCCAACGTCTTGACGACGCGGGCAACGGTCGACGCCTTCTGACCAATCGCGACGTAAATGCAAATGCAGTTCTGCCCCTTCTGGTTGATGATTGTGTCGACGGCGATTGCGGATTTGCCCGTGCCGCGGTCGCCGATGATAAGTTCGCGCTGTCCGCGTCCAATCGGGACAAGTGCGTCGATTGCCTTCAAGCCCGTTTGAAGCGGCTCGTGGACGGATTTTCTGTCGGCGATACCGGGAGCTTTGAACTCGACGGGACGCGCCATTGTCGTTTGAATCGGACCTTTGCCGTCAATCGGACGACCCAAGGCGTCGACGACGCGTCCGATCATGTTTTCGCCGACGGGAACTTGCATGATACGTCCCGTGCGTTTGACGGTTGCGCCTTCCTTGATTTCGTTGTCGCGACCGAGAATAACCGCGCCGACGTTGTCTTGCTCAAGGTTGAGCACCAATCCGAAAATGTCGTCGCCGAAGTCAAGCAATTCGCCCGACATAGCCTTATCGAGCCCGTGAATGTGCGCGATACCGTCACCGATTTCAATGACCGTGCCGACTTCGTCCACGTTCAAATCGACGTTGTAATTTTTAATCTGATCCTTGATTATCGCAGTAATTTCGTCAGGATTTATCTTCATGTTTCAGACTTCACCTCTCAATAGCTAATCGTATCGAACATCGCAGTTGATGCCGAGGTATTTTAAGCCGAACTCCCAAATTTTTTTGGCGAACGCGTCGTTGTCGATAACGCCCTGTTCGTTGCCGTCGACGCCGTACCAAATCAAGCCGTCGTTGTCGCGGAAGCAGTAGTTGTTGACGGCAGTGCTTGCGCCGACGAACATAAGCATTAGCCGTCACCTTTGCGCAAGCATGGAACTCCTTAGCGCGCGCAATCTGCCGGCAACGGAACCGTCAATTCGTTTGTCGCCGATTTTCAAGATGACGCCGCCGATAATCTCCGTGTCCTTGTGCGTGCGAATTTGAATGTTGCGCCCCGTGAGCGACGTGAGTTTTTTGACAAGCGCGTCCTGCTGTTTCTTCGTGAGCGGGAAAGCACTCGTCACGTCCGCAACCAAAATTCCCTGTTCGCGATTTTTCAGCGTCGTGAAGATGTCGTAAATTTCGTTGAAGACGCCGATACGTTTCTTGTCGACGAGGAGCATCAGAAAGTTCATCACGGTCGCGGAAACTTCTTTGCCGACGGCGCGGGTGAGCAAATCTTTCTTCGCCTGCGCGGGCACGAGCGGATTCTGAAAAAATTTCACGGCTTCGGGAATGTCGAACACGTCAGCACGAACTAAGCCCAAGTCTTTGTCGTAAGCGTCGAGCTTATTTTCGTCGCGGGCAATCTCAAAAATCGCCGTGGCATATTTCGCGGCAAGTTGAATGTTTAGCATTGCCGCACCTCACTTTTTCAGGTCGACGAACATATTTTTGTTGAGACCGGCAATGAATTCGGTGACGAGGCGGTCATTTTCTTTGGTGTCGACGTTTTTGGAAACGACTTTGCCTGCCGCCGCCAAGCTCAACGAAACAATTTGCGACTTCATTTGGTCGAAGGCGCGGTTACGTTCGTTTTCGATTTCGGCTTGCGCGGTAACCTTCATGCGCTCAATTTCGCGGCGCGTTTCGGCAACTGCGGCGTCGTGTTCGCGGCGTGCGGCAAGGTTTGCGGTTTCAACGATCTCTTGAGCTTTTTTGTGCGCGTCGGCGAGTTGAGCTTTGTAGTCGGCAAGAGTTTGTTCGGCGGCTTTACGGTCAGCTTCAGCCTTGTCGAGGTCGCCTTTGATTTTGTCGGAGCGTTGTTGCAGGAGTCGGGCGACGGGTTTGTAAGCAACCGCACGTAACAGCACGACCAGTATCAGGAAGTTGAGAATCTGCGCGAGAATCGTTGCGTTAATTTCAATCAAAACAAATCACCCCTTTAATCACGCATTGCACTGCGCATTAGAGGAGCGGGTTTGCGTAGAGCATGATGAGCGCGACGACCGTTGCGATAATCGCCATTGCCTCAATCAAGCCGACGGAAATAAGCGTGTTCGTGAAAAGCGTGTTCTTCGCTTCGGGCTGACGGGTTATGCCGTCAATGAATTTGCTCGTGACCAAGCCGTCGCCGACGCCCGCGCCGATTGCCGCCAATCCCATTGTGATGCCTGCGCCCAAAAGTGCTGCCGCTACCATGATTGCATGTTCCATAATAAAAAATCCTCCTTAACGTAAAAAAAGTTTGTGTTATTCGGCGTGATCCTCCTTGACCGCGTTGGCAAGGTACGCCATTGAAAGCATCGTGAAGATAACCGCCTGCACACAGCTGATAAAAATACTGAACGCCAACCAGCAGACGCTTGGTATCGGCATCCATATCGGCATCAGCTTGAGCAAGACGATAATCAGAATTTCGCCCGCGAGAATGTTTCCGAAAAGACGGAAGGCGAGCGTTATCGGCTTTGCGATTTCCTCAATCATGTTGATGATTACGAAAACCGGCGTCGGTTGGAAAAAGTGCGCGATGTAATGACCGCCCTTGAAGTACAGCCCCAAGCAGTGCACCATAACGACGACGAGGAGCGCAAGTCCGAGCGTGGTGTTCAAGTCATTTGTCGGCGACGCCATGAGCGGCACGAGCCCGATTAAATTGCTTGCCAACAGGAACATGAACAGCCCGACGATAAACGGAGCAAGTTGTCTGCCGCGCCGCCCCATCATTGCGTCGATTTGGTCGTGGAGCCACAGAATTATCATCTCGACGAAATTTTGCCAACCTTGCGGCACGACACGAAGGTTGCGCGTCGCAAGGCACGCAATCAACAGCACAATGCCCATTGCCAACCACGTCATCTTGAGCGTCTCGATATTGAACGTCAAGCCGAGGAAACGTATCGTCTCGCGGACACCAATTTCATGCATAAAATCTCACCTCCTTTGCAAAAAAAATTTACGTCGGAAAGTGCACCTCCTTATGCGCAGAATTTTTCGGCTGTGATAAATGTTGCGACCGTCAGAAATTTTTCGGGCAACGTGACGTGTTCAAGCGTCGACGACTGCGCCGCGCCGTCAGAAATTTTTCGGGCAACGTGACACGTTCAAGTGTCGACGACTGCGCCGCGCCGTCAGAAATTTTTCGGGCAACGTGACGCGTCCAAGTGTCGACAACTGCGCCGCGCCGTCAGAAATTTTTCGGGTAACGTGACGTGTTCAACCGTCGACGACTGCGCCGCGCCGTAAAAATTTTTCGGGCAACGTGACGTGTTCAAGCGTCGACGACTGCGCCGCGCCGTCAGAAATTTTTCGGGCAACGTGACGTGTTCAAGCGTCGACGACTGCGCCGCACCGTAGAAATTTTTCGGGCAACGTGACGCGTTCAAGTGTCGACGACTGCGCCGCACCGTCAGAATTTTTTTCGGGCTTCGGCACGCGCCAAAATAATCAGCGACGCCAAATAGAAGACGCCGAATGAGACTGCCGACGCCAAGAAAAGTTGTGTGGAAATGTGCACGGCGACCGCCAAAATCGCGAAAACCATTGCAAGGCGCATAAGCAGTCCGACGAGCATAATTTTTTTGGCTTGCGGCGCGGGCGAATTTGCGGCGGCTTCAAGTCGTGCTGCCGTCGACAAGAAATAAAAAAAATTCAACAGCGCGCCGATAAAGACTGCTCCGCACAAACGCGGTTGTCCCGCCGAAATCAGTTGCAACGATAAAACTGCCGCCACTGCCGAAAAAACTTTCCAACTTTCCTTGAACGTGCTCAATACCTGTCTCATGCGTGCAACACTTCGACGCAGTGCAGATTTTCCCTTCCCGCCCGAAAAGTTTTGTGTTATACTGCGCGCATTAAATCGGAAAGGAGAAAATTTTTTGAGCAACACTAACGCACCGAGGCGGCGGCGTTCATTGCGGGTGATTGGGAGAATTTTCAAGTTCGTCGTCGCAATGGTGTTCACGTTTATTATTTCGTTCGCGGTTACGTTGGCAATGAGGAGCGACGAGCCGTCCGACGTGCTGGAAAATGTCGGCGACGATTTTTTTTCCGACGAGCCGACGAAATCCACGGGCGCACCCGAAATTAAAACGCTTTTCGACGAGCAAAATCATCAGTCGTTCACGGCGGAACGTTCCGACAAAGTTTCAGCCGCAGAAAAAAATTTCGACACCGCGTCCGAAAAAAATTCCGCGCCTGACCGTCGCGAAGAGGACATCGGATTTTTCGCCGCGATTAGTCGTATGACGGACGTCAAGCCCGCCGTCGAAGACAAAATTCATTCCATGCCGCATTACGTCACGATTGACAAAATTCCGTACTTCCTGCGTCAAGCCGTCGTCGCCGTGGAGGACACGCGCTTTTACAAGCATCGCGGCTTCGACCTAATCGGCATTGCCCGCGCCGTCGTCGTCAACGTTGAGGCGGGCGAAATTCAGGAGGGCGGCTCGACAATCACTCAACAGACCGTCAAAAATCTGTTCCTCACGTCCGACAGAACTTTCACGCGCAAAGCCGAAGAACTCTTCTTGGCGCGCAGTCTCGAAAAAAATTTCGACAAGGACGAAATTCTAGAGCTGTATCTGAACTCGATTTACTTCGGCTCGAATTTTTACGGAGTTCGCGACGCCGCGCAAGGCTATTTCGGCAAAGAGCCCGCCGACCTGTCGATTGCCGAATGCGCAATGCTTGCAGGGCTTCCGAACGCGCCGAGTCTGTATTCGCCCTACGTCAGTTTTCACCGCGCAAAACAACGTCAGCTCGTCGTTATCGACGCAATGGAAAAAATGGGCGTCATCAGTTCACGCGAGGCTGAAAGCGCACGTATCGAAGAAATTATTTTGGCGCACTGAAAATTTTTGGGAGGAATGCAAATGCGAATTGCCCAAATCACTTTGAATCATTACTTTAATTACGGGAACGTTTTGCAGAAATTTGCGCTCAATCACACGCTGAAAAAATTTGCGGATTCTGCGGAAGTTCTGTGGCTTGACGGTAATAAACTTTTTTCCGAAGTGGGCGGCAGACCTAAAGCTCAATGCGTGAGGTTTACGGAACGTCGCGATTGGGAAGATATTTTTCGTCTTCGCGAAGCAGTCCGTCAATCGAAGTTCAAAGACTTTGAAAATCTTCACATACCGACGCGCTTTGACTTCCCGTATATGGAAGACATTGCCGACGAGTACGATTTTTTTGTCGTCGGCTCGGATCAAGTGTGGAATCCGAAATGGAATCCGTCATACATATTTTTTGAGTTCGTGCCGCATGAAAAAAAGTCGCTTACGCTCCGAGTATCGGCAACACCACAATCCCCGACGAAAAGAAAGAACTTTTCCGACGTGGAATTTCCGATTTCAATTACGTTTCCGTGCGCGAGGAAAACGCGGCGACGCTTATAAATGAACTCACGGGTCAGACGCCGCCGGCGGTGCTTGACCCGGTGATGTTGCTCACGGAAAACGAATGGCTTGCCGTGGCGCAAAAACCGACGTGGCTCAAAGAAAAATATCGGCGCGGCTTTGTGCTGACGTATTACTTGCGAAAATTACCGCCGCCCGAAGTCAAGACGCTTGCCGACGAACTCAACCTGCCCGTGATAAATTTGCTCGACCCGCTCAATTACGAACACTTCACAATGGGACCGGCGGAATTTATTTGGCTGTTCATGAACGCGTCGCTGATTTTCACGAATTCGTTTCACGGCGTGGCGTTGTCGATTTTGTTCAAGCGACCGTTCGTCACCGCGAAATTCAAGGCGACGGGGGCGGCAAGGCAATGGCGTCGCGAATGGCAACTTTGCTTGGTATTTTCGGATTGGAAGAGCGAAAAACTTTCGGCGACAAAACTTTCACGGCGCAAGAGTCTTTGACGATTGACTTCAGCCGCCGCGACGAAGTTTTTCCGCTCGAACGTGCAAAGGCGATTAAATTCCTGTCGGAGGCACTCGGCACCGAGCCGCGCGAAAAAAATTTCGGAGGTGACGCGCAATGAAGATTGAAGATATGATTTCCGCCAATCGCGCCGATTGCAACGGGTGCGCCGCCTGCGCCAACATCTGCCCGAAAAACGCCATAACAATGACGCGCGACGCCGAAAGTTTTTCCTATCCGAAAATCAATCCCGAACTTTGCATCAAGTGCGGCAGGTGCGACGCCACATGTCCCGCGCTGAATTACGTCAAAAACAATCCGACGGATTTCCCGCCGACGTTCACGGCAACTTATCCCGACGACAAAATTTTGCGGCACAGCTCGTCGGGCGGAGTGTTCACGGCGTTGAGCGAAATTATCCTGCGCGAAGGCGGCGTCGTATTCGGTGCGGCGTTCGATAAAAATTGGCGCGTCTTCCATACGGCGGCAAGGAATTTCGACGAGCTGGAAAAACTTCGCGGCAGTAAATACGTCCAAAGTCAAATCGGCGACGTTTATCGGCAAGTACGCGACGCGCTCAAATCGACGCAAGTTTTGTTCAGCGGCACGCCCTGCCAATGCGCCGGCTTGAAACATTTTCTTGGCGGCGACCACGAAAATTTGCTGACCGTCGGCATACTTTGTCACGGCACTCCGTCGCCCGCAGTCTGGGAAAGTTACATTGACGAATGGACTCGCAGAAACGACATTGCGCACATTAACTTCCGCAGCAAGCGCAACGGCTGGGGAAGTGGTATCGAGATAAATTTTTTCAATCGAGGTTTTTACTTCCTCAAGCTCAATGTCGATCTTTACGGCAAACTTTTTTTGTACGGACTTTTTGAACGTCCGAGCTGTCACGCGTGCAAATTCAAATATCCGAACGGGCAAAGCGATTTGACGTTGGGCGACGCGTGGGGCGTGACAAGATACGCGCCCGAAATGTACGACAGTCGCGGCACGTCGATAATCTTCGTTCACACGCCGAAAGGCAAAAAATTTTTCGAGCGCATGAATTTGCGTGCAAAACAAGTAAGATTTTTCGATGCGGCAAACGGCAATATCCCGTTTGTGACGCCGCTCACTGCCGACACGCGCCGCGCAGATTTCTTTGCCGACTTCACTGCCGCCGCCGACAAATTTGCCGTCATGGAAAAATATTTTGCGCAAGATGACGCGGAACTTCGCAAGGAAATTTTTCTTCAGAATCGCCGTACATTCAAGCGGTCTTATCGGGCGATTGTCGCGTCCGTCCGCCAAAAGTTCACGGAAAATATTTTGGTCGTATCGCCGTTTGCTGACGACGCCAAAGCATTTTTAATCGACCACTTCTCGCAGACGATTCCGAACGGCACGCTTTACTTCCTGCGGCTCAACGACAAGGACGAACTTATTTGCCGTGAAAATTTTTCGACGCTCGACCTGCCGATAAAGTCGGAGGTTGCCGCACTGAATGACTTCGCCAAAAAATATAATATCGTGCAGGTCGTTGCAAATGACCCGCTGAATTTGAACGCGCCCGCCGTCGCCGAATGGCTCAAAGTTTGCGGCTTGCCCGTGCAAGTTTTGGCGCAGGTATAAAATTTTTTTAGGAGGTATGCAAATGCGAATTGCTCAAATCACTTTGAACGGCTACGACAACTACGGCAACATACTCCAAAAGTATGCGCTGTATTACACGCTGAAAAAGTTCGCGGATTCCGTTGATGTTTTGTGGGACCCCGCGACGAAAAGTTTTCTGCCGTATTGGCTCGAATTGCACCGCAATGACGAAGGCAACCGCAAGGATACGGCTTTTGCGGCTGTCAGGCAGTATAAAATCAAGGAGTTCCTTGACGCCAACATAAGCACTCGCTACGACATTCCGTATCTTGAAGACCTTGCCGACGAATACGATTTTTTTGTTATCGGCTCCGATCAAGTGTGGAATCCGGAATTCAAGGTGCCCGACAGATTTTTGGAATTCGCGCCGCCCGAAAAGCGCATTGCCTACGCCGCAAGCATTGTCGTGCCCGAATTGCCCGAAGAGCTCAAAGAACCTTATCGGCAAAAAATTTCCGACATGCCGTATGTGTCAATCCGTGAACGCGAAGGTTGCGACATGGTCGAAGAACTCACGGGCAAAAGACCGTTGCAAGTCCTCGACCCGATTTTCCTTATGACCGCCGATGAATGGCGCGAATTGGAAAAACGTCCGCGCTGGCTCGACCAAAAACGTTATGAGCGCGGTTACATAATGACGTACTTTTTGAGCGGCAATGTCCCCGGCAAAGTCGGCTCGCTCACGAAAAAATTTGACTTGCCCGTGATAAACATGCTGGACAAAAATAATTTTGAGCACTACGTTACGGGCATTGAAGAATTTTTGTATTTGCTCGACCACGCCACGTTGCTTTGCACAAATTCGTTTCACGGCACATCGTTGGCGACGATATTCAAGCGTCCGTTCATCGTTTACAGAGCCGGCGGATTGCGTACCACAAGATTTTCGCGAATAGGCTCGTTGCTGGAACTTTTCAACTTGAGCGAACGTGCAACGGATACCGCCTTGAAAGTCAGGGTTGCAGACCCGTTGACGATTGACTTCAGCCGCCGCGACGAAATGTTGCCGCGCGAACGATTTAAGGCGTTCAGATTTTTGGCAAGAGCACTCGGCACCGCGCCGCGCGAAAAAATTTCGGAGGTGAACGCGCAATGAAGATTGAAGATATGATTTCCGCCAACCGCGCCGACTGCAACGGGTGCGCCGCCTGCGCCAACATCTGCCCGAAAAACGCCATAACAATGACACGCGACGCCGAAGGCTTTTCCTACCCGAAAATCAATCCCGAACTTTGCGACAAGTGCGGCAGGTGCGACGCCACTTGCCCGACGCTGAATTTCAAAAAAAATAATCCCGCTGACTTCCCGCTGACGTTCGTGACGAATGTTCCCGCCGACAAAATTTTGCGGCACAGCTCATCAGGCGGAGTGTTCACGGCACTTAGTGAACTCATTCTGCGCAAAGGCGGCGTCGTATTCGGTGCGGCGTTCGATGAAAATTGGCGCGTCTTCCACACGGCGGCAAGGACTTTCGACGAGCTGAACAAACTTCGCGGCAGTAAATACGTCCAAAGTCGAATCGGCGACATTTATCGGCAAGTACGCGACGCGCTCAAATCGACGCAGGTTTTGTTCAGCGGAACGCCCTGCCAATGCGCGGGCTTGCGACATTTCCTCGGCAGCGACCACGAAAATTTGCTGACCGTCGAAATAATTTGTCACGGCACTCCGTCGCCCGCAGTCTGGGAAAGTTACATCGGCAATATCGGTTATGCGCACGAAGTTACGGGCGTCAACTTCCGTAGCAAGCGCAACGGCTGGACGGAATACGTCGACATAAATTTTGCCGACAGAGCGCATATCGCGAGCTCCGGCAACAAAAATATTTTCAGCCGACTGTCTTTAATCGGCATGAGCAATCGTCCGAGCTGTTCGGCGTGCAAATTCAAATATCCCGACGGGCAAAGCGATTTGACGTTGGGCGACGCGTGGGGCGTCAAAGACTTTGCGCCCGAAATGTTCGACAGTCGCGGCACGTCCGCAGTTATCATTCACACCGACAAGGGCAGAAAATTTTTCGAGCGCATGAATTTGCGTGCCAAACGTGTAAAATTTTTCGACGCGATACAGAAAAATCCGCGTTGCATATCGTCAATCGTCGCCGACCCGCGCCGTGCAGAGTTCTTTGCCGAATTCGCCGCCGCCGACAAATTTGCCGTCATGGAAAAATATTTTGCGCAAGATGACGCGGAACTTCGCAAGGAAATCGGCAAACAGAACGGTGCCGCCTTCAAAGCAGCTTATCGGGCAATTGTCGCGTCCGTCCGCAAAAAGTTCACGAAAAATATTTTGGTTGTCTCGCCGCTTGACGATGGTGCCAAAGCATTTTTAATTGACCACTTCGCGCAGACGGTCCCGAACGGCACGCTTTACTTCCTGCGGCTCAACGACAAGGGCGAACTCATTTGCCGTGAAAATTTCTCGACGCTCGACCTGCCGATAAAGTCAGAGGTTGCCGCGCTTAAGGACTTCGCCAAAAAATTCAACATCGTGCAAGTCGTCGCAGGTGACCCGATGAATTTGAACGCGCCCGCCGTCGCCGAATGGCTCAAAGTTTGCGGCTTGCCCGTTCAAGTTTTGGAAAATGATTCTGCGCAGGAGGTCGCTGAAGTTCAAGATACCGTCACTGCCGCCCGCAAAAAGTTCACGAAAAATATTTTGGTTGTCTCGCCGCTTGACGATGGTGCCAAAGAATTTTTAATCGACCACTTCGCGCAGACGGTCCCGAACGGCACGCTTTACTTCCTGCGGCTCAACGAC
>JADEZP010000107.1 GCA_015206805.1 Quinella sp. 1Q7 | reverse complement strand
CTCTCTTTTCCCATTTGTACTTACGCATATTGGAGAACAAGGGCGCGATAACTTCCCATTGCTCATTGGTTAAATCTGTTTCGTATTTCTGTCTCATAATGTACCTACTATATCACTTTTTTGATGTGAACACACGTTCTTAAATTCAACGCTCGAATCAGCGCAACGCCCGCCGCAAAAATCAACGCCGCACGCACGCCGAAGTTGTACCCCTTGACTTTTTGTTGAATCGGGATTATTATATCGCCTGTGTTCGGCGAAGGACGCCGCACGGTTTGAAATTCCTATAGGAGGCAGATATTTATGATAAAGCCACTTGGAGACAGAGTTGTTGTTGAAGTTGCCGAGGTCGAGCTCAAGACCAAAAGCGGCATCATCATGCCCGAAACTTCCAAAGAGAAACCGCAAAAGGGCAAGGTCGTCGCAGTCGGTACGGGCAAACTCCTCGACAACGGCACGCGTGCGACAATGGAAGTCAAAGCCGGCGACGAAGTCATTTTCAACAAGTACGCAGGTAGCGAAGTCAAGGTGGACGACAAAGACTATCTCGTTATCCGCGAGAGTGACATTTTAGCGATTATCTGATTACGCGAAGTTTTTGGAGGTAAATAACATATGGCAAAAGAAATTTTGTTCGACGAAGATGCGCGCCGTGCACTTAGTCGCGGCGTTGACGCTCTGGCAAATGCAGTCAAAGTTACGCTCGGTCCCAAAGGTCGCAACGTCGTGCTCGAAAAGAAATTCGGCGCACCGTCAATCACAAATGACGGCGTCACAATCGCCCGCGACATCGAACTTGAAGACCACTTCGAGAACATGGGCGCACAGCTCGTTAAAGAAGTCGCCACGAAGACCAACGACGTCGCCGGCGACGGCACCACGACCGCTACGCTCCTTGCGCAGGCTATCGTCCGCGAAGGCTTGAAAAACGTCGTGGCGGGCGCGAACCCCATGATTATCAAAAAGGGCATCGAAGCCGCCGTTGCCAAACTCGTCGACGAAATTAAGAACAACGCCAAAAAAGTCGAGGGCAAAGAGGCTATCGCTCAAGTCGCGTCAATTTCTTCCGGCGACGCTGAAATCGGTCAGCTTATCGCAGACGCAATGGAAAAAGTCGGCAACGACGGCGTCATCACCGTTGAAGAGTCCAAGACTATGACAACCAATCTTAAAGTCGTCGAGGGCATGCAATTCGACCGCGGCTACATTTCGCCCTACATGGTCACCGACACCGACAAGATGGAAGCCGTCATGGACGACCCCTACATCCTCATCACCGACAGAAAAATTTCGTCGATTCAAGATATCCTGCCGATTCTTGAGCAGGTCGTCAAGCAGGGCAAATCGCTCGTCATTATCGCGGAAGATGTCGACGGCGAAGCTCTTGCCACAATCGTTGTCAATAAACTGCGCGGTACGTTCAAAGCACTTGCTGTCAAAGCCCCCGGATTCGGCGACAGACGTAAAGCCATGCTTGAGGATATTGCGATTCTGACGGGCGGCACCGTTATCAGCGAAGAACTCGGTCGCAAACTCGACAGCGCAACTTTCGCAGATCTCGGTCATGCACGCCAAATCCGCGCCACTAAGGAAGAAACGACCATCGTCGAAGGCAGCGGCGACAAAGACGAAATCAAAGCCCGCGTCTCACAAATCCGCAAGCTTATCGAAAATTCTACCAGCGACTTCGACAAAGAGAAACTTCAGGAACGTCTTGCCAAGTTGGCGGGCGGCGTCGCGGTTATCGAAATCGGTGCGGCTACCGAAGTCGAAATGAAAGAAAAGAAACTCCGCATTGAAGACGCCCTCAACGCGACTCGTGCGGCTGTCGAAGAAGGTATCGTTGCAGGCGGCGGCACAACGTTTATCGACATTCTGCCCGCGCTCGACGACGTTAAAGCTGACGGCGATGCTAAAGTCGGCGTCGAAATCGTCAAACGCGCCATTGAAGAGCCCGTTCGCCAAATCGCCAACAATGCCGGTCAAGAAGGCAGCGTCGTCGCCGAAGCCGTCAAGAAGGCGGCTAAGGGCGTCGGATTCAACGCGCTCACCAATGAATATGTCGACATGATTAAAGCCGGTATCGTCGACCCCGCAAAGGTTGTTCGTTCCGCATTGCAAAACGCGGCGTCAATCGCGGCGATGATTCTCACGACCGAAACGCTCGTTGCCGACAAACCCGAACCCAATCCTCCGCCCGCACCTGCAGGTATGGGCGGTATGGGCGGCATGATGTGATTCGCCTACCGACATAAAAATTTCAGTCCCTCTCGTCCACGTGGCGGGAGGGACTTTTTTTCGCAAAATTCACGAAAAATACATGCTTGAAATACTTGACGGCGGAAAGTTTTTACGTTATTATTGCCGCGACTTCAGGGACACGGCAACGGAGCCACGTCAGTTGAGGAAACATGGACACTCAAATTTGAACAACTCCACGCCAAGTCACGAAAGTCATATGCAGTTTCTTTCAGTGGCATCTTTAAGGAGGATGTTCAAAATGAAAAAGTCAGTAGCAGCAGCTCTTGCGGCGGCATTTGTCGTCGGAGCAACCTCAACCACGTTTGCGGCGGCTAACCCCTTCAGCGACGTTCCCGCAGGTCACTGGGCGTACAATTCCGTTGCTAAGTTGGCGGCGGAAGGCGTTGTCGAAGGTTACGGCGACGGCACTTATCGCGGCGACAGAAACATCACCCGTTACGAAATGGCGCAGATGGTTGCCAAAGCTATGGCGAAGAATCCTTCGGGCGCAAGCAAAGCCGAACTCGACCGTCTCGCCGCTGAATTCCGTGACGAACTCGACGCCCTCGGCGTTCGCGTCGCCAACCTCGAAAAATACGCCGACAAACTCCAGATGTTCGGCAAAATCGAGTACACCTACAAGAGCCATCGTACCGACCGTTACCAATATGACGCCAACGGCAACCTCGAAAAACTCGGCGGCAAGAATCGCGTCAACATGGACGATATGATCTTCCGTTTTGAGCCTGTCGCACACGTCAACGACAACTGGACACTGCGCGCTCGTATCGATGCTCACGTCGACCTCAGCCGTGACACCTCCAACAGCTACAGCTTGGAGCGTGGCTGGGCACAGGGCGATTACAAGTTTGGCAACCGCGACTTCCAAGTCAAATTCGGTCGTCAGCCCTTGTGGACCAATGAAGACGGTATCGTCTGGGATACCGAATACAGCGGCGCAGAATTCACCTACGGTAGCAAATGGAAATTCAGAGCTATCGGCGGTCGTCTCAAAGACACCAAAGTCGGCGGCTCAATCCGCAATATGACTAAATGGGATGGTCGTCAGGATGCCAATGCCAGTCAGAAAGAATGGAGCCCCGGCTACTATGGTCCCGACCGTACCGACCCGTCCAGCTTCTGGGCAATCAACCTTCAATATGACCCGGGTGCAAAAGGATTCTTCGGCGGCGCAGGTTACTACAGCATTAAAGACGACGACCTCAAAGGTCTCGGTCCCAACGGATTGGTTTTCTACAGCAACGACGGCGACACCAACAAAGCCAAAATCTGGTCTGTGAACGCGGGCTATCGTATCGGCAAAGGTCAAATCTGGGGTTCCTACGCGAAGAACACCGAAGCTGACGTCGAGAACAACTCGTGGCAAGCACTCGCCAAATACGGCACGCTCTACGGCGGCGGCAACCAAGGCACCAAGAAAGGCGAATGGGCTGTCTGGGCAGGTTACAAGAAACTCGCCTCCAACGTCGGCTTTGAAGCCCTCATGCACGACGATGCGGCTGCCGGCACCAAAGGCATTATCGCGGGTGCAAGCTGGGCTCCCATGGACAGAATCGTTGTCCTCGCCAAATACTTCAAGGGCAAATACATCACCGGCAACGGCGATGCCGAACGTCTCTTTGGTCGTGTCGAGTTCTTCTTCTAAGCCGACACCTTCCACGGTCAGCAAATTTCAGCTGATACCTAAATCGTAAACAACAAGAGCCTCCGAGAAATCGGGGGCTCTTTTCGTTGCGTGGACACGTTGAGCCGTCAACATCAACCGCGCCAATCGAATCAGACGGCGGAAAAATTTTTCGTTGCCGACACATGCATTTGAAATTTGTTATCAAGAAACTTGACAATCGCCCTGCGCCGCGCTATCATTGCCGCGACTTGATGATAGTTGGGAAGTAAAATCATTTGAGGAAACACGGTCACTCAAGCTGAACACTCCCCGACGAATCACGGTCACAGCAAGGAGGATGTTCAAATGAAAAAATCAGTAGCAGCAGCTCTTGCGGCGGCATTCGTCGTCGGAGCAACCTCAACCACGTTTGCGGCGGCTAACCCCTTCAGCGACGTTCCCGCAGGTCACTGGGCGTACAATTCCGTTGCGAAACTTGCGGCGGAAGGCGTCGTCGAAGGTTACGGCGACGGCACCTATCGCGGCGACAGAAACATCACCCGTTACGAAATGGCGCAGATGGTTGCCAAAGCTATGGCTAAGAATCCTTCGGGCGCAAGCAAAGCCGAACTCGATCGTCTTGCCGCAGAATTCCGTGACGAACTTGACGCCCTCGGCGTTCGCGTGAGCAATCTCGAAAAATACGCCGACAAAGTCACGTGGCACGGCAAAATTGAGTACACCTACCATCAGTACAAAACCGACCCTTACAACACCGGCAACAAGGCAAAAACTACCGACAACGGCTACATCTTCCGCTTTGAGCCCGAAGCCGAAGTCAATGACCACTGGACATTGCACGCCCGTATCGACGCGACTGGCGATATGCGCGACGACACCACCACGAATTTTGAACTCGTTCGCGGCTGGGCACAGGGCGATTACGACAAGTTCCAAATCAAGCTCGGCAAATTTGAGTTCTATCCCGCCAACGAATACGGACTTATCTGGGATACCGAAATTTCGGGCGCGGAGTTGACTTTCGGCAGCAAATGGAAATTCACCGCGACGGGCGGTCGCATTAACGACGACACCATAAGCGGCGGCATTTACGGGCGCGCGGCAGTTCCCGACGATTTTCAAGCAGTCGGCGTCCCCGAAAACGCATTCGGTCTTGAAGGCGTCGACCCCGCAACGGTCGTCGGTCTGCGCGTCGATTACGACAACGAGGGCAAAGGGCTCTTCGGCGGCGCAGCTTGGTATCATATCAAGGACGACGATCTTGCGTGGAGCCGCAATCAATATGTCGAAACCGTCATCAACAGCGGCGACGCAAACGCCGAACGCTACAACAAGGCGGACATCTGGACCGTCAACCTCGGCTACCGTTTTACCGATAAATTGATGCTCACGGGCGGTTACGCTCGCAACACCAAAGCCGACTTCGAGAAAAATTCTTGGCAGGCTGAATTGAACTACGGCGACTACGACGACGCCTCCGAAAAAGGTCAATGGAGCGTCTGGGCGGGCTATCGCAAATTCGGCACCAACGCTACTCTCGCCGGCACCGTCGAAGATGACGCCCTGCTCGGCACTCGCGGTGTAATTGTCGGCGCAAGCTGGGCACCGTTCAAAAATATCGGCGTCATTGCCAAATACTTCAACGGCAAATACATCAGCGACGGCATTTACCACAGCGGTCACGGTAAGGCACGGCACCTCTTCGGGCGCGTGGAATTCTTCTTCTAAACCGCTCACTAAACGACGAATATTTTGGGAGCTTCCGAGCAATCGGAGGCTCCTTTTGATTGTCGCGTACAACGTATGCAACTGCAACCGATTCGACGGCGGACGCGGCAAGTCTCAAAAATTTTTCGGGCGCGTCTGAAACGCTCATTAAACAACAAATATTTTGGGAGCTTTCGAGCAATCGGAGGCTCCTTTTGATTGTCGCGCGTGCAACGTATGCAACTGCAACCGATTCGACGGCGGATGCGGCAAGTCTCAAAAATTTTTCGGGCGCGTCTGAAACGCTCACTAAACAACAAATATTTTGAGAGCTTTCGAGCAATCGGAGGCTCTTTTTGTTTGTTATGCGTGAAATGTGTATGAAATGTGCAAAAAAGAACTTTATTATCTATTGACACAAAAATTTTTCTGCGTTATCATTGCCGTGACTTAAGGGACACGGCAACGGAGCCACGTCAGTTGAGGAAACATGGACACTCAAATTTGAACAACTCCAAGCCAAGTCACGAAAGTCATCGAGTTACTTTCTTGAACGGCATCTAAGGAGGATGTTCATCATGAAAAAGTCAGTAGCAGCAGCTCTTGCGGCGGCATTTGTCGTCGGAGCAACATCAACCACGTTTGCGGCGGCTAACCCCTTCAGCGACGTTCCCGCAGGTCACTGGGCGTACAATTCCGTTGCTAAGTTGGCGGCGGAAGGCGTCATCGAAGGTTACGGAGACGGCACCTATCGCGGCGACAGAAACATCACCCGTTACGAAATGGCGCAGATGGTTGCCAAAGCTATGGCGAAAAATCCTTCCGGCGCAAGCAAAGCCGAACTCGACCGTCTCGCAGCTGAATTCCGTGATGAGCTCGACGCTCTCGGCGTTCGCGTGAGCAACCTCGAAAAGTACGGCGACAAAGTTATCTGGCAGGGCAAGTTGGAGTACACCTACCGCCAAAACAAAACAGATCCGCTTAACACCGGCAGCAAGGCAAAGACGACCAGCAACGGCTACGTCTTCCGCTTTGAGCCTATCGCCGAAGTCAACGACCACTGGACACTGCGCGCTCGTATCGACGCGACGGGCGATTTGAGCCACGACACCACCACGAACTTCAGCCTCGTTCGCGGCTGGGCGCAAGGTGACTACGACAAATTCCAAGTCAAACTCGGTCGTATGGAGTTCTATCCGCAGGGTGAGTTCGGTCTCCTTTGGGATACTCAACTTTCCGGCGCGCAAGTCACTTTCGGTAGCAAATGGAAATTCACGGTCAACGGCGGTCGCTTGCAGGACAGCAAAGTTCAGGCAGGTACAAACGGTCTCCACATCAATGACATTGTCGACACGGGCATCGACCTCGATCCTACGACGATTGTCGGCTTGAGAGTCGATTACGACCAAGGCACTAAAGGTTTGTTCGGTGGCGCGGGCTGGTATCACCTCAAAGACGACGACCTCGCTTGGAGCAGACGTCAATTCATGGATCAATTTGCGCTGAATGAATTCTCCTCGACCGACGACGTCAAAAACGCCATGAAACGCTACAACAAAGCGGACATCTGGACGGTCAACCTCGGCTACAAATTCACCGATATGCTCATGGTTCGCGGCGCGTATGCACGCAACACCAAAGCCGACTGGGAGAAAGACGCATGGCAGGCAGAACTCCGCTACGGCAACTACGGTCAACCCGTCAGCAGAACTGGCGATTGGCGCGACCGCAGCTTGAAAGTTGCCAAAGGTCAATGGGCTGTCTGGGCAGGTTATCGTAAATTCGGCTCCAACACCAATTTCCAAGGTACACTCAATGATGACGCTCTGCAAGGCACTCGCGGCTGGGTCGTTGGCGCAAGCTGGGCTCCGTTCGACAACATCGGCATTATTGGCAAATACTTCAGCGGCAAATACATCAGCGACGGTATCGACGGCGGCAACGGCAAAGCTAGGAAATTCTTCGGTCGTGTCGAGTTCTTCTTCTAAGCCGACGCCTTCCACGGTCAGCAAATTTCAGCTGATACCTAAACTGTAAACAACAAGAGCCTCCGAGAAATCGGGGGCTCTTTTCGTATGGCAACGTGACAGCGCATCCAGCGGACGCGTTAAATTAACGACAGCCGCAGTGAGTCGCCGCGCTTGAAATTTTCAGCCGACAATGTTTACCGCCGTCGCCGTGTCCGAGTGTCGACAGCCACAGTCAATCGCCGCGCTCAAAAATTTTTCAGCCGACAACGACGTTTACCGCCGTCGCCGTGTCCGAATCGACAGCCGCAGTCAATCGCCGCAACTCAATCGACGCAGGGAAATACGGGCGAATCGAAATACTTGCCGACGATTTTCACGGCGCAATAATCGCCGCACATACTGCAGGCGGTCTCCCCGATTTTGTTGCGGGCACCGCGTTTTTTTCGGGCAAGGTCAGGGTCAATCGCCAAGCTCAACTGCGCGTCCCAATCGAGAACTTTGCGGGCACGAGCCATCTGCAAATCCCAGTCGCGGGCACCGTGGACGCCCTTAACCAAATCGGCGGCGTGCGCGGCAATTCGCGACACAATCACTCCGTCGTGCACGTCCTCAATCGTCGGCAGACAAAGGTGTTCGGCGGGCGTGACGTAGCACAGGAAATCCGCGCCGCTTATCGCCGCAAGTGTCCCGCCAATCGCCGCAGTAATATGGTCGTAACCGGGCGCGACATCCGTAACGAGCGGTCCGAGCACGTAAAACGGCGCGTTGCGGCAAAGACGTTTTTCAAGTTTCATGTTCGCTTCAATCTGATCGTAAGGCACGTGCCCCGGACCTTCAACCATGACTTGCACGCAGCGACGCCATGCACGGTCAACAAGGTCACCAAGCGTTATCAGCTCCGTCAGTTGAGCGCGGTCGGTCGCGTCGGCAATGCAACCGGGTCTCATGCCGTCGCCGAGGCTTATCGTCACGTCGTACTTGACGCAAATGTCAAGCAGGTCGTCGAATCGTTCATACAGCGGATTTTCGCGCTCATTGTGAAGAATCCACCCCGCAATGAAACTTCCGCCGCGACTGACGATGTCCATTTCGCGACGCTGTGTCCGAAGTTTTTCAATCGCCGCCCGCGTCACGCCGCAATGCAACGTCATAAAGTCCGCGCCGTCCTTAGCTTGAGTTTCAATCGTGCGCAGAAGGTCGTCTTCCGTCATTGCGACAATCGCGCCGTGAGATTTAATCGCCTCGACGGTCGCTTGGTAAATCGGGACGGTGCCGACCATTATCGGCGAGTGCTCAATAATTTTGCGCCGCGACACATCGATATTGTTGCCCGTGCTCAAGTCCATGACGGAATCCGCGCCGCATTTGACAGCCTCGTCAAGTTTGAGCAGTTCGGGCTCAATGTCGGGGTAGGTGCTGGACGTGCCGATATTTGCGTTGACTT
>JADEZP010000106.1 GCA_015206805.1 Quinella sp. 1Q7 | reverse complement strand
AGCGGCACGAAGATATTTTGCTGGTGCGCCGCTACGAACAGGAGCCCGAACGTTATCCGCACTACGACAACTACGACGCTATCGAAGTCAGCAAGACCGTCGACATACCCTGCGACTATTTCGGAGTGATGGGCGTCCCGATAACTTTCCTCGACAAATACAATCCCGCGCAGTTTGAAATTCTCGGCATTACCGACAGACAGAATACTTCGGGCTTGCGGACGAAAAAATATTCGGCGGCTGACAGTCCGAATTACAACGACTTGAACGCGCGGAGCGTTTTGAGAGTTGGCAACGATTACAAGCCGTGTTATGCAAGGATTTTGATTCGGCGGAGGTGACGACATGGAAATTACGATGCATGAAATTCCCGTGAGCGAGGTTGCGGCAGATTACGTCGACACGCCCGCGACGGGTTGCCGAGGCTACGGAGGCAAGCTCAACATTCGCCCGACTTTTCAGCGCGAATTCGTCTACAACGAAGCTCAACGCGACGCGGTGATTCGCACCGTGAAAAGCGGCTTTCCGCTGAACGTGATGTATTGGGTGCAAAGCGACGACGGGACTTATGAGATGCTTGACGGGCAACAGCGCACGATAAGCATTTGCCAATACGTGACGGGCGGCTTTTCGTTCGAGTACCGCAGTTTCAACAGCTTGACCAAAACCGAGCGCGAGTCGATATTGGATTACAAGCTGATGATTTACATTTGCGTCGGCAATGACGCGGAGAAGTTGGACTGGTTCCAAGTCATCAACACGGCCGGCGAAAAGTTGACGGAGCAGGAGGCGCGCAACGCCATTTACGCTTGCCCGTGGCTGACCGACGCGAAAAATTATTTCAGCAAGCCGAACTGTCCCGCGCACAATTTATATCGGCAATATTTGAGCGGCAAGGCGATTCGGCAAGATTATCTGGAGACCGCGCTCAAATGGATATGCGACCGCGACGGCTTGCGTGCCGTGGAAAATTATATGGACGCGCAGAAAAAAAATTCCACGGCGACGGCGTTTGAGCTGTGGAATTATTTTCTTGGCGTGATGACGTGGGTGCAGGCGATTTTCCCGACGTATCGCGAAAAGCTCATGAAGGGCTTGAACTGGGGAATTTTGTACAACCGCCACAAAGACGACGCGCTTGACCCTGCGCGGCTTGAGCGTGAAATTTCGCGGCTGCTCAAAGATACGGAAGTCACGAACAAGCGCGGCATTTACGAATATCTTTTGAGCGGCGACGAAAAAACGTTGAGCTTGCGGCAATTCGACGACGACCAAAAATCAGCGGCTTACGAGCGGCAGGGCGGCATTTGTAAGCTGTGCGGCAAACATTTCGAGCTTAACGAGATGGAAGCCGACCATATCGACCCGTGGAGCGCGGGCGGCAAGACGACGCTTGACAACTGCCAAATGCTTTGCAAATCGTGTAACCGCCGCAAGTCAAATCACTAAGCCGAGCAATAAACCTGCCGCGCCGCTTGCGAGCAAAACTTTTATGACGCCGACTTTCATGCGCACGGCGACAAGTGCACCGATTAAAATCACTGCGCCGCACACGTTGAACGTCGCCGCAAAATCTTCGGGCATTGATTCGGCGTCCCATACGGCAAGCAAAATGAAACTCACGCACGCCGCCGCAATCAACGCCATAACCGCGGGACGCAAGCCGTTCAAGATGCCGTGAATCGCGCCCAAGTCTCCGTACTTGAAAATAATCTTCGCCAGCGCAATGCACAGGAAAATGCTCGGCGTCACGAAACCCATTGTCGCGCAGACGGCTCCGCTGACGCCCGCAATCTTCATGCCCGCGAACGTCGCCGCGTTTATGCCAATCGGTCCCGGCGTCATTTGCGATATCGTGAATATGTCGATAAATTCGCTCAAGCTCAACCAGTGGTAAGTGTCGACGACGGCGGCTTGAATCAGCGGCATTGACGCGTAACCTCCGCCGACGCATACGACGCTGATTTTCGCGAACTCCCAAAACAACAGCAGGTATATCAAAATTTTCCCTCCTTATGGAGCAGACAGCATGAAAATTTTTCGTTACGCAATGATAACGGTCGCGCTGGTCGCGGCGGTAATTTTTTTTCTGCCGGAGCCCGACGGCTTCCCGATACTCGAATATCATCAAGTGACCGACGCGCCGCTTGATCCCGAATTTGAAGTTTACAACGTGCCGCCCGCCGAATTCGCCGCGCAGTTGGATTATCTGCAGGCGCAAGGTTACACGACGATAACTTTGCAGGATTTTATGCGCGTTGTGCACGGTAAAGCGTCGCTGCCCGACAAGCCGATTGTGCTGACCTTCGACGACGGTTACGCCGACAATTACGCGACGATGTTGCCGATTTTGGAGGCGCACGGTATGACGGCGGTCGTTTACGTCATCACCAACGAAGTCGGCAACGCGGGCTACCTGACACTCGACGAGCTGAAGGACATGCAACGTCGCGGGCTTGAAATCGGCTCACACACGGCGGATCATTTGCCGCTTACAACGCTTGATTCGGCGACGCGCCTCAATCAAATCCGCGACTCGAAAATTTTTTTGGAGTGGAGCGGACTGCAGACGATTTACAGCCTGTCGTACCCGAACGGCGCGTTTGATTCGCAGGTCGAAGAAATTTTGCGGCAGTCGGAATATTTGACGGCGGTCACGGGCGAGGCGGGCTTGAACACGCTGCAAACGAACCCTTACGAACTTTACCGCGTGCACATTCGCAAGCCGCGTTTCGGGCTGACGGAATTCAAATTTCGGCTTTGGAAGGCGAAACTGTTTGCGAAGCTCCGAAATATTTTCTGGGCACCCGCGCAGATACAAGGCAAGTAATTTCGTAGTTAATCGTGTTCAAGTGGCGTGCGGCGTCGTCAATCGTCACGGCGGGCGAGCCGAATAAAATCACGTCGTCGCCGACTTTAACGCCGCTGACGTCCGTCACGTCGACCATCGTTTGATCCATGCACACGCGCCCCGCAATCGGCGCAAGTTGTCCGCGAATGTCGACGTGAAAATTTTTGTAAGCGCGAATGTAACCGTCGGCGTAACCAATCGGCAACGTGGCAATCAGCGACTCACGCTCCGCAACGAATTCGCGACCGTAACCAATCGACGTGCCCGCAGGAATTTTTTTCAGCTTGACGATTCGCGCGACGAGTTTCATTGCGGGACGAAGCTCAATCGTGCGGCGGACGTTCGGCGCGGGATAAAGCCCGTAAGTGATAATTCCCGAACGCACCATGTCAAAATGCGCGGCAGGTATGTCGAGTATCGCGGCTGATTCGGCAATGTGGCATATCTTGAGCGCGACGCCCGCCTTACGGATTTTGTCGGCGACTGCGGAAAAAATTTCGATTTGCCGCGCAGTGAAGCTCCTGTCGTCATTGTCGGCGTCGGCGAAATGCGAAAACATTCCCTCAAGCTCAACGTGCGGCAGTTGCGAAATTTTCACGGCAAGCGAGACGGCATCATCAGCCGCGGCACCGATACGCCCCATGCCCGTTTCAAGCTTGAGATGAATTTTGGCGACCTTATCGGCGCGGACGGCGGCGTCGGAAATTTTTTCGGCAAGCAAAATGTCGTCGACGGTCTGCGTCAAATCGGCGGCAACAACGGCGTCGGCGGCAGTGTGCGGAATCAATCCGAGCACCAAAATCGGCAACGTGAAACCTGCGCGGCGGAGCTCAAGCCCCTCGTCGACGGTTGCGACGGCAAGAAAATCCGCGCCGCATTCGACGGCAACCCGCGACACTTCAACCGCGCCGTGCCCGTAAGCGTTCGCCTTGACGACGGCGCAAAGTTTGCTTGCGGGCGTTATGTGGCGGCGAATTTCCGTCAAGTTGTGGCGTATGGCGTCAAGGTCAATTTCGGCGCGAACGTCGCGAAGAATCATTTGCAACATCTCCAATCTAGGGACTAGGGACTGGGGACTGGGGACGAGTAGGGATTAGTAAACTAGTCCCTAGTCCCTAACCCCTAGTCCCTACCAAAGGGGTGGTATCGTGAAATTTAACGACTTCATGAGCGCGCTCGACGGCGACATCAAAAACGTCTATCTGCTTTGCGGCACGGAGACTTTTTTTGTCGACAGGGCACGCGACAAAATTTTTGCGCGACTCAACGTCGACAGACAAACGGAGCTCGTCACGCTTGACTGCGACGGCAAACCCTCGCTCGGCGACGTTATCAGCGCAATCGACAGCTCACCGTTTTTCGGCTCAAGGAACGTCGTACTCGTCAAGAACGCGCCGTTTTTCAGTGCGGACAAAAAAATTGAGCGGCTCGAAAATATCCTGCGCGACATGCAACCGACGAATTACGTCATCTTCACGGCGCGGGCGGCTGATAAGCGGCGGCGGCTTTACAAAATCGTTACGCAAGTCGGCGCGGTGCTGGAGGCGGATCCGTTGCGCCCGTGGGAGATTAACGATTGGCTCAACGACAAACTCAAGTCGCTGAAAAAATTCATGGGCGGGGAGGCTCGGCGGCACTTCAATGAGCGCGTCGGAATTCTGCCCGAAATTTCGCTGTGGTATCTGGACAACGAACTCGACAAGGTTGCGCTGAACGTATCGGGCACGGAAATTACGGCGGCGGATTTGCGACGAAATATGCTTGCGCCGCCGGAGGTATCGAATTTCGCGCTGACTGACGCCGTCGACGAACGCAAAGTTCAAAAAGCCGTCTACCTGCTGAAAGCTCAAGCACGCGACAGGAATAAACTGCCGCTGGTTACGACGCTTTTGGTCAATCACATACGGCGGCTGTTACGTGCGAAATTTTTCATTGCGCAGGGCGTGACGGGTCGGCGATTGGGAGAGCCGCTGGAAATGAATCCGTACATTGCGCAGAAAGTCGGCGACACTGCCCGCAACTATTCCGAAAAACTTTTGGAGGATGCGTTCGTTGAGTTGGCGGACGCTGACTTCAAACTCAAGACGGGTCGCGCCGACGTTGAGCTGTTGGAACGAATCATCATCAAGCTTTGCAGCCGTTGAATCAGTTGAGCGATTGGATGTCGCCGCCTAAAGAAAGTAGTAAGTACTTACACGCCGCCAAAAAATTTCCTTCACGCGACGGCTTAAAAAAATTACGCGCTTGTAGTAAAATGACTGCGACTTGGGAAGGGGGCGATACCGTTGGTTGAGATTTACAAATCGCAGGAGTCGGGTCACTTGGAAAAGCTCACGTTGCGAACGTTGCAAAAGGGCGCGTGGATAAACATCGTCGACCCGACACCGTATGAATTGCGCGAAGTCAGCGCGCTCACGCAGGTGGAGCCGGACTTCCTGCGCGCCGCACTCGACGAAGAGGAACGCTCACATCTTGACGTGGAAGAAAATTCCGTCATGATTCTTACGAACGTGCCAATCGTCTACGAAGAGGAAAGTTACGACACATTGCCGCTGTCAATCATCCTGACAAAGCAGTACATCATCACCGTCTGCCTTGAAGAGACGCCCGTAATGTCAAGCTTCAACGAACGCACCGCGCGACTTTTCCACACGTACAAGCGCACGCAATTCCTGTTCGAGATACTGTTCCGTTCGGCGACGTTCTACCTGCGTTACCTGCGGCAAATAAATAAGCTCTCCGACGAAATCGAAGAGCAGTTGCGCAGTTCAATGCGTAATTCCGACATTTTGCGGCTGATGGAATTGCAACGGGGTTTGACGTATTTCAACGCCTCGCTCCGTTCAAACGACGCGGTTTTTGAAAAACTCCTGCGCCTTAGAACCAGCCGCAGTGTCGAAGGCATTCTGGAAATTTACGAGGAGGACGAAGACCTTCTCGAAGACGTTATCATCGAAAACAAACAGGCGCGTGAAATGGTCGAAATGTACAGCCAAATTCTGTCGCAGATGGCGGATATTTTTTCGTCGATAATCTCCAACAACCAGAACATGGTCATGAAGTTCCTTGCGGCAATGACAATCATCATCGCCGTGCCGACCGTCATCGCAAGCTTTTTCGGCATGAACGTGCCCGTGCCGCTAAGCGAAAACAATTTCGGATTTATAATCGTCATTGCGATAGCCCTGCTCGCGTCAATTGTCGCGGCGATAGTTTTTTGGCGCAAACATATGTTTTGGGGCTGAAGTCGCTCACTCGTAAACAACCTCACCGGCAGTGTCGGCGGGGTTTTCTTTTGCGGCGGCAGACGCGGCGTCGCTTGAGGTTTCGGCTTGAGCGGCGGCTTTGGCAGCTTCGGCAGCGGCAATTTCTTCGGGCGGACGATAATCTTTGCCCGATTCCAATTCCGCGAGCTGATACAGGAAGATAAATTCTTTCGGCTTGAAAATAACCAGAGTGACGCCGCGAATTTTGTATTGGAAATTACGCTTGGCGTCGGGGTCGTCCATGTTGTCGCGGTAGTCGTTGAGCAACTTAAGCGCGTTGTCGAAGGGGACGACTTTTTTATTCATGCAGAAAAGCAAATTATCGAACGACATGTACTCGACAAGGTCAATGAATTTTTTCTCCAGCGTAAGATATTTTTCAAGCTTGTCGGCGGGCGCACCCTGCTGTTTGAGCTTGACGTAACCGTCGCGCCACTCGAAGAAATTTTTAACGACGTTGATAATGCGCTCCTTGTTCTGAACGTAAAAATCCACGCGACGGACGATACCGCCAATGCAAAAGGCAACGTCGTCGGCAATTTCCATGAACGGCACGCGCTCTTTACTGCGCAATTCGGCGTCGGGATTGGTGAGGTATTCGACAAAGTCCATGAATTCGTAACGCGCCTTCATGTTTTCGGCGTGATTCTTCAGCGCAAAAAGATTGTCGTTGACTTTGCCGATACCGTGCCCGAAGCGGCGGAAGATCAGTTGCCGTTGCTCATCGAAAAGTTGATTTTCCTCGTCCGTGAGAGTTTCCAACGGCTCATAACCGAAGCCGAGCGGTTTCATCAAGTTGCGCATTTCCGCCAAAAGTTCTCTGCGACCCATGCCGTATTGATTTATAAGCTTGAACGCTCTGGTCGTGAGTTTGTTGACTGCCTGCCAATAATTCACGGGCGACGAGTCGGGATTGTCAATCGGAATATTTTGCAAAAGTGCCCACGTATCCGTGAAGTGCGACAACTTCGGACTGTTCGCTTTGTACTTTTTTTTGCCGAGACCCATACGATAATCTTGGATGAACACGTTGCCCGACAATACCCCGTTGCGGCTGATAACTTGCGTCGCGGCGTTGAGCTCTTCGACTGAAACGGGACTGTCGGTTTCGTCGGACGGCAATTCAAATTCGTATTGCGGCTCTTCCAAAAGTTGAGCGGACTTCTTTTTTTTCTTCTTCTTCTTTTTGGCGGGCGCGGCATCTTCGGCGGACGCGGCAGGCGTTTCCGATTGCGCGGACGTTTCGGATTTAGGCGGCTCAACTTTGGCGGGTGCAGGTTCGGGCTTAGGCGGCTCCGGCTCCGGAACAGGTTCGGGTTCGGGCGGCGCAGTGTATTTCGCCTTCAGCATGTTGTAGGTATCTTCGCTGACCGCGCTCAACCGATTGGCGACTTTGATGCCCTGATTCGTAAGGAACGCGATAATCTCCTTTTCGTCGCGCTCGAATTCTTTTGCAAGTTGGTAAATTCTTTTTGCTGCCACAGACAATCACACTCCCAATAAAAAAAATATTATTTGTCACGCCGAAGCCGTTCAAGCTTAGCGAAAACGTCCGCGCCGATTCTGTCGCCGACATCGTTGCGAAAATGTCAATCGCCGCGCCGAAGCCGTTCAAGCTTAGCGAAAACGTCCGCGTTGATTCTGTCGCCGACTTCGTTGCGCACGACGGGCAATTTCACGTTGCCGAGATACTCTTTGCGCAGATGTTGCTTGGCGCGTTTAATGGCGCGATAAAATTCCCGCGACGGGTGACGATATGCGCCGGCACCCAAAATCACGGTCTCAATCGTCGCGTCGGAGCTGACAACGTGAACTTCGCGCCGCTTGCGAACTTCCTCGTAGCTTAGCCGCTCAATGACGTTGTCCGCCGTCTGATTGAATGCGCTGTAGATAACGCGGAAAAAATCGTCGTAAGTCTCAACGCGCTCCTCCTCCTCGCTGCGTGCGGCATCGAAGACCAAGGTTATATCAAATTGTTCGTATGCGCCATACTCGTGCAGACTGCGAATCAAAAATTCCCGCGCCGTCGACAAATCGTCGGTGTTTATTTCCGTCCAGACGTGAATCAAATTGTAGCCGTCCACCAGATAGTGCGGTCGTTGCTTAGTCATTGCGCAGGTCTCCGTCGCGAAAAAATTTCGTACATGAGCACCGCGCCTGCCGCCGAAGCGTTGAGCGAATTGATTTTGCCGACCATCGGGATTTTTATCAGCACGTCGCAATTTTCCCGCGTCAGCCGCCGCATACCGCGACCTTCGCTACCGATTACAAGAACGAGTGCGCCGCTCAAATCCGCCCGCCGAAAGTCAAGCTCCGCGCTGATGTCCGAGCCGACGACCGTCAGTCCGAGCCCGCGCAGGTGCTTGAGCGTTTGGGCGACGTTCGTTATTTGTGCGACTTTGACGTATTGAGCCGCGCCCGCCGACGTTTTGAAGACAGTCGCGTTGAGTTGGACGTTGCGCCGCTTCGGAATGATGACGCCGTGCACGCCGACCGCCTCCGCCGTGCGAAGGAGTGCGCCGAAATTTTGCGGGTCCTCCAGTTCGTCGAGCAGAATTATAAACGGCTGTTCGTTACGGCTTTCGGCAAGCGACAAAATTTCTTCGACCGTGGAATAATTCGCCGCCGCCGCAAATGCAACAACGCCTTGATGTCGACCGTCGCAGAGTCTGTCGAGTTTGTCACGCTTAGCGAATTCTACAACAACGCCCGCATTTTTGGCAAGGGCGAAAATTTTTTGTATGGAGCCGTCGCGCGTGCCGTCCGCGATAAAAATTTTGTTGACGCTGTGTCCCGACTTCAACAGTTCGGCGACGGCGTTGCGTCCGAAAATTATGTTGTCGTCCATTCAAGACCTCCGTAGTGTCGCGCCGACTGTGGCGTTGAATTCAAGTTGAGTTTGTTGAATCTACTTTTCTTTGCTTGT
>JADEZP010000105.1 GCA_015206805.1 Quinella sp. 1Q7 | reverse complement strand
TTGACGTGGACATTTTGCAACAATATTCGCAGGCATTGGCGCAGTACAAGGCGCGAAACTTCGACGCGGCGTTGAAACTGCTTGCCGACGTGAAAATCGCCGCTCCGCATTGGAAGAAGTCTTTCCTGCAGGAGGCGTACATTCGGCGCGAACAGGGCGAATTTCTTTTGGAAGTCGACGTGCTCAAGGAACTGTTGCCGCGCTTCGACTTGAATAACCCCGACGAAAAAATCTTGGCGGCGGACGCGTGGAGTTTGTTCGGCTCCGTCAATCAGCAACTCGGTCGCACGCGGCAGGCTGTCGAAAGTTTCCGCATGTCGGCACATTTGGAGGGCGGCGGTCAAAAATCCTGCACGGAAATCAGCAACGCACTTTTCGCGGCGACAAGTGCCGAAGATTTTTCGGCGGCGGATTTTCGTGCGCTTTACGACGACTACAAAAGATATTCGGCGGACATCACGCCCTACGCTCGGAAAATTTATCGGCACGGGAAAATTCGCGTCGGCTTCCTGTCGGCGGATTTTCAGTGGCATGTCGTTATGGCATGGAGTTGGGCGTTGCTGACCGAACTCGATAAAAATTTTTTCGCGACGTACTGCTACAGTGCCTCCGCCGAAGTCGACGCCGTCACCGAACACATGCGCAAATCCGCCGACGTTTGGCGCGACATCTCAAGCTTGACGGACGCTCAAGCCGCCGAACTTATCCGCGACGACGAAATCGACATCCTGTTTGACTTGGGCGGACATACGGCGGGCAATCGTCTGCGCGTGGCAATGTACTGTCCCGCCACGGTGCAAATCAGCGGCGTCGGCTACATGAACTCCACGGGACTCGACGGCGTCGATTATTTTCTGTCGGACGTTCACTGCGCGGGCGACGCTTCAGCAATGCGCGAATACTTCACGGAAAAAATTTTAATCCTGCCGCAAACGCACATCTGCTACAATTCCCCGATAAAGCTTGAGCCCGCCGATAAGCCGCCTTGCCGCGCGAAAGGTTACGTCACGTTCGGCAGCTTCAATCAATACGGCAAGATAACCGACACGATTTTGACGGCGTGGAAAAAAATTCTCGACGCCGTTCCGTCAAGCCGACTGATCCTCAAGCACAAAATTTTCAACACGGCAAGCGGGCGCGACTTCGTGAGCGGGCGGCTGAAAAATTTCGGCATTGACCCCGCGCAGGTTGACATGCGACCGTACAGCGCGAATCACGTCGCCGAATACAACGACGTTGACATTGCGCTTGACACGTTCCCTTACGTCGGCGGCGTCACGACCTGCGAGGCGTTGTATATGGGCGTGCCCGTCGTCAGTCTTTACGGCGGTCGTCACGGCACACGCTTCGGCTTGAGCATTTTGAGCAACGTCGGGCTTGATGAACTTGCCGTCGACAACCTCAACGATTATGTGCAACGAGCCGTTGCATTGGCGGGCAATTGGGAATTGCTTGACATCCTGCGGAAAAATCTTCGCGGCATGATGATTCGTTCGCCGCTTATGGATTCGGCAAGCTACGTTCGCGCCGTTGAGCAAGCCTTCGCCGCGATACTCAACATTGAACGCGACGTTTGACGCAAAAAATTTCCCCGTGACATTTTGTCGGGGGATTTTTTTTGTGCGCCGCATGTTGTATAATTTCGCAAAAAACCGGGAGGCGATGTCATTGTTGATACGGAAAATTTTTTTTATGTGCCTGACGCTGTTGCTCGGACTGCAGGGCGCGGCAGCGGCTAAGGACGCGAAATTGCCCGAAGCCGAACGAATCAAAGTCGCGGTCGAAATAACGAACAGCTCGCGCTACAAGGAGTTGCCGACGGCTCATCATCTGGAAAATTTTTTGGGCGACAAGCTCACCGAAAAAAATTTGCTCAACGTCGTGGATATGCAGGTTGCCGACGAATCCGTTGCGATTGACAGAGCCGCCGACACTCCGTCGCCCGCTGAAAATATCGGCGAACTTTTGATTTTCGAGGCGGTGGAGTTGCCGTCGAACAATGAACCCGCCGCGAATTTCAATCCCGACGTTTACAAAGCACTCGGCGCGGATTACGTCGTGCGTTGCGAAGTTCTCGGACTCGGCGTCACGAAAGTCGACGACAAGACAATCGGCACCGTCACGAAAGTTATCGGCAGCGGAATGTCTTTCGCCGGCAACAGCAGCAGTGAACGCGACAAAACTTTGCGGCGCGTCGGCACAGTGCTCGGACTCGGCGGCTTTATCGATATAAAACGCACCGCGCTAAACACCGTCGTCAACATGAAATTTATCAGCGTCGAGACCGGCGCAGTCCTTTGGCAGGCGAATTTCGTCGGGAAGGCGATTAAACATCACGCGCCGCGCGAAGGTTACGTCAACGCCTGGGAGCAAGCTTACGTCGAGTCGGTTGAAGATTCCGCCAAACTCATTGCCAAGCGCGTGAACAAATACGTCGACCGCGTCATCATCCAAGGCAAGTCCGACAAGTCGTTTCAGCCGAAAAAATTTTCATTCGGCGGACTCGGCGGCTTTTTGTCCTTTTAAATAAGGAGGACAAATTTTATGGCAGAAGAATTTTTTTTACCGCACGGAAGCAAACTTACGTCGAGTCGGTTGAGAATTCCGCCGAACGCATTGCCAAGCGCGTGAACAAATACGTCGACCGCGTCATCATCAAGGGCAAGTCCGACAAGTCGTTTCAGCCGAAAAAATTTTCATTCGGCGGACTCGGCGGCTTTTTGTCGTTTTAAATAAGGAGGACAAATTTTATGGCAGAAGAATTTTTTTACAGCGCGGAAGTCAACGTGCAACTTTTGATTTCGCTCATGAAGGCGCACGGCATCCGCAAAGTCATCATCAGCCCAGGCACAACGAACATTACTTTCGGAGTCAGCGTCCGTAACGACCCGTATTTTCAAGTGTATTCGTCTGTTGATGAGCGTTCGGCGGCTTACATGGCGTGCGGAATGGCGGCGGAGAGTGGCGAACCCGTCGCGTTGAGTTGCACGGGAGCGACCGCCTCCAGAAATTACATGCCCGGCTTGACGGAGGCTTTCTATCGCAAGTTGCCCGTCTTGGCAATTACGTCGACGCAAAGATTTTATCGCGTCGGGCAGCTGTATCCGCAATTAATCGACCGTTCCGAACAGCCCGCCGACCTCGTGCGGACAAGCTTGCAATTGCCGTTGCTGTCAACTAAACCGACAATCGAGGCTTATGCCGTCAAAGTCAACGACGCGCTTTTGGAACTGCGGCGCAACGGCGGCGGTCCCGTCCACATAAATTTGGAGACGAATTTCAGCAAAGATTTCAGCGTCAAGGAGTTGCCCGAATTCAGCGTTATACGCCGCTATGTCACCGCCGACGCCTTCCCGCCGATTCCGAAAAATATTCGCGTGGCAATTTCCGTCGGCTCACACAAGCCCTTCACGGCGGAGCAGACGGAGGCTGTCGACAAATTCTGCGCCGCTTATGACGCCGTCGTCTTCACGGACCACAGCAGCAGCTACAAAGGCAAATACAACGTTTTGGCGACGATTCTTGCCACGCAAAGCGACGCTACGGAATTCGACGACTTGTTGAAGCCGGATTTGCTGATTTACATCGGCGAACAATCGGGCGATTATTACATGCTCGGCAAGTTGCGCGGCGCGAAGGCTGTTTGGCGCGTCAGTCCCGACGGCGAAGTTCGCTCACCGTTCGGCAAGTTGCAAAACGTCTTCCAGATGACCGAACAGGAATTTTTTACGCGCTACGCCGATACGGCTCCGTCGACCGAAGCTCGCGACGCCTACTTGAAATCGTTGCTCGCGGCGACGGAAAAACTTTACGCGAAAATTCCCGACGTGCCGTTTTCAAACGTCTGGGTCGCCAAAACGACTGCGCCGCGCCTGCCCGAAGGTTGCGCCGTTCATCTGGGCGTGAGCAATACAATGCGTTCGTGGACGTTCTTCAAGTTGCCGCAATCGATAATGTCCTGCGCGAATTTGGGTTGTCGCGGAATTGACGGCGCGTTGTCGTCGGCACTGGGAATGTCGCTTGCCAACCGCGACAGAATTCATTTCTGCATGGTCGGCGATTTGACGTTCTTTTACGACATGAACTCGCTGGGCAACCGCTACGTCGGCAACAATCTGCGAATCTTGCTCGTCAACAACGGCCGCGGCACCGAATTCCGCATGTACAGCCACTACGCCGCACGCTTCGGTGAAGACGCCGACCCGTTCATTGCCGCCGCAGGTCACTTCGGAAATAAATCGCCCGATTTGGTCAGACATTACGCGCAGGATTTGGGCTTCGAATATCTCACGGCGTCGACTAAGGAAGAATTTTTGCAACAGGTCGAGCATTTCGTTTCGCCCGAAAAATTCGACAAGCCGATATTGTTCGAGGTCTTCACGAATCCCAAGGAAGAGAGCGACGCCTTGCGCGCAATACGCAACATTACCAAGCAACCTGCAACTAAGCCGAATCCTGCAACTAAGCCGACGCCCGCAACTAAGCCGACGCCCGCAACTAAGCCGACGCCCGCAGTCAAGCCGACGCCCGCAGTCAAGCCGCAGTCCGAGCCGATATCGCAGTTCACAATCGCGCCGTCGAATTCTGCAGTCAAGGCGACGCCCGCAGTCAAGCCGCAGTCCGAGCTGATATCGCAGTTCACAATCGCGCCGCCGAATCCGCATTCGTTGCCGAAGATTGAAACTGCGCTGAAAACTCAACCGACGCCGCAACCTGCAACTAAGCCGCAACCTAAGTCGACGCCGAATCCTGCGCCCGTTGCATCAGGCAAAAAATTTGAATTACGTCCGATGGCACCGGTCGAGCAAAAAAAAAATGACTTAACCCCGCTCAAAAAAGCGCGACTCGGTTTCGGAGTTTTGCGTTTGCCTTTTAAGGACGGCAACATCGACGTGCAAGAAGTTCGGCGCATGGTCGACGAATACATGAAAAGCGACTTTTGCTACTTCGACACGCACCCCGCCTATTGCAAGCACAAATCGCAAAGTACCGTTCGCGAGCTGGTCGTCAAACGCTATCCCCGCGAATCGTTCCTGCTTGCGGACAAAATGCCGTGGCCCATTAAAGCGACGAGCGATTACGAAAGAATTTTTTCCGCCGAGCTGAAAGATTGCGCCGTGGAATATTTTGACTACTACCTGTTGCACGCGCTGTCGGAAAAAACTTATCAAATGCACGAGCGTTTCGGCGGCTTCGAGTTCCTCAAAAAGCTCAAGGCGCAAGGACTTGTTCGGCATATCGGATTTTCCTTCCACGACAAGCCCGACGTGCTGGAAAAAATTTTGTCGGCGCATTCCGAAGTTGAATTCGTTCAACTGCAGATAAACTATCTGGACTGGGACGACCCGTTCTATCAGGCGCGCAAACTTTACGAGACGGCAAAACGTTTCGGCAAAAAAATCATGGTCATGGAGCCGATTAAGGGCGGTGCACTTGCCAACCTTGAAAAATTTCAAATCGGCAATTTGGACAGAGCGACCTTTGCACGCACGGCGTTACGGTTCGTCGCGTCGCTGGATGTCGACGTAATTTTGAGCGGCATGAGCGCGCTTGAACACGTCGTCGAAAATCGCAAGACGTTGGCGGAGCCCGTCACACTCACCGACGACGACAAAAAGCTTTATCCGCAGATAATCGACGCCATCAAAGCGGCTCATCAAATACCCTGCACCGCCTGCCGTTATTGCGAGGCGGAGTGTCCGAAAAAAATCCCGATACCCGATATTCTTGCGCTGTTGAACAATCACAGGAGCAATCGCGGCGAAAACGACAGATCTTATTTGGGACGCACCAGAAACCATTATCGCCGATATTTTTTCGACGGACCCAAGGCGAGCGACTGTATTGCGTGCGGCGCGTGTGCACGTCGTTGCCCGCAAAGAATTCAAATTCCCGAACACATGCGCGAGGCTGTCAAACTTTTCGAGGCTAAATGACTTGATAAAAATTTTCGCGGCGATACTGTCGCTGTTGATGATGAGTTCGGTTGCCGCGCAGGATGTCGCGGACGACGTTGACAGGGGCGTTGCAAGCGTCAAGCAACGGACGTTTGATTTCAGCGCGGAGACCAGATTTTTCGCGCCGAATTTTAACGGACAACTCAAGGCGGCGGACTTTCGCTTTGACGGCGGGCGCGTCGACCTGCGCGGCGACTTGAACATCACACGTAGCGCGGCTCCCGAAATTTTGTTGCGCCACAAAAATTTTTCGCTGGATTGGATTCACATGCACGGCGCGGGCAAAAGTTTCGGCACCGTGAATTTCGGCGGACAAACTTTGAGCGGCAAGCTCACCGTGCGCAGTGATTTTCACTTCGTGCGCATGAAGCTTGACCGCAAAATTTTTTCGCTGATGGGAACGGGCATTGATTGGACTGTCGCGCTTAACGGCGTCGGTTGGCACGGAACAGCCCGCGACGAAAATTCTTCCGCGTCGAAAAATTTCTTTGCCGTCGTGCCGAGTGTCGGGCTCAATCTTTATGTGCGATTTCGTCCGCGCTGGGATTTATACGTGCAATTTGCGGGCTTGCCGTTCGGACGGCGCGGGCACTTCGCGGACTTCGAGGCGGGCTTGAAATATCTTCCGCGCAAAAATTTTTCGGTCGGTATCGGCTGGCGACGGATTGACTTCAAGCTCAAGCGCGGCGGCGATTTCGGCAACGTCGTCTTGAACGGACCGTTCGTCGCCTTGCGATATGACTTCTGACAAATTCGCGGCGTGACGGTTGACGACGCAGGTTGTCGGCTTGCGATACGACTTTCGACAGATTCGCGGGCTCGACGGTTGACGGCGCAGGTTGTCGGCTTGCGATACGACTTTCGACAGATTCGCGGCGTGACGGTTGACGGCTTGCGATTGACTTCCGAACAAATTTAAAGCGGCTCCGAGATTTTCGGAACCGCTGAATTTTTTTATTGGTGTGCTCGGCGGGAGTCGAACCCGCGGTCTTCAGCTCCGGAGGCTGACGTTTTATCCACTAAACTACGAGCACGAACGAATTATTTTATGCCGAGCAAATCGCGGGTGTGTTGAGCGACCTGTTCGGGCGTGATTGTCATGTTGCGTGCGACGCCCGATTTCTGCGCGGCATTGGCGACGGCTGCGGCAACGGTCGGTGCGACGCGCTCATCAAACGGCGTGGTGATAACGTGTTCTTCGCAAAGTTCGTCGTCGCTGACCAATGACGCGATTGCATAAGCCGCCGCAATTTTCATTTCCTCGTTGATGTCGGTTGCACGAACATCGAGCGCGCCTCTGAAAATTCCGGGGAACGCAAGCAGATTGTTTACTTGATTCGGGAAGTCACTGCGCCCCGTCGCGACGACACGAGCTCCCGCCGACTTTGCAACGTCGGGCATAATTTCGGGGACGGGATTCGCCATTGCAAGGATAATCGCGTCGTGATTCATCATCTTGACCATTTCGGCGGTAAGCAAATTCGCCTTCGACACGCCGATAAAGACGTCCGCGCCGTGAATCACGTCGACAAGCTGACCCGCCTCCTTGTCGAAATTCGTGACGGCGGCGATTTGGTCTTTGTAAGGATTCATGCCCTTGCCGCGACCTTCGTAAATGGCACCCGTCGAATCGCACAGCATAACATTTTTTGCGCCCATCTTCTGAATCAGATAGGTTATCGCCATGCCTGCCGCGCCCGCGCCGTTGACAACGACTTTAATATCCTCGAACTTCTTGCCGACAAGCCGCAGGGCGTTAATCAGTGCCGCCGCAACGACAATCGCCGTGCCGTGTTGGTCGTCGTGGAAGACGGGAATATCGACGCTGTCTTTGAGTGCCTGCTCAATGTCGAAGCATTCGGGCGCCTTGATGTCTTCAAGGTTGATGCCGCCGAAACTCGGTGCCATGAGCTGAATCGCCTTGATAATTTCGGGGACGCTTTTGGTGTTCAGGCAAATGGGAATTGCGTCGACGCCGGCGAAGCCCTTGAACAGAATCGCCTTGCCTTCCATGACGGGAAGTCCCGCGCCCGCGCCGATATCGCCCAAACCGAGCACTGCGGTGCCGTTGGTGACGACGGCGACCAAATTGCCGCGATTGGTGTAGTCGTAAATTTTATCGGGATCGTCTTTGATTTCGAGGCACGGTGCGGCGACGCCCGGCGTGTAGGCAAGAGTCAAATCCTTAGCCGTCGCGAGCGGAACTTTGCTCTTGACTTCCAATTTGCCGCGATGAGTTCTGTGCAGGGTCAGTGCCTCCATGTCGACGTTTGCCAATCCAATTCATCCTTTCAAGTGTCGTGCATTTTTACCGCCGCATATTATATTCGTCGCGTCAAAGATTTTCAAGACTGCGCCGCCGTGAATACAATATTTTTTGACTGCGCAACCGAAAAATTTTCAAGTCGCACCTTGCAAACGAAAATTTTTTCTGCTACAGTTAGCGCACGGGGCAGGCGAAGATTCGCGGAGGAAAATCGGTCGATTCTAAGCAACCTCTAAGGAACTTCAAATATAATTCCCGTTGATCCTTACAACAAAATAAACGCCACAGTGCCGAAAAGTTGTCCCCGCAACTTGGTCGGCAACCCAATATCTTGCGGTGTCCACCAAACACTGCAATAAGAAGGTGAGATATGACGAGATAAAACATTTCCAACATACAACGGAGACGGTAGCCGAAAGCTTCCGTCTCTTTTAGTTTGCGCCGCGCTTTACATTGCAACGCCGATTCGCTATCATACGTCTAAAATTTTTTTGGAGGGATTTAACTTGAGCACTTTGACATTGGAACGCGCCAAAGAGATTTTGCATAAGCACACGACCGAGCCGCATCTGTTCGTGCACGCGGCGGCAGTCAGCGGTGCAATGGGCGCACTTGCCGAACATTTCGGCGGCGACAAGGAGCATTGGTCCGCTATCGGTTATCTGCACGACGTCGACTTTGAAAAATTCCCCGACGAACATTGCCGACACGTCCGCGAACTTTTGGAGCCCGAAGGCATTTCCGACGACGACATAACCACGATAATTTCACACGGCTACGGCTTGACGGGCGCGACAATTAAGCCGACGACCGACTGTCAAAAATCGCTGTTCGC
>JADEZP010000104.1 GCA_015206805.1 Quinella sp. 1Q7 | reverse complement strand
GGAGCATCGGGCTCGACGGGCATAACTCGCGCTGAATTGGAGCAACTGATTTCGGAGGCGGGCTTTGTGCCGACATTGCGCGACAGCTTTTACAACGCGCTGTAAATGTTGACGTTGCCGATTGCGCAGTTGGCGTTGAGCTTCGGGCTCGGCGGGCATAACACGTGCTGAACTGGAGCAACTGATTTCGGAGGCGGGCTTCGTGCCGACATTGCGCGACAGCTTTTACAACGCGCTTTGACATAAAAAAATCGACTGCCGTAAGTTTGACAGCCGATTTTTTTGCTGATGTTTATTCGTCGTCGGATGGGGGAACGTCGATAAGTTCGTCGACCCACGCCGTAATTTCTTCGGGCGATTTGTCGCAGACGTAGACGAGTTCGCTGATTAGGATTTGCCGCGACAGGTCAAGCAATCTGCGTTCGCCGCTGGAAATTTTTTTCTTATTGTTTTGCCGCGACAGGTTACGCGCAATCGCCGCCGCGTCGAAGATGTCGCCTGTTTTGAGCCGCTCAAGATTCGTGTGGAAGCGTTTGTTCCAACTGCCCTGCACGGGGTCAGTTTCCGCCTTCAAGATGTCGACGACACGGTCAACCTGCGCGGGGCTGATAAGTTCTCGCAAGCCCGCCTCCTCGACCTTGTCGACGGGCAGCATAAGTTTCATATTGCCCATCGGCAGGCGAAAGACATAGTAGGAATTGATGACGCCGCCGACTTCGTTTTCTTCGATGCCGGCAATTTCGCCCGCGCCGTGCATCGGATAAACCAATTTATCGCCGATATTCAACTTATGCCACCTCCTGCGGAAATTTTCACATACAGTTTAACAAAAGCCGCGCACAATGTAAACGGCAACTGCGGAAAAATCTTGACGCGGCAGGCGAATTGCTTTACATTGCCCGCAGAAAGTCATTTGGGAGGCGATGCATTGACTGACAGATTCAAAGGCGACGAGCTGAAAATTTTCGGCGACACGGTGATTGTTACGGCAAACGGAGTCCACATTCGCGCCAAAAGTTTCGGGCAACAAAATTATCTTGACACCATGCGGCGCAATGTCGTAACGTTCGGCGTCGGCGCGGCGGGCACGGGTAAAACTTTTTTGGCGGTTGCACAGGCGGCAAGCTGTCTGCGCGTCAAGGAAGTTCGGAAAATAATTTTGACGCGACCTGCTGTTGAGGCGGGCGAACGACTCGGCTTTTTGCCCGGCGACATGCAGGAGAAAGTCGATCCGTATCTGCGACCGCTTTACGACGCGCTCAAGGAAGTTTGGGGCTTCGACCTGTATCAGAAGTTTTTCAATCGCGGCGTGATAGAAATTGCCCCGCTTGCGTACATGCGCGGGCGGACGTTGAGCGACGCGTTCATAATCCTTGACGAGGCGCAGAACACGACTTCCAAGCAAATGAAAATGTTTTTGACGCGACTGGGCTTCGGCTCGCGAATGGTCGTTACGGGCGACTTGAGTCAAATCGATTTACCGCGCGGCGTACCGTCGGGGCTTGCGGAGGCTGTCGAAATTCTGCGCGGCGTGAAGGGCGTCGGAATTGCGGAACTGGGCACGGCGGACGTTGTGCGGCACGAAGTCGTTTCGCGAATCGCCGAGGCATACGATAGACACGAGGTGAAACTTTGAACACGACAATCAGTTTTGAGCCCGAAACGTTGACGGTTGACGCGGGCTTGCTCAATGAAATTCTTCGTGCGGCGGATGTCGTCGGCGAACTTTACGGCGTCGCGGAGGCTGAACTTAGCGTGACGCTGACTGACGATGAACATATTCACGCGCTGAACAAAAAATTTCGCGGAATCGACAGGGCGACGGACGTTTTGTCGTTTGCCTTCCGCGAAAGCGACGAGCCCGAAATTTTCGGCGCGGACTTTGAAATTCTCGGCGACGTGATAATTTCGTTGGAGCGTGCGAAATTTCAGGCGGCGGAATTCGGGCACAGTTTCCTGCGCGAAGTAATTTTCCTTGAGGTGCACGGTTTACTGCACCTGCTCGGCTACGACCACATTGACGACGTTGAGCGGCGCGAAATGGAGTCGGAGCAGAAATTTGTCATGGACAAGCTCGGCATACGGAGGTGATATTTTGTACATTATCGGATTGACGGGCGGCATATCCTGCGGGAAATCTGCCGTCGCGGATGTTTTGCGGCGATACTTCGGCGCGACGACGCTTGATATCGACACGGTGACGCGTTGGCTTTTGGAGCCGGGCGGCGAGCTGTTCGAGGCATACGTTCGGCATTTCGGCAGTTACGTCGTCACGCGGGAAGGCACGCTCAACCGTAAAATGATCGGCGAAATAATTTTCAACCACCCCGACGAGCGCGAATGGATAAATTCCGTGGCGCACCCCGTCCTGCTACAAAAGGCGCGTGATTTTCTGGTGGAGTGTTCGGAAATCGGCGCGGGACTTGTCGTGCTGGAGGTGCCGCTACTTTTCGAGGCGGGCTGGGAACATTTGTTCGACGAAATTTGGGCGGTCTACACCAAGCGGCAAACTCAAATTTGGCGGCTGATGAGTCGCGACAACTTGACCAGACAACAGGCACTTGCGCGAATTAATGCGCAGATGTCGACGGCGGAGATGTGCGCACGCGCCGACGTAAAAATTCGCAACCTGGGCAACCACCGCAAAATTCGGCAACTCGTTACGGCGGCAATACACGGCAGAATTTTTTAGGCGTCAATCTTGCGGGCGGGGCAGTCGAGTTTGTAGCACGCCGCGCAGGATTTTTTTGCGGGTGAAAAATTTTCACGCACAAAAATTTTTTCAAGCCCGATAATCGCCGTCACGGACTTTCGCGGCTCCAACATCATCGCCTCCGTCAAACGCAAGCCGATTTGTTCCGCGCCGCAAATTTTGAACAGACCCGCCTGTTCGGTCAGTGCCCAATCGCCGTAACCGGGACTGTATCGCCAACGAAGTTTGAAGCCGTCTTTGGCGAAGTGCGCCGCGAAATTTTTTTCCATTGCGTCCGCCGCCTGTTCAACCGCCGCAGTCGCCGCCGCGTCCAAAAGCACCGACGCAAGATATTCGCCGCGACTGAATTTTTTCGTGACTTCGCGCTCAATTTCCGCGCCGACCGTCACCGCCATACAAATGACCTGCTCACAGCCGCAAAGGTGCTTGACAATTGATTTGCCCGCGATTTTTAACGGCGGCTCACTCGCGACAAGTTGATTCGCGTCGTCATAATCGTAAACTTCCCACGCGCCGCGCACGTTCAGCAAGAGTAAAGCCTCTTCGCACGCGTCGCGGATATTTTTTTCTCCGAAATTCTGCGCACGTCGCAAGCCCGCGTATCGTCGAGTTTCCGCCGCGTCAATCGCCAAAATCTGCGCGTTGTATATCGGCAACTTGACCGCCTCCTTCCGCCGAAAATTTTATCGCCGAGTTTCGCCGCCTGTCAAATTATATTCGGGACTGACTTTTGATTCGGCTGATTTTAGACAAACTTTTGCAGGAAGTTTCGACGCCGCGTCGAATTCGCATTGCAGAATGTAGAGCGATTAATTTCAAAAGGAAGAATGGCTATGGATACAAATTTACTGCAACTTGGCAACGATTCCCCGCTGACCCGAATCAAGACGTACTTTGACGCCCTGCAAAATTCTGCCGACGAATATCTTTTCGTCATGGACGTGAGCAACGGGCAAGTCATGCTGTCGAACAATTTTTTGCGAGACTTCAATTTTCCCGATGTGCTGGTCGAGGACTTCGCCGCGCTGTTGACACCGTTTGTATGGCACGACGACCGCGAAATTTTGGAGTCGGCATTCGGCGAGCTGAACACTGCGACGCCGGGCGTTGAGATTTTTGGCGAATTCCGCTTGCTCAATCGAAATGGCGAATACGGCTGGGTGACGCTTCGCATGACGGCGGGCGCGGACGAATTCGGGCAACCTGAACTTGTCGCGGGCACGATTGCGCGTATGGACGTCAAGCTCAAGGCGGACCACATTACCGGCTTACTCAACCGCAATGCTTTTTATGTCGACTTGATGAAGGAACTCAACAGTTCGCCCAATGCTCACGGCGCGATTATTTTTATCGGGCTCGACAACTTCCAACTTATCAACGAAACTTACGGCTACGAATTCGGCGACAACGCGTTGCGTCAACTTGCGCAAGACATAACGAATATTTTGCCGCCCGACATTCGCCTGTACAAGCTCGATAACGACATGTTCGCGTTCTTCGTGTCGGAGGTTTATCCCGAAGAGATTGAAATTATTTTCTCAAGCATTCAACTTTGCATGCGCGAGATTCGCAACATTGACGATACGATTTATTGCACGGCGTCGGCAGGCGCGGCGTTCTATCCCAATGACGCCGACGACGTGATAACTTTGACGCGCTATGCCGAAGTCGCGCTGGAGTTTGCTCGGCAGAAAGGTAAAGACCAAGTCGCGTTCTTTGATGCAGCGTTCTATGACCGTTGGCGTTACGATTTGGGCATGCAGAATCTTATGCAGAATTCGATTGCGCGCGGTTGCGAAGACTTTTTCCTGTGCTATCAGCCGCAAGTTGACGCGAAGACCGGCAAACTTATCGGCGCGGAGGCTTTGTTGCGCTGGTACGACCGCGACGGCTCTGTCGTTGCGCCAATGCAGTTTATTCCGTTGCTTGAAAAGTCGCGCATGATAATTCCCGTCGGGCACTGGATTATCGAGAACGCCGTCAAGACCGCCAAGGAGTGGCACAAGTTCATGCCGGACTTTGAAGTCAGCGTGAACATTTCGTTGTATCAGCTGGAGGAACACACGCTTTACGACTTCGTTAAGGATTGCATTGAGCGGCACCAGATTGACCCGACGAAGATTGTCTTTGAGCTTACGGAAAGTCACAACGTCTACGATTGGGATTACGTCAACAAGCAGTTCCAAGAATTCCACGACCTCGGCATAAAGATTGCGATGGACGATTTCGGCATGGGTTATTCAAATCTGGGCTTCCTGAAGAATTTCCGTTGCAACCAGATTAAAATCGACCGAATCTTTGTCGAGGACATTCTCAACAGCGAATACGATCGCCAAATGATTAAGCACGTCATTATGCTGTGCCACGCTGTCGGCATGGAAGTTGTCATTGAGGGCGTCGAGGACGAGGCGACTTACATTTATCTGCGCGACGTATGCGGTGCGGACATCATTCAAGGATTTTACTTCGGCTATCCCGAAACGCCTGATGTTTTCGTCAAGCGGTTCGAGCAGTGATTTTTTGCAGTATGGAGTTGATTTGCATGAGAAATTTTTTAGCGGCACTGATATGCGGAGCGTTGCTGTTGAGTTCGTCGCTGTGTATGGCGTCGGCGACGTTGGAGGCGGGCAAAGTCATTGTCGGCGGAATTTTTCCCGGTATGACCGTCAACCAACTGATTGACGGATTCGGGCAGCCGAACTACCGCGACGGCGACGATTGGGCGTATCAGAATTTCACGGTTGAGATTGAACGCGGCATTGTCGAAAAAGTTTCCACGCGCAGTAACGATATGCCGACTCCCGAAGGCGTGCGCGTCGGGCAAGCGGCGGACGTGCTCAACCGTTCCTACGGCTCGGCGGACAAAGTTGACTATGACGACGACGGCAGTGTCGAATACGAATATTACAGCGTTGACGGTTCCAAAAAGATTGAGTTCACGGTTATGAACGGCGTTATCACGAAAATTTCCTGCAGTATCAGAGACTGAACGGATCACGAAAATTTTCACGGCAGCGGAGCGAATTCCGTTGCCGATTTTTTTTGGTGCCGCGCTCACGGTGTCGACAGATTTTTTACGGCGACGCGCTCACGGTGTCGACGGATTTTTTATGGCGACACGTTCACGGTGTCGACGGATTTTTTACGGCGACGCGCTCACGGTGTCGACGGATTTTTTATGGCGACACGTTCACGGTGTCGACGGATTTTTTATGGCAACACGTTCACGGTGTCGACGGATTTTTTATGGCAACACGTTCACGGTGTCGACGGATTTTTTGCCGAAAAATTTTTTTCGTTGTCAAGCAGGAATTTCCGACATTCGCGGCGAACCACCCTTCGGGGGTTGGGTGGTTGGTTAGGGTTCCTTCCCTGCCGCCTTCCGAAAGAAAGATGAAGTTGATGATGATGAGTGAGTCGGGGAGGTGCGCCCGTGAGTTATCGGGATGAGTGGTTCAAGCACAACAAGTCGGATCACGGTTGGTACACGTGTGCAAGGTGCGGCAAGAAGATTCGCAAGGCTGATGTCGACGTGGATCACATTGTTCCGCAGAAGTACGGCGGCAGTGACAGGTTGTTCAATCTGCAGTGTCTGTGCAAGCATTGCAATCGCTCCAAGCAAGCCAGCATGAAAGATACGGTGCCTGACCTTGTGAAGACGAACGGCAAGCGCGCCGTCAAAAGCATTGTCAGTAAAGTTACGGGTGTCTTCACGCGCAAGAAGTCGAAATAAAAATCCTCCTGCGAATCAACTGCGGGAGGATTTTTGTTTGATGATGTCATTGCGCCACGGTGACGACGCGGCATTGGTAAGCGTCGGGCACGCGCGGAATTTCCTTGGCGGGCTGACCGTAAGCAGTCAAAAGCTCGTCGACGTATTTCATGACGGTTGCGACGGGGATTTTTTTCATGCAGGCGAGGTTGTCGTCGCCTTGACGCGGGCAGATGTGTTTGCCGCAGGGGTGACACGGTTCGGGCGACTTAATCAGAATGTCCTTTGCGTCGTATGGATAGAAGCCGGGCACGGGTGACGCGCCGAACATTGTGACGATTGGGATATTGCGGGCAACGCCGATATGCATTGGTCCCGAATCGGTCGTTATGAACAGCACGCAGTTATCGAGGAAGCCCGCGACAGTTGCCAACGAAAATTTCCCCGTGAAAATCTTCAGGCGTGAGCTGTCGGCGTGGCGCATTTTGTCGACGCAACCTGCAACGATGTCGATGTCCATTGGTCCGCCGAGGAATGCGACGCCGTAGCCGCGCTCAATCAAGATGTCGGCGCACTCCGCGAAGTAATCATCGAGCCAACGTTTGGTCAGCCAACTTGCGCCGATATTGAACGCGATGACTTTTGTGCCGTCGGGGAAGTTGTCGCGGAAGATTTTATCGGCGTCACGTTGCGCGGCGTCGGTTATCCACATTTCCAGTCCGTTGTCGAAGATTTTTTCAATGCCGACAGCTTGTCGCAGAACGTCAAAGTGCGAGTGGACTTGATGTTGCGTGCCGGGCTGATATTCGGTTTTAAGTCCGCGTTTGATATGGCGGGCGATTGACGGATTCGGCAGGACTTTATCGAACATGAACGCGAAGATGGGCTTGCTGTAGCCGACGATTTTTTTTGCGCCGCTGAAAGCCGCCAACGCACTTGCGCGTTCGTTGCGGTGCAGATTGATGACGAGGTCGAATTTTTTGGCGCGGAGCTTGAAGATAAATTTTATGAAGCTTGGCAAGTGGTCGTCGACGCCTTTTTTGTCAATCAGTATGCATTCGTCGAGGTTGCGGTTATTTTGCACGAGGTCGGCTAATTTTTTGTCGGCGAGCAGTGTCAGATGCGCCGTCGGGAAATTTTTTCGCAGTGTCGTGAGTGCGGGCGTCACGAGCATCAAGTCGCCGAGGTGCATTAAATTTATCACGAGAATTTTCATAAGCAGTTTATCCGTTAAAAATTTTAAGGGTGCCGAGGACTCGACACCCTTATTGATTGCGTGTGGCGTTGAATTATTTTTTGTCGGCGTCCGCAACGGGCGTATCGTCGTCAGGCGCGGGCAGTTGTTGTTCGCGATATTCGACGAGATTTTTATCGGGCTTGAGAACGTCGTCGTCTTTGGACGCGGGCTTTTCAATCGGGAAGGTGATGACTTTGAGTGCTTGAATCGTCTTCCACGCGCCGACTTCCAACAGTTCACAGCCGCGCAGTTCGCTTTCGTTGGCGCATTTGTGCCATTTACCGTCGGCGTCTTGGAAGTACATTTCAAATTCAAGTTGGAAGTGTTTTTCGTCGGCGTATTTGACGCTGAATTTACCTGCGCTGTATTTGAGACCGGCGGCTTCTTGCTTACGAATCATTTCGTCAAGGCGCGGCGATACGACGTCGGAAATTTTTTCAAGCGTCATGTTCGGGCGGAGCAAGTCGACGAAGAAATTTTTGGCAGCCTCGACAAGGTCGGCGACCATTTCGATTTTGTTTTCAAGTGCCATAGCAATTCACCTCGCTCAAACGGTAAGCTCAAGTTCTTTTTCGTAACGTTCGGTAACGTCGCTTTCTTTGGACGTGAGACCTTCTTTGGCCCACGCGGGGACTTCAGCTTCGTCAATTTCGCGGACGGTGGTTCTTTCGACCCATTTGCCGTTTTCTTTGTAGTAGAGTTTGTGAACGAGGCGCAGGACGTTGCCTTCGACGCTGGAGAAGAGTTTTGCGGCGTAGTCGACGATACCGGTTTCTTTAAGCGCGGCTTGCAATTTGGGCAGGAATTCTTTGAGCCAGCCTTCGATCTCTTGCCAATTGGTGACGACCAGATAGCCGCCGACCAATGCTCCCAATCCGAGTAACAGCGGAATCATTTTATCAGCCTCCTTAGTTGAACTGCGCCAATTTTACTCGAAAACATCTGTTCAAGCAAGCGGCAATGTGGACGCGGGCTTGCGGCTGTGATACGATTTGGACGACGCGCCGATTCAAGCGTGTAATAATTTTTATGTTTAGAACAGGTGTTCATAAAGGGTAAAAAGTGATATAGTAAGTGTATTATGAGAAAAAAATACGAAACAGATTTAACCAATGAGCAATGGGAAGTGATTGCGCCCTTGTTCGTCAACATGCGAAAACGCAAATGGGAAAAGCGCGAATTGGTCAATGCGGTCTTGTATCTGGTGAAAACGGGTTGCCAGTGGCGTAATTTACCGCACGATTTCCCACCAGTCTTTACCGTGCACAGCTTTTATCGTCGTGCTCGCCTTAACGGACTTTGGGACAAAATCCTCGAACACCTCGTTAAGCTGACGCGCCAAAGAGCAGGCTTAAGCGAAGAACCGACCCAAGCATTAATTGACTCTCAAAGCGTAAAAACGACCGGTGCCGTCGAGCAAAAAG
>JADEZP010000103.1 GCA_015206805.1 Quinella sp. 1Q7 | reverse complement strand
CGCCAACGCGCTCCGCTTTTGAGAAGCCACAATATAGCGTTGAAGACGATATGAGGATTGAGCGGCGGACGTCCTCTTCTTTTTCTTGTCGGAAAGAAAAATTCTATCTTCTTCCACTGACTGTCTGTTAGGTGATAAAATAAGTTTGACATAAGCATTCCTCGACTTTCAAACTTATTTTATCAGAGAATTGCTTATGTTTTTTTGTTTGTTCGATTTTGCCAACACACCCTAATGCAAATTCACGGCGCGAAAATGGAACCGATACAAAAAATCAGCGTGCTCAATAAGGCGGCATGGAAGTCGGACGGATTCATCTTGAACGCGCCGCCGTCGCTCCTGTTGCCGTATTTCCAGAGCGCAATCGACTACTTGAAAAATCGCGCGCCCAATAAAGCCTCCAAAGTCTTGAAGTGCTTGGAATTTATTTTGGCGATGTTCCGACTGCGCGGCAAAAACGACGATTCGCTTAACAAAACACTGTCGCTAAACCACGGCAAAATCCGCGAGCTGTATGATACGCTTGAGGACATGATCGACGAAGATTACAAATTGCCGCCGTCGCGCGTCAAGCTTGAAGTCACGAAGAATGCCGAATACGCCGAAAAAATTCCGGATTTATATTACGCGCTGTTGAGTTGCATAGCCGGCGGCGAAGACGAAATAAAAATTACCGGTGTTCGCGACGACGTTGACGAAGATGAACCTGTGACAATCGGTCATCATTGAGTTGCGTCAAATAACTGTGTTGCAAAGATGTACTCGCCGTCAACAAATTCAAGGTCGGTTGCTTTTGGCAGTTTTATTGCGACACCTGCCTTAAACATGAACGTCCAATTCGTAGCCGATAAGCGTCGTCACGACGTTGGCAAGTTTTTTCTTCTCCGAATGCGACTCGACCGACGCCGAATTCTGCGCGACGATTGGCGGGTCAATTTTTTTTGCGGGCGGCTCGACAGTTGAAGGCGAATTGATTTTGTCGACGACTTCAAGCAATTTGTCGGCGGTCGTCACGGCAAAGGGTATCGCGGCAAATTTTTTGTCAGCCGCCACGAACGCCAATATCTTGAAGCCGTCAAGAAAATTCATATCGGCGCAAGCAACGATTAAGCTCACGTCCGATTCGCGCAAAATTTTCACGGCGTCAGCGTAAGTCGCGGCAGTCAAGACTTCGTGCGGAAAATTTTTTTCGACAACGTCGCGCATGGACTGCAAAGCCGATTCGTCGTCTCCGATAATCAACACGACTTCCGAGCGAACTTCCGCCAATTTTTTCCCGACGCGTGCAATCAAATCCGCCGGCAGAAACGGTTTCTTGATGTAGTCTTTGACGCCGAGCGCGCCGACTTTCTGGATGTCGTCAAGGTCGCCCGACGCCGTCAGCATCATCACGGGCAAATCTTTCGTCCGCGCGTCGCCGCGAATTTCCTGCAACGTCTCTATCCCGTCGAAATCGGGCATCATTATATCGAGCAACACCAAGTCCACATGTTCACGCTGCAAAACATCGAGCCCGTCAAGTCCGCCCGCCGCGATTAAAACTTTGCACGACAATTTGCGCTCCAAAACCATTTTCGCGATTTGCAGATTCATTTCGTCATCGTCGATAACCAGAACTTTTTTCGTCGTCATGATGAGTCCTCCCGATAAAAATTTTTCAAAGTGTGTCGGCAAGTCGCTGTGCCTCGGCGGCAAGCGCGTCGTAAAGTTGCATTGCGGCGGCGTGGTTGCGGCTGATAAATTCTTCGCTCTCGTGCTTTTCGAGTTCGGAACTCGTTGCCGCCGTCAAAATTTTGCCAGCAGTCTCAAGGTCTTTGGCAACGGCTGAAGTTTTTTCGCCGCCGATTGAAAGTGCCGTCGACTTGAGCGCGTGGACGTAAACCGTGTAATTTTTCCAGTCACCCGCGTCGAAGGCGGCTTGAATTTGGGCTTGCTTATCGGGCTTGAGTCGGCTGAACGTCAACAAAACTTCCTTGTAAAGGTCGCTCATGCCCGCGCTGTATTCAAGTCCCAATTCGGCGTTGATGATATCGCTCGGCGCAGTTTCGGGCTCCGACGGCGGCTCAACGGCTGATTCGGTCGGCGGCAGTTGAAGTTTTTCAATCGGCAAATAGTCCATCAGCATTCGCTCCATCAATTTTACGTCAATCGGCTTGCTCAAATAATCCGTGAATCCCTTCGACAGCAACAGTTCGCGCGTCCCCGAAACGGCGTTGGCAGTCAGCGCGATTATCGGCGTGTCCTTGCTCAAGTTGTCGTCCATTGACATTGCAAGTTCAAGCGTCTTGATTCCGTCGAGATTTGGCATCATCTGGTCGAGAAAAATCAAGTCGTAATGCCGCTCCGTGAGCTTTTTGAGGCAAAGCATTCCGCTCAATGCCGTGTCGACTTTGACCCGCGTCGCCTTGAGCAAACTTGTCGCAACGAGCAAATTCATTTCGTTATCGTCGACGATCAAAATTTCGGCGTCGGGCGCAATGAACATCGGGCGATATTTTTCCTGCGAAATGTTCACGTCCTCCGTGAACTTGCCGATCAGTTCGTTGCCCGCGATTTTCTGCGGTATCGTCACGGTGAACGTTGAGCCCTCGCCGTAAACGCTTGAAACGTCGATGTCGCCGTGCATCATCGTCACGAGCCTTTGAGTTATCGCCAAGCCCAATCCCGTGCCTTCGATGTGTTTATTTTGTTGCGCGTCGAATCGTTCAAAGTCGTTGAACAATTTCGGAAGGTCTTCGCCGCGAATGCCGATTCCCGTGTCGCGGACGGTAAACGTCAAATTTATCGTGTCGACGGAAACGGTTTGGCTGTCAACGCTGAATTCGACGCCGCCGACCTTCGTGTACTTGACCGCGTTGCTCAACAGATTCAGCGCGATTTGCCGTATGCGGTTGGCGTCTCCGTGCAAAAGATTTTCCGTCGCGGCATTGACTTTGACGCTGAACGACAGATTTTTTTTATCGGCACGCGGACGAATCATCGTGACCAGACTTTTGAGCATGTCGCTAAGTTTGTACGTTGATTCGACCAATTCCATTTTGCCCGACTCAATCTTGCTGAAGTCCAGAATATCGTTAATCAGCGACAACAACGCTTCACCTGCGGCGGCGGAATTTTGCGCGTAACCGATTATGTCGGGATTGGAACTTTCGCGCAGAATCATTTCGTTCATGCCAATGATTACGTTTATCGGCGTGCGAATTTCGTGACTCATGCCGGCAAGGAAAACGCTTTTGGCGTTATTCGCCTCGTCGGCAACGCGTTTCGCCTCGCGCAGGGCGTCGCTCTCTTCAGCCTTCGTCCGCATGACGAACAGATACGCGCTCGCCAACGCCAGCAGAATCAACATTAACGTGCCGCCGCCCAAAAGCAGATTGTAAATTCGGAAGATGTCGCCCGCAACTGCGACCCACGGCACGTAGCCGATCATGGTGCAATTCGTCTGCGGCAAATCAGTGGCGAACAGGAAATATTGACCGAGCGCGCCGTCGGAGTAAACCGCCGCTGATTTGTTCGTCGCAAGCTTTTCGCGAATGATTTTGAAGCCGTTTTGAATCGCGCCGTTGAGGAAAAATTTTTTGTCGTCGTCGCCGTAGTTTTCGTAGGGGACGATGATTTGCCCGTTGCGCTCCTGAATCAGAAGGCGTGCGCTCGAATTGTATTCGGCAAGCCCGAAAAGGTCCGTCAAAACTTTTTCGTCGTACAGCCGATAAATCACCGCGCGAACATTTCCGCCTCGCATGACCGGCACCGCGAACAGCAAACCTTTGCCCGCGCAATAATCGACGACATCATTGCCGCGATATGCCGACGGCAGCCGCAGAAAATCCCACTTCGACAGAATCCGCCCGTAAATCGCGCCGCCGTCAATCCGCAACACTCCGACCGAAATATTTTCGTTGCTCGCCTTCAGCAGCGACAAAAAATTTTCCGCCGTCGTTGAATTCGGGTGCGCCTCCAAATATTCCGCCGCCAACCGCAATTCCGACAACTCGGTCCCGAATCGTTCTTCCGCCACAATCGACAAGTCCGCCGCCTGCTTAGCCATCATTTTTTCGACCGTCGCGTTGAGCAAGTCGCGAACTTCGCCGCGTAAGAAAAATCCCGCCAATATCAAAATCGCAAGTACCGCCGTGAATTGCACGACGATTTTTTTTATGTAGCGTTCGTTCAATGAGAAGTCGTCATTCAAGAACCTCAACCCCCTTCACAAGCCAGTTGATGTTCTCCAGCAACGTGTCGTCGCTTATCGCCTCGTTCGCCGCGCATCGAAGATTGCCCGCGTTGTCGTAAAGTTCGCCGACAAAAATCAAGTTGCCGTTAATCAGCTCCTGCTTAAGCGAATCCAGCCGCAAAATCATTTCGTGGCTGACGGTGGGCGAAAACTCCGACAACATAACCGCGCCGCGATCAATGCCCAACCAATGATTTTTGACGGCGTTCAATTCGCCCTTAAGATAACGCTGAATCATGTCGCTGTAATACAAATCCCAGCGGCAGACAATCGACGTCAAGTAGTGTTCGGATTTTATCGGCAGTATCGCGTTGTAGGCAATGTAGTCGACGCCGAAACGTTCAGCGGTCAAAGCCGTCGCCTCCTCGTCTTGATGATAGGTCAACACGTCCGCGCCCGCCCGAATCAGCCGTTCCGCGTGAGCCGCCTCCGTAGTTTCGTTCTGCCAAGAGCCCGTCCACATGACAAGAACTTTCGCGTTCGGATTTGTCCGTTGCACGCCCAATGTGAACGCGTTTATTCCGCGATTGACTTCCGTGTTCGACATTGCCGCGACGTAGCCGATTACGTTCGATTTAGTCCGCATGCCCGCCAATGCCCCCGACAAATACCGCGCCTGATACATCCGCACAAAATAAGCCGTCATATTTTTGGCGTGGACTTCAGCCGAATTCGTCGCAAACGCCGTCTGCGGATACTGCCCGATAATATTCTGCGCCTCAATCGAATACGAATAGCTCGCCAAAAAAATCATGCCCGCGCCGTTCGCCGACAAATCTTTTATCGCCGCAGGACATTGACCGCTGTTTTCTTTGACGTTGTCGCGAACCAAAAGTTCCAGCCCGAAATTGTCGCACGCCGTCTTTATGCCCTTGTAATGCGATTCGTTCCAACCGGGCGTTTTGATGTCGCCCAAGATGATAAATCCGATTTTCTCGCGCTTATCGGACAGTTCGCGATTGAGATTGATGACCAGCGTCGTCGGCACAACCGTTATCACGAAGACGACCACTGCCGCCAACAGATTGAAGTTTTTCAATTTGCTCAAGACTTCCATTGCCATGCACCGCCGTTAAAAAATCGCTTCCCGCTCGAATGAAATTGCCTCAACCAAAGATTTTCGGCACCGCGAAAAAATTCTGTCGCGCACAATTTCGGCTTCGGACTCCGTCGCCTCCATGAGCAACACGAAAAATTTTTTGCCACTCTGCGACACGCAATCACTTCGCCGCAACGATTTAACGAGCACTTCGCCGAATTCAGCCGCCGCGTCGTCCGTGGGCAACGTGAACTGCAACAGCGTCAAGCCCTTCTTGTAGTTGTCAGCCATGCGCACCAACAGCCGATAAATTTTTTTGAACGTCTCGAAGTCGACGACATACGCGCCGGGCTCTTGAGTTCGTTCGCCGAGAATCAGCCGCATCTGCGAAATTTTTCCCGCCGCTGAAATGTTCGTTTTATGATGTTCGCCGAAGACTGCAAGGCCGTGTTTACCGTGCTGTTTGACGTCGTAAAGCGCGGCGTCCGCCTTCCTGTACAGCGTCGGAAAATCGTTGCCCTCGTCGGGAATGAAGACCGCGCCGATACTCACGCCAAGCGGAATTTGCATGTCGGAGCCCATAAGATTTTTCGCGACGATTAAAATTTGCGCGTTGAGGTAGTTGGCTTTGGCGCGCAAAATATTTTCGTCGTCGACGCCGTCAATGAAGGCAATGAATTCGTCGCCGCCCATGCGTCCCGCCAAGTCCTCTTCGCGAATAATTTTCCGAATCAGCGCGGCGAACTGAATCAGAATTTTGTCGCCCGCCGCGTGCCCGTAAATGTCGTTCACAAGTTTAAAGCTGTCGAGGTCAATCATCAGCAATGCTCCCGCCGACGTTCGGACGCGTTCGGCAAGTTCCTTTTGCGACGCCGCTTTGTTGAGCAATCCCGTCAGCGGATCGGTCGACGCCGCCACTTCGAGTTTGTGAATTTTGTCGAGGTTGTCGATTATGTTGCCCACGCGCCGCAGTAAAACGTCGGGCTTGAGCGGTTTGCGAATGTAATCCGCCGCGCCAAGTTCAAAGCCGCGACTTTCGGACTCGGAACTTTCGTCGGCGGTCATAAACATTATCGGCACGGGCTCCGCGCGACGTTCCTGCAAAATCCGTTGCAACTCGTAGCCGTCCATTTCCGGCATAAGCAAATCCGACAACACCAAGTCGGGCTTTTCGCGCTCGAAAAGTTCAATAGCCTCCGCGCCCGTCGTCGCCGTCACCACGTCATATTTTTTCGACAGGATGTAGCGTGCCATCATCAACATCATTTCTTCATCGTCGACGATTAAAATTTTGCTCATGTGCTCGCCTCCAACCAATGTGCGATTTGTTCACGAACGTTTCGATAAGCCGCCATCAACGGCACATGTCCCGCTTGAATTGCGGCAAGGTCCAGTTGCTTTGCCTGCACGCTCAAATTTTCCGCGCCGATTGAGGGCAAGCGTCGGCGAAAATTTTTCGATCGGTCGCGCTGAAAGTGTCGGCGGCTGATTCGTCGACTTGCAGAGTTGTCAGCTCAACGGCGGGCAAGTGTCGTTTCAAAATCGATTCAAGTGCGGCAACGTCAATCAGCTTGCTCAAATAATCGTCGAAGCCCTCGCGCAGAAAATTTTTCGCGGCAAGGTCGGGCACAATTCGGTTGCGCTTGAGCAGTTCGCTGATGATTTTCAAGTTCATATTATTATCGTCCACGACAAGAATTTTTGCACTGCTGTAAGCAAAAAATTTTTCCGCGCGAACGAATTCGGTTGCTTAAGGTGCCGCGCCGTAAACGCCGGCGACTTCAAGTTTGCTGTCTATCATGCCGAATTTGCAACGCTACGGAGCCTTCGTAAAAAATTGTATGCTCTTCGCCGTCAATGTAAGCGTTAAAACACAGCGTGGAAAACACTTTTTGCCGAAATCAACCTCTTCACAGGAAATTTTTTACGTGAATATCCAGCCGAACATTTTGCCGAAGTCGCGCCGACCGCTCAAATCCGAACTTTCGCCGACACCGAAAAATTTTTTAGCGAATTCCGCAGTTACGCCTTCGACCTGCTGATTCTCGATATTTTTATGGAACCGCTCAACGGAATTCAAGTCGCAAAAATTGTCTGCAACCAAAATCGCGACGTGCCGATTGTATTCCTGACGAGCAACGACAAATACATATTGGCGGGATACGAAGTTTTTGTCGTCGAATACATTCTCAAGCCGCTTGTTGAAAATGTCGACCGATTCGCCAAAACCTTCGCGCACGTCTTCTCGCACAATTCATTGACGAACATCATCGGCCAGGCATTCACGTGGCGTACAAAAAATTTCCGACGAAGATTTAATCTTGATCAACGGCGTGAAAATTTCCAATCAGCCGCCGCAAGAACAAATCCGCCAAACTCAAGTACATGTGGCATTTGATTGCCGTCAACTCAACCAATACATGATGACTTTGAAAACGCCGCTCTCCTGCGAAAAATCTACATAAACTTTGTATTTGTCGGCGAAATTTTTGACCGACGCCATACCAAACCCGTGCACTTCGCGAAAGGTGCGCGGGTAATTTTTTTCGTCGAAATCAACGGGCGTGTCGCACAGGTTTGCGACTTCCAAAACGAATTGCTCACCGATCTGCCGGATGGGATTGAAATTCGGCATCGCATCGGCGGTTGACGGAGACTTGTTTTGAGCGCGTTCTCCAGTAAATTTGATACGAGCAAGGCGAGGTTGTTCTCCACGGCGGCGATTTACGACAGGGTTAATTTTATGACGGACTTTAACGGCAAGACTTTCGGCACGGCTCAAGTAGACGGACAGCGCGGCATTGAGTAGCGGCGGCTTGCAAAAATTTTTGACGACCGTTTTGCCGGCGACTTCTCTTGCAACTCAAGATAAATTTTTAGCGGCGTCAATTTTGCCGTCAAGCAACATCATGTAAAGCATTCGGTAGCTGTGGTGCAGGTCGTGGCGCATGACGCTCGAAGAATATGTCCGTGCGCCGCTGTTCGTGCAGTTGAACGCTCTTGCCAAGCATGAATCATCGGCTCTTGTGCCCACAGAATCAGAACACCGAAACTCATGGATTTGCGGCGTTGGGACGGGCAAATCGAAGAAATTGTTATCGACAAGGGCAAGAAGAAGAAAAAAACGGTCCTCGTCGACGAACAGATTGCCCGCGTCAAAAAAATTTACAATTCTTGGCAGAGTGGCAACGATTATTCCGACGTGCCCGAACTTAGCAGAGTAGCGACACTTTCCGAAATTCGCGACAAAGGTTATTCATTCGCGTCGAGCAAATATATTGAGTTCGTCGACCACGACTTGGAAATTGATTATCCCACAGAGATGACACGAATTCAAAACGAGATGTGCGAACTTTTGACGCTCGAAAAAAATTCGCAAACAATGCTTACTGACGCTTTCAGAGGTATCGGCTATGACATTGAATGAATTTTGGTGGAGAGATGTGCTTGATTAGTTAAGAATTGAAGCCTACCTTCGACAATTTAAAAGAGTCAATTTTAAAAGACTCCGTTGGACGCAATGAGAGCATTGCTAACTTTATTAAGCTTTTAGATGAAATTGACGGTAATGTTGCCATTGCGTTAGACGATAGTTGGGGGAACGGTAAGACCTTTTTTGTGAAACAAACTCAAATGGTATTGCAGAGTTGCAATTCCTCAGATGAAAAATTAACTGACGTTAAGCAATGTATAGGAAAATTCCTAAGAACAGGTGTTCACAAACGCTTAAGTAAAGTATGAATATGAGAAATTTTAATCAAAGTCTCAGCAGAAGATATTGTTAGCTCATAATTTTTGCTAGGGTGTGTTGGTAAATTAAAGATGGCGAATAAAAGCGGCAAGAAAAATGAAATTCAAGAAACAAATATCGAGCTTGTCGAATCTGATTGCGATGTGACGAAATTCTTTAATGCGTTGGAAAAAGCGTTCGACAACGTTACGTTGTTTGTAAAGTTGAGCATCGAAATCATGTTTTATGACAGCATTACTTTTGTCGGGGATGCAAACAATCGCGCCATGACCGGCAAGATAGTCAC
>JADEZP010000027.1 GCA_015206805.1 Quinella sp. 1Q7 | reverse complement strand
TCGCGGCTCTTTTGTTTACGAGTCGTACAAATATTTCGGCTTGCGAGTAGAAATCAGCAAGAAGCTTAAGGGGCACGGTTGGCAAGTCTTACCAAAACGCTGGATAGTGGAGCGGACTTTTGCCTGGCTCAATCACTCCCGCCGACTTAGCAAAAATTATGAGCTAACAATATCTTCTGCTGAGACTTTGATTAAAATTTCTCATATTCATACTTTACTTAAGCGTTTGTGAACACCTGTTCTTACAATTTAAATGAGCAATCCAATAGCGTTCGCGCTCGTTGAGCTGTTCGCGCGTGTCGCACTCTTCGAGAATTTCAACTGTAAAATTTTCCCAGCCGTATTTCCGAATAGCGCGGTCAACATAAAGGTTACCATACTTGTGTTGCTCAATACGTTTTTCTAACGTGCGCGTCGTTTGCCCGACGTAAGCTTTGCTGTTGATAAGACACGTCAGCTTGTAAATAATCCCGTACATGATGACTCCGCCTTTCGTTTGACAGCGCGGCGCGAGCGGTGTACAATCAAAACGTTCTTATGGCTCTGCCGTGTGTCTGATTTGAATTTTTCAACGACTCAATCTTACACGCAGAGTTTTTTCTTGTCAACGGAAAGCAATCGCGACTGCGGCTCACAAATCCCGCGTCCGATACGCAAAATAATTTTCGTAAAAGTAGCTGGCGTCAATGCCTTTCATGAAAAGTTCTCGGTCGTCAACCTTGTCGGTGAGTGCGGCGGCGAGAACTTTTTTTATTGCGACGTCGTGAATCGGGCTCAACTCCATTGCCGAAAGATATTGCGCCTTGTCAACGCGGCTCCAATCGACGACGCGCCCAAGCTCCGTCTTGAAGATGTGGTCAAGCCAAATTCGCATACTGCGCCCGTTGCCTTCGCGGAAGGGGTGCGCAACGTTCATTTCAACATATTTTGCGGCGATGTCGTCGAAATTTTTTTGCGGCATGTTCTCGACGTGAGCGACCGCCTCCGTCAGATACAGCGCGGACGCAAATCGGAAGTGACCTTTTGCAAGATTGACGGTGCGAATTTTCCCAGCGAAGTCGTACAGCTCCGCGAACAATGCGCGGTGAATTTCGGCAAGCGTCACGAACTTCCCCGCAGGAAAATTTTCAAGCCGCCCGCTCGTGAAAAGCTCCACGGCGTTTCGTTTGCTGATACGTTCTTCAACGCGGGCAAGCTCCGCCGCGTCGTCGATGCCGAATTTGTTTGCAAGCGTCATAAAAAAACCTCCCGCAGAAATTTTTTCGGGGACGACAAAAATTTTTCCTGCAATACGTTCGCCCTGCCGTGTGCAAAAAAAATCAGCCCCCGTCAATGTGACAGGGGCTGTTCGTTTTATGTTGACGCGTGAGAATTATTTTGCTTGAATGCCGGCTTTGACGCGTGCGGCAATGTCAGCAGGCTTGAGACAATATTTATCCATAAGTTCTTCGTGTTCGCCGGATTCGGTGAATTTGTCGGGAATGCCGATTCGCTCAAGTTTGGTCGGGCATTTTTCGGAAAGGACTTCGGCAACTGCACTGCCGAGCCCGCCGATAATGTTGTGATCTTCCGTCGTGAAGACAAGTCCCGTCGCTTGAGCCGCCGCGATAATCGCCGCCTCGTCAATCGGTTTAATCGTCGGCATTTCGATGACTTTGATGTTGAAGCCGTCCGCCGCAAGAATTGTTTCGGCGTCGAGGGCGCGGCGAACTGCGGCACCCGTCGTGAAGATAACGGCGTCATTGCCCTTGTCGACGAGCGGATTTGCCTTGCCGATTTCAAATTTGTACGTCGCCTTGTCGAAAACGGTCGGGGAGGCGTTGCGCCCGATTCTCATGTAAACGGGACCGACATAACGCGTAATTGCCTCCGTGATAACTTCGGTCGCGGCGGCGTCCGCAGGCTCAACGATAACGAGATTCGCGATTGAACGAAGCACGCCGACATCCTCAATGCCTTGATGAGTGGTGCCTTCCTGCCCGCCGCTTAGTCCGCCGAGTCCCGCGATAATCTTCACGTCGAGATTCGGGTAGCAGATAAACGTGCGAATCTGTTCACAAATGCGCATTGAAGCGAACGTCGCGTAAGTCGCCACGAAAGCTTTTGCGCCCGCCGCCGCCATACCTGCGCCGACGAGTGCCATATTTTGTTCGGAGATGCCGACGTTGATTGCGCGGGCGGGATATTTTTTCTTAATCTGCGCGCCGCCGACGGACTTCAAGGTATCAGCCGCGACGTACATCAGATTGGGATATTCGTCAGCCATTCGGAGCAACGCATCGCCGAAGGCAACGCGGGTGGAAACTTTATCGAATACAATACTCATGTCGTAATCACCTTTCTTTTGCGCGTGGACGAGTTAAGCCAATTCACTCATTGCGATATCGTATTGCTCCTTCGAGACGGCGTGTTGATGCCAAGCGTTGTCATGTTCCATGAAGGAAACGCCCTTGCCCTTAATCGTGTGCGCGACAATGACCGTCGGCAAGCCGTGATAGTTCGTCGCGATTTCAAGCTTGTTGACAATTTCGTGCATGTCGTGACCGTTGCACTCCAGCACGTGCCAGCCGAAGGCGCGCCAACGTTCCGCCATGTTTTGCATCGGGCAGATGTCTTCGGTCGAGCCGCAACTCTGAAAATGATTCTGGTCGACGATTGCGATAAGGTTGTCGACTTTGAGCACGGGCGCGATATTGACAGCCTCCCAAACGGTGCCTTCGTTGACTTCGCCGTCGCCGAGCATGACGAAGACTTTACTTTTCTTGCCGGAGTATTTGAGATAGTAAGCCATGCCGAGCCCGATACCGAGACCGTTGCCGAGCGAGCCGCTTGTCATATCGACGCCGGGCGTTTTCGGATAGACGGGGTGACCTTGCAGGTTGCCGCCGACGTGGCGCAAAGTTTTGTAGTTTTCCTTCGGGAAGAAGCCCAAATCGCACAGCACGGAATACAGCACGGGTGCCGCGTGACCTTTCGACAGGATGAAGCGGTCGCGATCTTCCTTGAGCGGATTTTTCGGGTCGACGTTCATAAAGCCGTAATACAGCGCGGCGACGATATCACTGCAACTCAACGCGGGCGCGGGGTGCGCGGATTTGCCGCTGACGTAGCACATTTCGACGATGCCGCGACGAACGACCTTTGCCTGTTGCTCCAGATAGGTAATGTCTTTGTTCATAAAGTTAGTCCTCCTCGTTGGTAAACAAAATTGCCGAAGCCCTCGATTGTCGGAAATGCCCCCTTTGCCGAAACTGCTGACAATATACAATGTACCGTATGACGTTTAACTTGTAAGCAGATTTTATCAAAGTCGGCAGTGACTTCGCAAGGAAAATTTTCGGCTCAAGCGGCAACGGTTATGTCGCGAATTCTGCAGTTGCCCGCGCCGTGAATTGAACGGTTCAAGACGCAACGGTTATGTCGCGGATATTTCAGTTGCCCGCACCGTGAATTGAACGGCTCAAGCGGCAACGGTTATGTCGCGGATTTTGCAGTTGCCCGCGCCGAGAATTAAACGGCTCAAGCCGCAATGTTTATGTCGCGGATTTTGTAGTTACCCGCGCCGTCGAGATTCAGCTCCACGTCGTGGAATTTGAACAGCGTCGAACGGTGACCGACGCTTACCACCGTGACTTGCGGCAGTTGCGCGCGTAAAAGTTCGTACATTTCAATTTCGCGCGGCTCGTCGAGTGCCGATGTCGCCTCGTCAAGGAAGACGTAATCGGGCGCGGTGAGCAGTACCCGTGCGAAGGCAAGCCGCTGTTGTTCGCCGAGTGAAAGTATTCGGCTCCAATCGTCCGCCGTGTCGAGTTTGTCGGCAAGCGCGGGCAAGTCAACCAGTCGCAATGTCGCGCGGAGTTTTTCGTCGGACGGTGCGTCTTTTTCGGCGGCAGGATAGATTAGTGCGCGTCGAAGTGTTCCCAACGGCAGATACGGCTTTTGCGGCAGGAACATCACGCGGGCACCTTGCGGCAGGGAAATTTCGCCCGACGCGTGCGCCCATATTCCCGCCAACGTCCGCAGGAGTGTCGATTTGCCGCAACCCGATGCGCCCGTCACGAGCAGGGCTTTGGCGTTCTGCAGGGTGAGCGAAAGTTTTTTCAGCAGTTCGCGTCCCGTCGGCAAGGAGACGTTCAGCGCGGTAAGTTTCAGTTCGGGCGCGGTCGAGTTCGTGACGGCACTGCGAATTTTTTGCGCGTCGTTCATGTGTTCGGTGAAGCCGTCGAGACGATTGATGACCGCCGCAAGACTTGCAAGCGTGTCGTAAGCGTTGACGAAGAAACTTAGCGCGTCCTGCACGTTTCGGAACGCCGACGATATTTGCATGAGCCCGCCGAGCTGAATTTCTTTGGCGAAGTAGCGCGGTGCCGCCATAACCAACGGCACGAGAACTGCAAGTTGCGCGTATCCGTTGACGTAAAAATTCAAGTGCTTGGTCTTGCGCATGAGTTGCCAATAATTTTTTATGACGTTGCTGAATTTCAGGTCGAAGCCTTCACGTTCGGACGCCTCGCCGCGATAAAACGCAATGCTCTCGGAATTTTCACGGACGCGCATCATTGAGAAACGGAAGTCCGCCTCGTATTTCTGCTGATAAAAATTCAGATCGATAAGTTTGCGCCCGACCTTGTGCGCGAAGAAAGTTCCGACGCCCGAATACATCAGCGAAAACCAGAACATGTAACCGGGAATGACGATTCCCAAAAAAGTTATCGAGCCGCTCAATTCCCACAGCACCACTCCGAATGCCGCGAGCGTCGTCAGTTGCCGCAGGAAGTCGATAATCAATCCGAGCGACAGGTTGACGAATTGCCCGATATCCTCCGAAATACGCTGGTCGGGGTTATCCGCCGCGTCCTGCAGTTTGTAATACGTCTGCCCGCCCATCCACGCGTCAAGGTAATTTCGCGTCATCCACGTGCGCCACTTGATTTGGAGCATTTGCCGCAGATATACCGCGTAAACCGCAATGACAATGTACACGAACGCAATCGCGCTGAATTGTCCGACGAGCGGCCAAAATTTTTCCGCCTCGTAATTTTGCAGCGCGTCGTAGAAAATTTGATACCACGAATTGATTTGGACGAGCAGATACACCATCGCGAAATTCATTGCAATGACGACCGCCAAAAGTCCGCGCGCCCGCCACTTGTCTTCCGACGACCAATAACCTTTGAACAGCGACCAAAAGCCGCGAATTAATTTTTTCGTGTCCACGTGCAAAACCTCCCGCGCCAGTATAGTTGCCGCGCAGATTCTTTTCAAGCCTGTAAAAAAAATGAACGCCACCTTGAATTTCGGTGACGCGTGATTTATAATCGGCTCGTGCTTGTCGCCAACAAAACGGCAGGCGGTTGAGTCAGCCCTCGGAAAGGGGGTTACGCTTATGAAGCGCGTTGTTTGGTTTATTATCCGGACAATCGCTATGACGGGGGGAATACTCCTCGCATTAAGCGGAACAGCCGCCTAAACCCTCGCACGGTTGACGGCTAAAATTTAGCTAAAACCCAGATATAATATTTGTAGGGCGAAACCGCCTGACAAGCACAGCGTCCTGTCGTTGCAGTGACGCTTTTTTGTTTGCTGATAAAATCTTACTCCTCGCATTAAACGGAACAACCGCCTAAGCCCCGACCGGCACAGCGGCTGAAGTTTGCACGCAACACCTCGCGTAAACTGCGCGGGGTAATTTTTTTGTTGCCGGCGAAATTATATTCGACGCGCGGAATTTTTTCAAGAGTTTAATCGATAATTGCGCCGCCCAAAACTTCGTCGCCGCCGTAAAAGACAATCGACTGTCCAGGCGTGACGGCGCGTTGCGGCTCGGCGAAGGTCACGCGCAGAAAATTTCCCGCGTCGGATTCGGCAACGGTGCATTCGGAAAATTTTGAGCCGTAACGAATTTTCGCGTGCAAAGTTGTCGGCAACGTCGGCTTGTAAATCCAATGAACGTCGCTTGCCGTGAGCGTGGCGGTAAAAAGTTCCGAATTCGCTCCGACGACGACTTGACGGCTCGGAACGTTGAGTTGCGTGACGTAAAGCGGATGTTCGTGAGCAATGCCCAAACCCTTGCGCTGCCCGATTGTGTAGTTGGCAACGCCGCTGTGATGTCCCAAAATTTTCCCGTCGCCGTCGACAATGTCGCCCGCCTGCAGTGCTTGAGCATCGGGGACGCGTTCGGCAATGAATCGCTTGTAATCGTCGTCGGGCACGAAGCAAATTTCCTGACTGTCGGGCTTTTGAGCGACGGGCAAGCGTAATTCCTCGGCAAGGCGGCGCGTATCGGTCTTGGAAAAATTTCCCAGCGGCAACAAAATTTTCGCAAGCTTGTCGGGCGTGAGCGTATACAGCACGTAAGATTGATCCTTGCGCACGTCGACGGCACGCTTGAGCTTAAATCGCCCGTCCTCGAAAATAATCCGCGCGTAATGTCCCGTCGCCAGATAATCCGCGCCCAAAGTCTCCGCGAACTTCCACAGCGCACCGAACTTTATTTTACGGTTGCATTGCACGCAGGGATTGGGCGTGCGCCCGCGCAGATACTCCGCGACGAAATAATCTTCAATCTCCGCGCGAAAGGTCGTCCGCAAGTCCGCGACGTGGTGAGTTATTCCGAGGCGGTTGCAAACATTTCTGGCGTCGGAAATATTTTTATCGTCGTCGCTAAGGCGCATTGTCACGCCCACCACGTCGAATCCGCGCTCCAATAAAAGAGCCGCACTCAACGAGCTGTCAACTCCACCGCTCATTGCCGCGACAACTTTAAACTTCATGATAACCTCCAAATTAATTGCGCGTCGCAGTAGGCTCCGCAGGCTTAGGCGTCTCGTAAACGTCGGTGTGCAGATATTCGCTCCGAATCATTTCGTCGCCGTTGTACCAAACGCGATAAAGCGACGGCGACATATACGAGCCGTCAGTTTCAAGGACGACATCCGCGCCGCCGAGATCTGCCTTCGTGCCGAGAACGTAGACGCTCAACGTCGAGCCGTAAGCTTCGGCGAGCAGGTAGACATTGTGCGGCAAGTCGTTGCGGAACTTGAAATCGATTTGTCCGTCGGCAACGGTCGCATCACGTCCGGGCGCAATGTACGTCGATTGGAAAAAATGCGGCGTGCGTTCGGTAGGCGTCAATCCCGCGAGCAATACGGCGTTGTACAGCGTGGAGCTGACTTGACAAACTCCGCCGCCGTAGTCGACATCAGGTCGCCCGTTGATAATGACGCCCGCAACTTTGTAGCCGTTATCCCACGTGCGCGGTCCGACGGTGTCGTTGAATGAAAACGTCCAGCCTGTCTTGACGAGCTTATCGGAAATTGAGTTTGCGGCAAGCCAGATATTGTCGCCGCGGTCGCCGGGGTAATAATTAGTGCTGTAGGTACCGAGCACCGAATCGACTGCGGCAATGTCCTCCGTCGTGACGAACGGGGCAATGTCTTCAAGCTTGAGGTCAATCGCGCCTTTCGGAAGGTTTAGCGTCGTGAGCGGTTCGCGCAAACTTTCAGCGAGCTCCGTGACGTTGAGCCGCTTACCGATAACGCCGGGGACTTTTTCAATCACGGTGCCCGACGAAAATCTGCACAGGGCGTTGACGGGGTCACGCTGAACTTTCGCGGCAATGTCGTTGAGCTTTTCCTCAAGCAGGGCGGCGTCGTAGGCGGCGGTAAGTTTGACGTTGCGCCCGTTGAGAATGCATTTAATCTGGTCGTTGAAGTTGCCGACGGTTGAGCCTCCGCGCCCGTAGCTGAAGGCTTCCTGCGCGGCTTTATCGACGAGCGGCGTCAAACCGATTTCAGCGGGCGTGACGACGAATTCTTCCCCGTCACAGCGGAACGTGAGGTCGTGAATTTTCTGCGCGGCAACGGTGTTAAAAAATTTCTCCGCAGCAGTTCTGTCCAAGCCGCCGAGCGGTTGACCTTCCGCACGCACGCCGAGGACGATTTTATCGCCGTCCGCAACCGAATCCGAAAAGGCAAGCGTCCCGATACCGATGACCGCCACAGTCCCCGCCAAAAGTGCCGCGCCCTTCGTTGAGAGAAAATTTTTTAGGTTGAACTTTTGAACTTCCGAAGTCTCCACAAAAATTTCGCCTCCATGTTTTATTCAGGACATTATAACCGAAAAAATATTTTAATCAAATACTTTCGCGGGAATTTCGTTGTGGACAGCCGCCGTCAAACAATTTACAATTTGCGCGACGAATAAAGCGACGAGGTGACTTTAATGCGATTCGATTATCACATGCACTTTGAATACGGCGACTACGACGAGACTTGGGCGGAAGGCTTTTTCACGGCGGCGAAGGCTCACGGGCTTGACGAAATCGGCGTCAGCGAACACACGCACACATTCCCTGAATTCGAGCGGCTGTATTACGACGACTTGACTTTGGACGCGTCGCCCGTCGGCGAGTTCCAAAAAGTTTGGCTCCGCACGAACAAGTTCAAACATACGCTCAAGGATTATTTCGACTTCATGGCGCGGCTGAAAGAAAATCACGCCGTTAAAATCGGCATCGAGGTTTGCAACTTCCGCGACCAATCCGCCGTGAAAAAAATCCTTGACGCGTGGGACTTCGACTATCGTATCGGCTCCGTGCATTTTTTATGGGGCTGGGGCTTCGACGCGTCAAAGCTTATCGACGAGTGGAGTCGCCAAGATTTGCGCGACGTTTGGGCGGAATATGCCGCGCAGGTTGAGTTGCTTGCGGCAAGCGGCAACTACGACATTTTGGGGCACCCGTTCAACGTGCGGCTGTTTAAGCACTTCCCGAACTTCGACACGACGCCGTACCTTGAACGCGTCGCCGACGCCTTGAAACGTGCGGATATGGCTGTCGACGTGAACACGGGCACGCTTTACCGATACCCCGTCGCGGAAATTTCGCCTTACGCCGACTTCATGCGACTTGTCGCCGAGTACAACTTGCCCGTCACGATAAATTCCGACGCGCACCGTCCCGAAGATTGCGGCAGATTTTTCGAGGAGGCGGCGGCTTACGTGCGCAGTTTCGGCATAAAAAAAATCGCCCGCTTCGGCAAACGTCGCCGCGAACTTGTCGAGCTGACTTAGCGTCGACGCAACATTTGACAAACGGCGGCGCGTATGCTAAAAATCCCCCGCGCAGTTTGTTGTACGCGGGATTTCGTTTTACCGAAGACCGGCTATTAAAAGTCAAGAGGCTTCGGCAGGAGTATATGGTTTATTAAAATGGTTTTTACCTTCGGCGAGTTTCTTTTGATAGAAACGACTGACAGCAGAGTCTTTGAAAGCGGCAAGCCAAACCGCTCTTGACGATTCAAGCACTTTCAACTGCTCAAGATATTGGCGGATAATCAGCGCGAAACTCGACGAGGCAAGAACAATTCCAAATGAATTTTTAGCGCGTTGTTGAATTTGATTGGCTTTATCGAGTCCGAAACGCCCGCAAAAAGTTTTACTCAAAAGATCGGTCAGAGTTTGAGTGTCGACCGACAACATTGTTTGGTCGAGCAGTTCGATAATTCATGCATTGCAACTCAAAATCTGTTCAGCAATGAGAAGACATAATTTCAGCCGGCTCATAATTCCGCAGTTCAGAGTCTTCACTCGGAGGCCGAACGAAGAAAACTGTCCTGCAGAAATTTTTTACCGACGCCGTCAGCCGCGACTTTGAGTTCGTAGCAATTTTGAGTGACGCGCCCGAAAAAATTTCCGTCGGCAAGCTGGAGGTCTTCGCGTCAAAAAAAATTATCCTGTGGGACGCAAAACGCGGTTGGGGATTTTTCAGCCTGCGCGATGCCGACGGTACTCAACGGACGTATTTCTGCGGGCTGGAGTTTCACATTCGCAACAACGACGACGCGAAATTTTTCGGCGAAACTCATTGGCGTATGCAAATTCAGCGGCAGGTCAAAAATTTGAATCCGCAGTTCTATCCCGCCGTCTTGGCGCAAGGTTTTCGGCAACGTATGCGGCGACAGCTCGACTTCAACAATGTGCGGACGTTCACGGAAAAATTGCAGTGGATCAAGCTTTACGACGCGACGCCGATTAAAAGCCGCCTTGCCGACAAATACCTTGTGCGCCGCTGGGTTGCCGATAAAATTGGTGCGCAGTATCTGATACCGTTGCTCGGCGTGTGGGACGACTTCGACGACACCGACTTTGACGAACTGCCCGACCAATTTGTTTTGAAGTGCAATCACGGCTCCGGCATGAACATCATCGTCCGCGACAAGTCAAAGTTCGACATGCGCGCCGCCCGCGAAAAAATCAAGTTCGTTTGTATCAACGGCGAAATTATTTACTGCCAATATCTGACCGATCGTTCGACGCAACTGAAGCTGAATTATTTCGACGTAAACTGGCAGCCGACGACTGTTGAGCGCAGTGACCATCCCAACAGCGAACATCCCGAAAACATTCCGCCGCCGAAAAATTTTACGCTGATGAAAAAACTTGCCGCACGCTCGCTGAAGGTTTTGCATTTGTGCGCGTCGACTTTTACGAAATTGACGGGCGCGGGCAATTTCCGCTACAAGTCCGAAGGCACCGACGAATACCTCGGCAAGCTGTTGAAGTTGCCTGCACCGACGCCGCCCTCACAAATTTGAACGTCGCACAAAAATTTCCCCCGTCGAAAAATTTACGGCGGGGATTTTTTGTGCTATTATCACGAAAAAATTTCACGGACATTGCGGAGGTTATCAGATGCTTGAAAATATTTTGCAGGCGGAATTGGCGGCGGAGTTGCTGAAAAAATTTCTGCCGCCCGATATGCACGCGGAGGCTTTGGCGCAGCTCGACGCCGAACTCAAAAAAATTCCCGACACGCCCGAACCTAAAACCGATTTCAGCGCGGGCGACCGTGCGGCGATTTTGGTTGAGGCTCTGCCGTACATTCAAGAGTTCCACGGCAAGACAATCGTCATCAAATACGGCGGCAACGCCATGGTCAACGACGCGCTCAAAGCGTCCGTCATGCAGGATGTCGCGCTGATGAAGTTCGTCGGGATTAACGTCGTCATTGTTCACGGCGGCGGTCCCGAAATTACGGGCTTCCTTAAAAAGCTCGGCAAGGAGACGTCGTTTGTGAGCGGCTTGCGCGTCACTGACGAAGAGACCGTCGAAATTGCGGAGATGGTGCTCGACGGCAAAATCAATTCCGAAATTGTCACGTTGCTCAATCGGCGCGGACTGCGTGCCGTGGGCTTGAGCGGCAAGGACGCCGATTTGATTCAAGCCGAAAAAAAATTGGCGACTGTCTACGACGGCGGCGACAAGCGTAAAGTCGACATCGGCTACGTCGGCAAGGCTAAGCAGGTCAACATCCGAATCGTCGATGATTTACTTGCGGGCGATTATGTGCCGGTCATTGCGCCAATCGGCGTCGGCGAGGACGGCGCGAGCTACAACATCAACGCCGATTACGTTGCGGCTGACATTGCGGGCGCACTCAAGGCTGAAAAACTTTTGTTGCTTACCGACACCGAAGGCGTCTACAAAAATTTCGCGGACAAGAAAAGTTTTATTTCCACGCTCAAAGCCGACGAGGCGCGTGAATTCATTCGCGACGGCATAATCAGCGGCGGCATGATTCCGAAGGTCGAAGCGTGCTTGCGTGCCATTGAGCGCGGCGCGAACAAAGCTTACATCATTGACGGGCGACTGCCGCATTCGATAATTTTGGAGCTGTTCACGGCGGCAGGTCTCGGCACGGAGGTTTGTCCGTGACAACGCCCGAATTGCGCGAAAAACTTTTTTGCCGACATGTGCACGTTGGAGCAACGCTATCTTGCCGACGACGACATTGAGCGCGGCACTTTGACGGCATGATTGACGGCATGATTGACGGGCGACTGCCGCATTCGATAATTTTGGAGCTGTTCACTGCGGCAGTACTTGGCACGGAGGTTTGCCCGTGAACGTTGCAAAAATTTTTAGGGAGTGATTTTTTTGACTGAACAGCAAATTTTTGAACGCGACGACCAAAATTATTTGCCCGTGTTCAAGCGTTACAAAATCGTTTTGGAGCGCGGCGAAGGTGCTTATCTTTACGACATCAACGGCAAACGTTATCTGGACTTTCTGGCGGGCATTGCCGTCAACGTCCTCGGTCACGCTTACAAGCCGCTTGTCGACGCCATATCGAATCAGGCGGGCAAAGTCATTCACGTGAGCAACCTTTACTACACAAAGCCGCAAGCCGACGCCGCCGCAAAGCTCGTCAAACTTAGCGGGCTGGATCGCGCATTTTTCGGCAATTCCGGCGCGGAGGCTAACGAAGGCGCGATTAAACTTGCCCGCAAGTTCGCGAAGAAAATTTCGCCCGACAAGACGCAAATCATCACCGCGTGGGACAGCTTTCACGGACGCACGCTTGCCACGCTTACCGCCACGGGTCAGCCGAAATATCACAAGGGCTTTGAGCCGTTGCCCGCCGATTTCGATTACGTCCACTTCAACGACGCCGACGAACTTGCCGAAAAAATTTCCGACAAAACCTGCGCGGTCATGCTTGAGACGATTCAGGGTGAAGGCGGCGTTTATCCCCCGCGCGACGAATATTTGAGGCGCGTCCGTGAGCTTTGCGACAAATTCGGCGCACTGCTGATTCTCGACGAAATTCAATCGGGTATCGGGCGCAGCGGAAAATTTTTCGCTTACGAACGCTACGGCGTCAAACCCGACATCGTCACGCTTGCGAAGGGCTTGGCGGGCGGCGTGCCGATTGGCGCGTTTATTTGCACGGAGGAAGTTGCGCAAGCCTTCCACGCGGGCGATCACGGCACGACTTTCGGCGGCAACCCCCTTGCCTGCGCGGCGGCGAATGTCGTCCTTGACACCGTGCCCGACGAAAAATTTTTGGCGCACGTCGCCGAAGTCGGCGCGTACTTCAAGAGTCGCCTTATCGAATTGCAACGGAAATATCCCGCGCAGATTAGCGAAATTCGCGGCGAAGGTCTGATTCTCGGCGCGCAGCTTGACCGTCCGAAACTTACGGGCGTGGAAATTGTCAACGAGTGCATGCGGCGCGGCGCGATTATCAACTGCACTGTCGGCACGGTGCTCCGATTCATTCCGCCGCTGATTATCACGAATGCGCACGTCGACGAACTCATTGCGATTTTGGACGACGTGTTTGGAGGTTAAACCGTGGTCGATAAAAATTTGTTCCTGTATAATTTGGCGATCGTCGCGATTCTCAAGAACGAGGGATCGTATCTCAAAGAGTGGCTGAATTATCACTTGGCGGCGGGCGTGGAACATTTTTACCTTTACGACAACGACAGCACCGATAATCAAGCCGAGGTCGCGCGTCCGTATGTTAGGGCAGGTATCGTCGATTATTTCCCTGCGCCCGGCGAACTTATGCAAATACCCGTCTACAACGACGCCGTAAAAAAATTTAAGTTCGTTTGCAGGAATATGGCGTTCATTGACGCCGACGAATTTTTATATCCGAAAACAAACCGCTCCGTTGCCGAGGTCGTCGACGAAATTTTATCGGACAAACCGAATGCAGCGGGCGTCGCAGTCAATTGGCAAATTTACGGCTCGAACGGTCACGAGTCGGCGGATTTATCGCGCGGCGTGCTTGAGCGGTTTACGCGGCGTGCGCCAAAAAATTTTTCTGTGCAGTTGCCGTCGGGACTTACGGGCGGGAATGTCCACGTCAAAACGCTTGCCAATCCGCGCAAGATAAATTTCGTCGGCAACCCGCATTTCCTCGTGTATTTTGAAAGTTGCCACTCCGTCAACGAGAACGGCAACCCCGTGCAAGGTTACAATAATTATCCTGTTACCGCCGAAAAAATCGTTGTCAATCACTACTACACCAAGTCGCGCGAAGAATTCACGTTGAAACAAAATCGCGGGCGTTCCGACGCCGTGAGCAAATACGGCAACGATTGGTTTGACGTTTACGACCGCAACGAAATTTTCGATGACGGCATCTTGCGTTATCGTGCGGCGCGGGCAAAAAATTTCACGCTCGAAAATAACGACGACCGAGTTATCCGCGTGATTAACACCTTGACCGCGACGTTGCCGACCGTCAGTGATATGGAGACGGCTTTGACGTGCAGGGCGATAAGTTCATATCTGAGCAAAAAACTTTCCGACGACCGCTTTAAAATTTTCGAGGAGGCGTCGCTTGCCGCCGTCCTTAACTTATTGGACGATGTGGACTTCATGGAGGCGCAAATATTAATTAGAGCGTTGCCGGAGCTGTTGACGTTGCCGTATCCAATTGTCGCCGACATTCGCCGCACCACGTTAAACATCGTCCCGCAACTGAAAAGAGTCTTCCGCTTTAACAATCTGTGGCGCGATTATTCCGAGCTGGATTATATTCAAGATTTGCTCAAGGAGTGATTCAATGGTCGATAAAAATTTGTTCCTGTATGATTTGGCGGTCGTCGCAATCATGAAGGACGAGGCACCGTATCTTGCCGAGTGGCTCGATTATCACTTGTTGGCTGGCGTGGAACATTTTTACCTTTACGACAACGACAGCACCGACAATCAAGCCGAAGTCGCGCGTCCGTATGTTGAGGCGGGGCTCGTCGATTATTTCCCTGCGCCCGGCGAAATTATGCAAATGCCCGTCTACAACGACGCCGTAAAAAAATTTAAGTTCGTTTGCAGGAATATGGCGTTTATTGACGCCGACGAGTTTCTGTATCCGAAAACAAACCGCTCCGTCGCCGAGGTCATCGACGAAATTTTTGAGCTCGATTCCAAAGCGGCGGGCGTCGCAGTCAACTGGCAAATTTTCGGCTCAAGCGGTCACGAGACGGCGGATTTATCGCGTGGCGTGCTGGAACGTTTCATGCGGCGTGCGCCGAGCGATTGGGCTCCCGACGGTTTGGGCAACGCTCACGTCAAAACCATTTCCAATCCGCGCAAAATAAATCTCATTCACAACCCGCATTTCGCACAATATTTCATAAACCGTTACTCCGTCAACGAAAACGGCAAACAAATTCCCGGCGAAAAAATTCGCGACATCAATATTTACGCATTCAACAATCCCGTCACCGTCGACAAAATCGCGCTCAATCATTACTACGCCAAGTCGCGCGAAGAATTCGCAAAAAAAATTCGGCGCGGCAGATGTGATCAACCGACCAACAATTACAAAATGGCGTTCTTCGACGCTTACGACCGCAACGAAATTTTCGACGACGGCATCTTGCGTTATCGTGCGGCGCGGGCAAAAAATTTCACGCTCGAAAATAACGACGACCGAGTTATCCGCGTGATTGACACCTTGACAGCGACGTTGCCGACCGTCAGTGATATGGAGACTGCTCTCACGTGCAGGGCGATAAGTTCATATCTGCGCGGCAAACTTTCCGACGACCGCTTTAAAGATTGTGAGGAGGCGTCGATTGCCGCCGTGTTGATGTCGCTGAACTATTGCACCTTTGCCGACGCGCAAATGTTCATTCGGGAGTTGCCGGAGCTGTTGACGTTGCCGTATCCAATTGTCGCCGACGTTCGCCGCGCCGCCGAAAACATCATTTCGCAACTTATGGACGTTCTCAAGCGCAACGTAAGGTGGCACGAATACGCCGAGTATAATTTTATTCGAGACATGTTGAAAATTGGAGGCTGATACTTTTGTTGAACGGCAAAGATTTACTTTCGATTCACGACCTTAGCGCGGACGAAGTTCACGAAATTTTAGAGTCGGCGGCGCAACTGAAAGTCATGCAACAAACGGGCGTCGAACACAAATTTCTTGCAGGCAAGACGCTGGGCATGATTTTCGAGAAATCGTCGACGCGCACGCGAGTTTCGTTCGAGGTCGGCATCTTCCAACTGGGCGGGACGGGACTTTTCCTGTCGAGCAAAGATTTGCAACTTGGTCGCGGCGAGCCGATTAAAGACACCGCACGCGTCTTGGCACGATATCTTGACGGCATAATGATTCGCACGTTCGAGCAGTCGAAGGTCGAGGAGCTTGCCAAATACGCCGACATTCCCATCATCAACGGACTGACTGACCTGCTTCACCCGTGTCAAGTGCTGACGGATTTGCTGACGATTCGAGAACATAAGGGCAAGAACTTCCGCGCGCTCAAAATGGCTTACGTCGGCGACGGCAACAACATGACGAATTCTTACCTTTACGGCGCGGCAAAGGTCGGTATGACGCTGACTGTCGCGACGCCCGAAAATTACAAGCCGAATCAGAAAGTTTTCGAGACCGCGCTTGCCGACGCCGAGGAAACGGGCGCGAATCTTTCATGGACGCAAGACCCCGTCGAGGCAGTTCGCGACGCCGACATCATTGCAACGGATACTTGGGCGAGCATGGGGCAGGAAGCCGAACACGACGCCCGTAAAAAAATTTTCGCGCCGTATCAAGTCAACAAGTCACTCCTGCGCGGCGCGAGCAAAAATGCAATCGTCCTGCACTGCCTGCCCGCCTATCGCGGCGAAGAAATTACCGACGACGTTTTCGAGGACAATGCTCACGTCATCTTCGACGAGGCGGAAAATCGTCTTCATACGCAAAAAGCGATTATGTTGCTGACGATGGGCTGAAGTCGCGCTTGCAAAAAAAAAAATCTCCCTGCGAATCATTGCGGGGAGTTTTTTTTATCGGTGATGTTCAGCGGACGTAAATCGTCAACGTGTTGTAGTCGAGCGCGTGCAAAATCAAATTGGCGGGCGTTTGAGCCTGCAACTCGTTGAAAAGCGTCTGCGGGGAGCCGCCGTAACTGACGCGGAAAACTGCGCGACCGCCCGCATATTGCGCAAGCGTGACGTTCTTGACGCGACTGACCCTGCCGAGCGCATTTTGCACCATGTTAATTTGCGTGAAGTCCGCGGCTTGAACAATGACTTCCAAACCTTGGCGGCTCGTGTACATGCCCGTTATCTGTTCGACGAAATAATTGCCCATTTGTTCGCCGGCGGAGGCAAGAGCTTTTTTGGCGGCAACGGCTTGCGAATTGTCGTAAGCGGAGCCGTACATACCGTCCGCCGCGATAATTTGACCCGTGCGCACAATGAACATCTTCGCCTCCACGCGGGCGCGACAAGCTTGCATATTCGTGCGCTGATTGCCGGGCAGGTAGTCGCCGACGTCGCCGACGCCTTCCGAAAAACTTTGCCCGACAATCATAATGTCCGCGCCGTAAATTTGCGCCGCCTGCCGAAGTTGCGCGGAATTCATGCTCAACGGATTTTGATAGCTCAAGCCCGCGCCGACCTCCGTAACGTTCGTGAAGCCCGCGTTGAGCAAAGTTTTGACGATAGCGACTTCGCCGCCCGCGCCGCCGACAGCGTAGTTGATGTGTTCTTCGGGCACGTAGACGGCGATTTTCGGGTTGCGAAGTTGAACGTTGATTATCCCCAGCCGCGTGAGTTCGCTCATAAGTTTTGAGTTCGGTTGATCGTCGACAACAGCCCGAATCGTCACGCGCCAACCGTTTGCAATTTGTTCGCGACTCAAAACGGTGTATTCGTTGACGAAGCCGCGAGACTGCGTATAAATGTTGTCGCTGATTAAGACGCTGTTTTCAACGAGCGTTTCCGAATCGACGAGAATTCCGACGGTATTTTCAACGGCGGCGCGCAATGCGTCGTTTTCCGCGTCGGAAGGAGTGATGCCCATTCCGCTGACGGTAACTTCCTTTGCGTAAGCAGTCGCGCCGAAAATCATCAGCAAGAAAATCAATGCGTAATGCGCAATGCGTAATGCGTAATGAATTTTCATTCCTAATTCCTCATTCCTAATTCCTCATTCCTAATTCCTAATTGCGCTTAACGACGTCGCCCGCGTGAATGCCGCTTGAGCCGAACTCCGCATGACACAAAGAGTAATCGGGATAAGCCTCGACGACTTTAACGGTGCCGACTTCGTATTGCCGCGTGCCGACGATTTTGCCGTTTACGACAATCGGATCGCCTTCGCGCACGACAATCAACGTATCGCCGCACTTAAGCCCGCTGTCCGAGCCGTGGTCAATGTAAATGTCCGCGCCGTTGATGTCGGCAATTCGTGCGCGGAACGGATTCAAGCTGTCAAGTTCGTGCAAAAAATTTCCCGCCGCAGACTTGCAGGCGTTGTTGAAGGCTGACGCGACACTTGCGCCGCTTTTGGAGCCTTCGACGGTTTTGGCGATTATGACTTCGCCCGTCGTGTTGTCGACAAAACGAAACTCCAACGCGATTTTGCCCTTGAACTTGTGCACGAACGGTTCAGCCGCCGCGCCGATATCTTCGAGCCCGAACAGGTTGCCGAGTTGCGCGATTGTTGCGGCAGTGGGATTGCCTTCGACGACAGCCATCGTGACTTTGCCGACCATCGAATAATCCGCGCCCATGAGCTTGCCGAGCTTGACGGCTTGATTCGGATCGACGGCGATATTTTGGAAGCCCTGTTCACGAATTATCGCGCCGAGTTGCGCACGTTCAACGACGGTATACGCGCCGCTTGAGTGAATGGCGACGATTAACTGCTCCGTCATAATTTCGGCAACTTTTTCCTCGTCGTAGCCCGAAACGTTTTCAAGCGGCATAACCGCAACAATTTTCCGCGCCGCGCAATAATTCATTGAACAGATAATTGCAAGCGCACACGTCGCGACAAAAATTTTTCTTAGGATGTTCGCAATCACGACGCTCCGCCTCCTGACGTTAAGTTTTTCAAACTATAACAGAGCCGTATTAAAATCTCAATAAAAAAAATTACGGTCGCCCAATGAAACGGACGACCGATTTATTTTGGTGGTGTCGGCGCGAATTGCCGCGATTTAAATTGTGTGCAGGCGTATGGAGCTGGTGCCGCCTTCGCCGTATTTCATGCCCGCCGTCAAAATGACTAGGTCGCCTTTTTTGACGTATTCCTTTTCGAGCGCGGCGTTCGAGGCGTAATTAATCATTTGGACGATATCGAGCCACGGCGTGCCGGAAATTGGGAAAACTCCCCAACGCAAATTCAAATGGCGCGCAACTTGGTCGGTCTGCGTGAAGGCGATAATCGGAGCTTTCGGCTTGTACTTCGAGACGACGCGTGTTGTGTAGCCCGAACGTGTCGGCGTGATAATTGCGGCGGCGTTAAGTTCGTAGCCGAGCTGAACAGTCGCGTGAGCAATGGCGTCCGTCTGGGAGTTTTTGCGGTGCATACCTTTTTGCAGGAAAATTTCTTTGTACTCCAGCGACTCTTCGATACGGCGGGCGATTTGATTCATCATGGTTGTAGCTTCGACGGGATATTTGCCGCCCGCAGTTTCGCCGCTCAACATAATGGCATCTGCGCCGTCGAGAATCGCGTTGCCGACGTCGGAAACTTCAGCGCGTGTCGGACGCGGATTGACCGTCATACTCTCAAGCATTTGCGTTGCGACGACGACGGGTTTGCCGACAGCGTTGCATTTGCGAATAATATTTTTTTGGATAATCGGCACGTCTTCGGCGGGAATTTCGACGCCTAAATCGCCGCGTGCGACCATAATGCCGTCACTTGCCGCAATGATGTCGTCGATGTTCTTGACGCCTTCGAGGTTTTCAATCTTGGAAATAATTTCCATGTGACCGCCGTTTTTGGTGATGAGTTCGCGAAGTTCCTGCACGTCGGAGGCGCGTTGAATGAAACTTGCCGCGACGAAGTCCATATCATTTGCAATGCCGAACAGAATATCCTGCTCGTCCTGCTCACTGACGGCGGGAAGTCCCAACGATACGCCGGGCGCGGCGACGCGTTTGCGACTGCTCATTTTGCCGCTGTTTAGAATCGTCGTGTGAATGTCCTTGCCGACAATTGAATCAATGCGCAATTCGACAAGCCCGTCGTTGAGCAGGAGTTTGTCGCCGACGTTGACTTCCGTATAAAGCAATTTGTGCGTGACGGACGCTTGAGTTTCGTCGCCTTCGATGTCGTCGTTGACGAGCACGAATTTGTTGCCCTCCGTGAGCTGAACCGAGCCGTCCTTGAAAAGTCCGAGACGCATTTCGGGACCTTTGGTGTCGAGAATCAGCGAAATAATTTTGCCCGACTTGGCGGCGGCGGCTTTGACGGCGTCGATGCGTTTCTTATGACCGGCGTGGTCGCCGTGCGAAAAATTGAATCGGGCGCAGTTCATGCCGTTGGCAATCAAACCCTCGATGACGCCGGGCGCGTCGGTGGCGGGTCCCTGCGTGCAGATGATTTTTGTTTTCTTGAGCATGGCTCGTACCTCCGTTGTATAAATTTATTTGTTCTGAACGTTAATCGCTGAATTTGTCGTTTAGTATCTACTTTTCTTTGCGTGCCCAAAGAAAAGTAGCAAAAGAAAGGGCACCTCGCGGGGGCGTTAGTCCCGATTGCCGCAACGTTGAGCCTACCCGTAGCCGCACGTTGCCCGCGGACTTCGCGTCACGCTCAGTGCGCGGGCGGACCGCACGTCCTGTGCGGCCTCTTAATTAGCAGTTCAAACGTCAATGGCGGGAACTTTCGCGCGGACGACAATCATAATGACGGCAAGACATGCAAGCGCGACGCCTAATCCCAGCCAGCCGTTGAGTGTGACGCCGCCGACAATGTAGCCGACGACACAGCATGCCGAAACCGTCAGCACATACGGCACTTGCGTCGAGACGTGGTCGATGTGATGGCATTGTGCGCCAGCCGAAGCTAAAATCGTCGTGTCGGAAATCGGTGACGCGTGGTCGCCGCCGACAGAGCCTGCCAATATCGCCGCGACGCAGATAACCAGCAAATCCGCTGCTTGCTCCGTCGGCAAATTCACAAGCACGGATATCGCAATCGGAATCAGTATGCCGAACGTTCCCCAGCTCGTGCCCGTCGCGAACGCCAACGCCATTGACACGACGAAAAATATCACGGGCAGGAACATTGCAAGCGACGCGTGAGCTTGGACGATTGTCCCGACGTAGCCGCCGAGATTCAGATATTTATCGGAGCAAATGCCCGACAGCGTCCACGCGAGGCACAGGATAAAAATCGCGGGCACCATTGCCTTAAAGCCCAGTGAATAGCATTCGCAGTATTCGTTGAAGTTGACGACTTTACGCGGCAGATACAGCGCGGAAATAAAAATCAGCGCAATGAACGACCCTAACGCCAACGATTTTGAAGCGTCGCAGTCGGCGAAAGCGTCGGCGATTGATTTGCCTTCGTGTATGCCGCCCGTGTACAACATGCCGTAAATACAGACGCTAATCAATACCAACAACGGCAGAATCAAGTCGACGATTTTGCCTTGACCGCCCGTCGATTGTTCGCCCGCAACGTTGTCGCGATATTCGGCGGGAATTTCAAAGTGCTCGTTGTTTTGGCGGACGACCTTGCCCATTGTCGCGAAGTCGCGCCCCGTGACGACGATAAACGCCATAAACAGCATTGTCAGAATTGCGTACAGGTTGAACGGAATTGTTTGCAGGAACAGGACGAATCCGTCAATCAGCGACGCGTCGGGCAATGACGAGCCGACAGCTGCCGCCCAACTTGAGACGGGCGCGATTATGCAGACGGGAGCCGCCGTCGAGTCGATGACGTAAGCGAGTTTTGCGCGGGAGATTTTGAATTTGTCGGTGACGGGGCGCATGATTGTCCCGACCGTGAGGCAGTTAAAATAATCGTCGATGAAAATCAGAATTCCGAGGAACGCCGTCAGTCCCAACGCGGAACGTTTGCCCGATATGACGGAGCGCGCCCATTCGCCGTAAGCACGCGTCGCGCCGGATTTGCTGATTATCGCGACGAGAATTCCCAAAATTACGAGGAACACCAAAATGTTGACGTTGCCGCCGACCTTCGACTCCATGATCTCAAAAAATGTCACGATTGACTCCAGAAAGTTGCCGCCCGTGAAAAACATTGCGCCGACGAAAATTCCGACAATCAGCGACGTGTAAACTTCCTTCGTCCACAGCGCGAGGATAATCGTAATTATCGGCGGCAGCATTGATACCGCAGAGTTCTCCATCAGTTGAATTGCCTCCCCTTTTAAGAATTAGGAATTAGGAATTTGGAATTAGGAATGTTGACGCGTTTAAATTCCTCATTCCTAATTGCACATTCCTAATTGTTAAAACGCCGCGCAGATTATATCAACTTGCACGGCGGGGGACAAGTTCCCTTGACGAATAAGCGGCGGCAAGCTATTATTGCAATTAATTTCACAAACTGGGGGCAGAAACTTTGAGCAACATACCGAAAACTTATGAGCCGCAAAATTTTGAGCGCGACATTTACGCGGCGTGGGAGCGCGATAAAAATTTCCACACCACAGCCGACGCCGCAGGTGAGCCGTTTTGCATTGTGATTCCGCCGCCGAACGTCACGGGGCAACTTCACATGGGTCACGCGCTCGACGAAACGTTGCAGGATATTTTGATTCGTTACCACCGCATGAAGGGCGACAACACCCTTTGGATGCCCGGCACCGACCACGCGGGCATTGCCACTCAAGCTAAAGTCGAAGAGCAACTGCGCGGCGAAGGCACCAACCGTTACGAACTCGGACGCGAAAAATTTTTGGAGCGCGTTTGGCAGTGGAAGGAAACTTACGGCAACCGAATCAGCTATCACCAAACGCGCATCGAGCAACTGGAGCAAGACATCCGCGTGATGATGATTCCCAAAGACCCACAGGATAGCAAGAACGCCATCATGGAAATCCGCGCTGGAACGGGTGGCGACGAAGCCTGCCTCTTTGCCGGCGACTTGTTCCGCATGTACTCCAAATTCTGCGAAAACCGTGGCTGGAAGGTCGAAGTGACCAGTGTAAGCGAAGGCGCGAGCGGCGGATACAAGGAAATCGACTTCACCGTGACGGGCAATGGATGCTATGGCATCTTGAAATTTGAGTCTGGCGTTCACCGTGTACAGCGTGTACCCAAGACCGAGACCCAAGGCCGCATCCACACCTCTGCCGCTTCGGTGGCCGTGTTGCCCGAAGCCGAGGAGTTTGACGTGGAAATCAACGAGGGCGAGATAAAGTGGGACACCTTCCGCTCAAGCGGCGCGGGCGGACAGAACGTGAACAAGGTGGAATCGGGCGTGCGCCTGCGCTATATGTGGAAGAACCCCAACACGGGCGAGATGCAGGAGATCCTCATCGAGTGCACCGAGACCCGCGACCAACCCAAGAACCGCGAACGCGCCTTGGCCCGACTGCGCACCCGCATCTACGACATGGAATACCAAAAATACATCAGCGACATCTCCGCCAAGCGCAAGACCATGGTCTCGACCGGCGACCGATCGGCGAAAATCCGCACCTATAATTATCCCCAAGGGCGTGTCACCGACCACCGCGTGGAAGGCCTGACCGTCTATAACCTCGCCGCCGTCATGGATGGCGACCTCACCGAAATCATCAACCGCCTGCAAATGGCGGAAAACGCTGAAAGACTGAAAGAAAATATTGAATCATAATGAATAATAATTTGACACGAGACTTCGAGACACGAGACGCGAGACCATTGTCACGTGTCCCGCAGTCCCGTGTCCCGTGTCAATAAACAATCCTATGAATAAACACCAGTTATTTGAGCAAATCAAGAAAAAGCAGTCGTTCCTCTGCGTCGGCTTGGACACCGACATCAACAAGATTCCACAGGACATGTTGGCCATGGACGACCCTGTTTTTGAATTCAACAAGCAGATCATCAACAAGACCGCCGAGTTTGCAGTGGCCTACAAGCCCAATACGGCTTTCTACGAAGTGTATGGCACCAAAGGTTGGCAAAGTCTGGAGCGTACCATCCAATACATCCGCATCAACCACCCCGACATCTTCATCATCGCCGATGCCAAGCGCGGCGACATCGGCAACACCTCGGCCAACTATGCCCGTGCCTTCTTCAACACCTTGAAGGCCGATGCCCTCACCGTGGCACCCTACATGGGCAAGGACTCCGTGGAGCCTTTCCTCAACTTCGAGGACAAATGGGTCGTGTTGCTGGCGCTGACCTCCAACAAAGGCTCGCAAGACTTCCAATACTTGAATGTCGGTGAACGTATGCTACACCAACAAGTGCTGCAAACCGCCACGACTTGGGCCACTTCGGAGCAAATGATGTTCGTGGTGGGTGCCACCCATCCCGAAGAATTGGGTGAAATTCGTAAGATGTTGCCCGACTATTTCTTCCTCGTCCCAGGCGTGGGAGCCCAAGGCGGCGACTTGCAAGCCGTGGCCCACAACGGCTTGAACGACGAATGTGGCCTGTTCGTCAATTCGTCAAGAGGCATCATCTACGCCTCCAATGGCAGCGACTTTGCCGTTCGCGCAGGCGAGGAAGCGAAGAAGTTGCAGGAGCAGATGAGCGTGTTGCTGAAGGAGAAGGGATTGGTTTGATTCCTTTTTTCGGGTTATAGACTCTATATTGCTTCGCTTCGCTCGCAATGACGAAAAAAAGCCGCTTCGATTGAAGCGACTTTTTTTTGTTATACTCCAGCGGACCGATTAACGAACCACTGTGAAAGTGCGGTTGACCATGTTGCCATCATTGGCAAGGATACGGACGAAGTAAACACCCGCATTCAGGCTTTCAGTGTTGATTTGGGCCTTGTTCCCATCGCTTGACATCGAAGCGACATGCTGTCCCACAACATTGAAGACCTCAACGCTGTTGATGCCTTCACCTTCGATGTTCAACACACTCGATGTCGGATTAGGATAGAGCTTCAAAGAGGCTGCGAAATCGTTCACGCCCTCAAGAACAGTCTGGAATGTGGTTTCCGAGCCATAATACGTCTCACCATTAACGATGGCGTATGCTTTCACCATATAGATAGAATTGGCGTCAAGGCCGTCGACATGAGCAAATATCCTGCTGAACTCATTCAAATGGCCCTCCACCGTCATCACGTTGGAGTTGGTCACTTTTCTGTAAGAGAAGCCAACTTCTTCGGGATAATCTACAAAAGTAAGCGGAGCAACGAAATCTGCCCCATGATAAGTCATGTTGAGGACTTCCGTGGCACCTACTTCGACTTCCGATGTCTGTCCACCCCTAATGGAAATCAGGTGCGAAAACTCTTCACCGAAATCGCCATCATTTTGGTCGCCAAAGAGCACGTTATTGTGGCTGTCCTTGACGATATAATAGCCATTGCCGCTAGTGCAGCAAATTCCATCACCCATCGCATCGCGGATGGTGAATCTCACACATTCATTGACGGGAACGACGACGTTCTCGACATGAATCTGAGTTCCACTGCTACCTGGCAAAATCTGGTATGGGCCTCCCGAAGCCAACACCGTGCCGTCGGAAGCCGTAAACGACCAGGTAGTTTGATTGCCGAACTTGTCTTGCATCAACATCAGCTTCAGCGTTTCTGTTTCGCCTTCAACCTCAAGGTCGACCCATTCGAGGCTATTGATGGTCTCCGTATGGGTGAAAGAGTATGCCTGTCCATTGGCTTCCGTAATCGAAATCGTCATATCGTTGGTGCCAAATGGAGTCGTCATCGGGATGATGATCTTTTCCCTGACGAAAGGCAGCAGTTCGCCTTCCCAGTTCTGGGTATAGGTCTCGCCACCGTAATCCATGATGACGGTCATCGAGTTGAGGGTTGACGTACCGATGTTTTGGATGTTGATCTCAGCCTTTTTCGACTGCGTGCATTCATACAAACCATCTATTCCAACACTAGCCACGATGGGATAGATAGGCTCATCGACACCCAGGACGTATTCAAGCTCACAGGCGTTCAGGATGGGGCGTACCGCAGTAAACATATAGTGTTGTTGGTTCTGCGGATTCACCCAATCATAATCTTGTGAACGCTCCGATACCCAAGCAAGGAAAGTGATGTTATTGAGATCGACATCGATACCATTAGGTGTGCCTATCGAAACAGGAATCTGATATTCGTATGTTTTAGTAACCAGCGTTCCTTGGGTGGTAGGTGCAATGGCATCGCCCCAAGTGTTGGTAATCACATCGCGAAGGACATGCATGTGTACATATTGGTTGCCAATCATTTGGCCAGGATTCCATGTCGATGCACCAGCTTGCGAGCCAAGGATGCTGTCCTGCAACATGACGACGGTCAGGTAGTTCTCGTCAACGCTGCTGTTGTCGGTATAATAAACCTCTACGTTAATGGTAGCCATGCGCGTAATAGGATTCACAATGACCATGCCGGCCACGTTACACTCTGCATTCTGGTTCATCTGCTGGTTGGCTAATGATACCCATGCGCCACGACTTTGTCCGTTAGGAGTGGAACGGTTGACCACACCTGCAGGATAGCCGTCAATCTGGAAACCATTAGCTATGGCCGTGCCATCAGTAGTGTTGAAATTGGGATACGATGTCACGGCATAGCTGCCGGCATGAACATTCACTGCCCAAAAGCGGCCAGGGTTGTTGGCTGTAATCTGGTTGGCGATGGCGTGACCATCAGGGCAATACTGACAGTTGGGGCCAGCGCATCGTGTTTATCCACGGCAAGGGCGAGGGTGTGCTGCGGCGCGCCATTCTCGAGGAGCTCAAGCGCCACTATCCCGCCTGCGAGGTGCAGGACGCCAGCTTCAAGGAGTACGGCTTCGGCGCCACCCAAGTCACCATTCACTAATTCAGTTGCTTGAAACAAGACTTCAAGCAACTGAATTTTAGCGTTTTAGAAATTCTTTTCCTTTTTGCCGGCAACTATTACCACCAAGAGCCCCTGAGCAGGAAGTCTATGAGAAGAGTCACGTCCTCGATGGTAACTTTGCCACTGCCGTCCACGTCGGCATTGTCCATGTTTATTCCTGTAGAATAGCCACTCAACAGGTAATCAATCATTGTTGTCACATCAGAGATAGTGACCTTGGCGTTACCATCAGCATCCCCAGTGATGTATTGAGTAGGATCCTCAGGCACCCATTCATGAGAGACTTCATCATAAACAAGTGGATATCCTAACCTAATAGCATATAGATACAGTTCCCCTGACAGGGCCTGATTCACTCCTATGGCGAATTTATATCCCG
>JADEZP010000102.1 GCA_015206805.1 Quinella sp. 1Q7 | reverse complement strand
GGGCTTGGCGATTTCCATTTCGGACCGAGCAACGATTATACGATTTACGCGGGTTTTAAGCAGGTCGTCGGGCTACAGCCGCAGTCGGACGTGCGATTGAGCGGCGTGCTTGTCGGCAAAGTTACCAAAATCGCAAACGAGGGCACGGGCGTTACAATCACAATGGACATAAATCCCGACGTGCAAATTCCCAAGCAGTCGAAAGTTTCAATCACGTCGAGCGGCGTCATGGGCGAAAAGTTTATCAACTTCCAGCCCAAAGTCGACAACGGCGAATATCTGCAGAACGGCGATTATCTTCACGGCACGGACGAAGCGGGTATGGATCAAATGTTCGACGGCTTGACCAGAGTCATGGACAAAGTCGAAGAGCTGTTGCTTGACGTGCACGCGATTATCGGCGACGACACCTTTAAAAAGTCCGTCGTCGACATGAGCGACAACATGCGCAAAGCCTCCGAACACATGAGCAACGCAATGGGCACCCTTGAGCGCACCGCCGTCAACAACGAAGAAACTTTCAACAACATGATTAAGCAGATGAACGGCGCGCTTACCGGTATGAATCAGACAATGGCGAACGTCGAGCACATGACGGCAAATCTTGACAAATTCGCGGGCGACCCGAATACTGCCGCCGAACTCAAGACGACGCTTGACAATATCGCCAAAACTTCAAGCAACGTCGCGAACATGGCTGAAAACATGAACAAATTCGCGGGCGACCCGAAAGTTGCCGAAGACCTCAAAGCGACCGTCAGCAACGCCCGCTCCATTTCCGAACGCGCCGATAAACTTTTAGGCAAAGTGGAGGGCACGGCGGATAAAGTCTCAAAGATTGACGTAACCCCGTCGGTTGATATACTATACAGCGGCAAAGAGCACGATTGGAACGCGAATTTCAATCTTGACGTGACAAGCGGCGACACGTCGCTGATTGTCGGCGCGGAAGATATCGGAGACCATACGCGTTGGAATTTGCAGGGCGGCAAAAAATTCGGTAAGGACTTCGGAGCACGAGTCGGAATTATCGCCGGTAAGCCCGGTATCGGACTTGACGCCTACGCCGGCAGCAAATGGAAATTTTCCGCCGAAGCTTACGACCTCAATCACGGCAGAGTGCGCTTGAAGTCGCAATTCCGCGTCGCCGACTCAACCTACCTGCTCGGCGAATTGCATAACGTCAACAAGCACGACGACCGCGCCTTTTACTTCGGGCTCAAGCAAGAGTTTTGAATAATTAGGAATTAGGAATTAGGAATGAGAATTTTTTTTACGGCGGTACTTGCGGCGATGACGATATTTTTTGCGGCGTGCGGCAACGATCAACCGCCCGTCGAAGTCGCAGTCGCAAATGTCATCTCCGCCGACGAAACGCTTTCAATCACGCACGACGGACGAATTTCACTAAGCGGCGAACAAAAAATTTTATCGCCCGTATCAGGCAACGTCGTCGCAACATTTTTCGAGCGCGGACAGGACGTGACGGAAGGTCAGCCGCTGTTCCAAATCGGTCGCAAAGAGGACGCTACGGCACTTTTGCAGGCGCGAACGGCACTTACCGACGCAATGACGGCACTTGCACGCGCACAGTCCGAACTTGCTCAAGCGCAAGCAAAATTTCGACAACACTCCGCCACGGAACAAGACGTTGCGGAAAAATCTTTCGCGGTCGAGGATTCGCTGGCACTGCTTGATGAACGTCGCGCACACCTTCAACAGCTGGAGGAGGCGTCGGCGGCGGGAACGGTTTTTGCACCCGTTGCAGGGCATATCGGCGTTGAGACAGTCCCGCTCGGCTCACCCGTCACCGCAAACGAAACTGTCCTTGCCGCAATCGGCGCGACGAATCCCGCCGCAGTCCGCATTGAAATTTCCGACGACGAAAAACATTTGCTCCAAACGTCGCCCGCGCTGAAAATCACGCTCAAACTTGCCGATGGCTCAACATATCCGCGCACGGGCAATTTGCAGATTGAGGCGTTGACGGCGGAAATTATCTTCGACAACCCGACGGGACGTTTACTTTTGGGCGACGACGTTCAAATTTCGATTGACGGACTCAACGCGCCGAAAACTTTGCTCGTCCCCGAAAGTGCAGTTCATCAGCGCGACGGCGGAAATTTCGTCTTCGTCGTCGATTCAAATAAAACAGCCGCCCTGAAAAAACTTTCACTCGGCGGCAAGCTCGGTAAATATTTTATTGTGAACGACGGCTTGAAGGCGGGCGATTCGGTTATTGTCGAAGGCTTGACCAAGTTGCGCGAAGGCACGCCGCTGAAGTTTAGGGACGAGGGACAAGGGACTAGGGACTAGTTTCTGATCCCTACTCGTCCCTAGTCCCCAGTCCCCAGTCCCTATAAGGAGTGATTGAGATGAGAATTTCCAACCGCATCAAGAAACATTTTCGCAGGAAGCTGGCGTCCTTGCTCGTCGCGGGAATGATGACTTTTTCAATCGGCGTCAATACGGTCGACGCGGCGGATGTCATGAACATCACGCTTGACGAAACGATTCAACGAGCCTTTGAAAACAACCGCACGATTAAAGAATCCGTTGCCGAACGCGAAAACGCTTACTGGAGCTTGAGCGAGGCACGCCGTCAAACCAATCCGCGAGTGTCGTGGAGCTTGAGTGCCAATCGTCGCGGCGGCATTTACTACGGCAATGAAGTCAACAACGCCTTCGCGCACACGGGCTCAATCAGCATGCCGATATATCAAGGCGGTCGGCTCAAAGAAGGTCGCAAATCCGCGCGATATGCTTTGAGTTCCGCTGACTTGTCGCTGGAAAATACAATGCAAGCCGTGCGTCTGCAGTCGACGATTTATTATTTTAACGTCCTGCAGTACCGCAACTTGATTGAAGTTTACGAGGAAGAAATTCTTACGCTGGAAGAACATTTGCGCAACGTCAACGCCCAATTCCGCGTCGGAACCGTCGCAAAGGTCGACGTGCTGGAGTCGCAGGTTGAACTTGCCAACGCTCAACAAAATCTCGTCAACATCCAAAACAATTACGACGTGGCAGTCGCCGAGCTGAACAATTATATCGGTCTGCCCGCCGACACCGTCCTGCGCCCGCAAGATACGCTTGCTTACCGTAAATACGACTTGAAGTTGACCGACTGCACCGCTTACGCGCTGGAAAATCGTGCCGATGCCGCAATGGCTGATTACGCCGTCAAACGCGCCGAATCCGCCAAAAAGTCCGCAAAAGCCGGTTATCGTCCGAGCGTCAACGCGGAAATTACCAAGGGCTTGACGACCGAACGCGCCTTTAGCGGCAAGACAACCGATCAATGGACGGCGGGTATCGGCGTGTCGTGGAATATTTTTGACGGCGGCATTACAAGTTCGCAAGTTCATCAGGCGGACGCGGAAATTATTCGTGCGCAGGAAGTCGCCGCGCAAACTCGTGAGCAAATTCAGCTTGAAGTGCAATCATACTTTTTACAGCTCCGCGCCGCCGAAAAAAATATCGCAACGACCCATGCCTCCGTTACGCTTGCCGAAGAGAACTACCGCATTGCGCAAGTCCGTTACGCCGCGGGCGTCGGCACGAACCTTGACGTTATGGACGCCTCCCGCAAACTGACCGAAGCCCGCTCGAACTACTTCACCGCGCTGTACAGCTACAACACCGCAAAAGCGTCGCTCGATCGTTATATGGGCGTTCCCGTCGAAATTGACGTTGTGCGCTACGTCGAAAGCGAACAGTCCGGCAAAACCGCCGCGCAGTCCCGCGAAGACGCCGCCTTGACCTCCGACGCCTCCGCAGTTCCCAAGACTGATGAAGTCGCGCCCGTCGTCATGATTGATTTTGAAAACGATTCGCCGACGCCGTCAGAGACCGTGGAGCGCGAAAACGCCTTCCAACAATGAACTGATTAAAGGGGCTCATCGCCGTGTTGAAAGTTTTGAAAATCCTCGGCGTCTTGATTGTCATTGCACTGGGCGGCGGGCTTTACATAAATTCACAACGAACAGCCATTATTGAGCGCGTTTTGCTTGAAGCTGAACAGATTGCGTCGGAAAAACTCGGCGTGCCCGTGAAAATCGGCGGCGTCGAACTCAACGAAGCCGAACTGCTCAAGCTCAACGATAACGGCGACGTGACTGTTCGCGCCATAGAAATTTTCGATAAGCACGACGAACTTATTGCCCGCGTCGACGAGGCGCGGGTTAATTTCAAGCTGTTTGCCCTGCGCGACGACCCCGTTGCCGCACTGGACGAAATTCACATAAACGGCGCGACGCTCAACGTCAAACAGCGCGACGACGACAGTTGGAACTTCGACGACATCAAGCTTGAGAGCGAAGGCGAATCGACGTTCGACGCGAAAATTTTTTTGGAACGCGGCACCGTAAACGCCGCCTTCGACGGGAAAAATATTTCGATTGAGGAAATTTTTGCGACTGCCGACTGCGCGGACATGAACGCCATTGCCGCCGAAGTCAACGCCAAAACGCTCGGCGCGACCGTCAAAGCGTCTGGCACGCTCGGCAAGTCGACGCAGGTTGTCAACGCCGAAGTCGACGCGATTAGTTTTGCAAAGGTGTTGCCGCTGTTGCCCGCCGATAAAATTCCCGACGGCGTCGAAATTTTGGGCGGCGCGGCTCACGATACGACACTGCACCTTCTGCGCCGCGACGATGTTTTGTCGTATCTCGGCTCGACGAAAATCGCCGACGCCTCCGTCAATGTTGAGCGGACGGAAATTCAGAATATCAACGGCACAGTCACGTTCAATGAACGTGAAATTTTTTTGGACGCCTCCGCCACGGCAAACGGTCAACACGCCTCGGCAAGCGGCTCCGTGCGCATGGACACCGACGAAACTTTTTTTGACATACGCGCACAATCCGACAGCTTCTCGCCCGCCGCAGTCATGCCCGAAATCGGAATTGACGGCGCGGCGTCCGTGCAGGCTCATCTTGTCGGCACCGCCTCGAATCCGCAAGTCGACGCGAAAATTTTTTCAGACAGCATCGCTTACGACAATCTTGCCGCGCGGAACGTCTCGACAACGCTCCGTTACGCCGGCGAAATGATTTATCTCAACGACATTGCCGCGCAGGTTTTCGGCGGCACAATCGCGGGCACTGCCGAAGTCAAGACCGACGACTTGACGTTCAATGCAAACCTCAAGGCTCACGGTCTCGACGCGGCGACTTTGTGCGCCTTCGCGGACTCCGATCAAGTTGTCGCGGGGAAAATTTCGGCTGACCTCGGCATCAACAGCGACGGCACCAATCCGACGAAAATTTACGGCAACGCGCAGGCGGCGTCTCTTGAATTTGAAGGCTTGCGCGTCAACGAGGCGAACGCCTCTTTTTATTTGCGCGACAGGGACTTGACGATTGATTATTTGAGCGCGAAAATTCCCGACGGCGGCACGCTCGGCTTGGAAGGCACGATAACCGACGCAAGCAAGCTCGACCTTGATTTTTACGGAGCGCACGTCGACATGAGCATTGCCCGCCGATTCAACGACGCGCTTGACATGAGCGGACTTGCGGATTTTCGCGGCACGGTGCACGGAGAATCCGACAATCCCAACATCACGCTGGAACTTTCCGCCGTCGATATGTCGCGCACCGATAAACATTTCGCGGGGAAATTTTTTAAGCAGCCGTTCGATTCGATTCAGCTCGCCGCGTCGGGCAGTTTGGACGGCGTAAACATCGACAAATTCAATCTGGAACGCGGCGGCAAGCTCACGTGGACTGTCGTTGAAGGCAGTGTCGGGCTCACGGGCGAAAAGAAAATTAACCTGCAACTCGACACCACAGCCGTCCGCGCAGAGGACATTGCCGCACTCGTCGCGCCTGACCAGCCGATAACGGGCAACGTCACCAACACCGTCAAGATAAGCGGCACGCTTGACAATCCGCAAATCGCGGGCAACATCAAGTTCAATCGCGGCAGTTATCACGGCGTGCTTTTGAGCGGCATGACGGGCGATTACTTCCTTGACGGCGACGTTCTGCGCCTGCAGGAGTTTGAGATAACTTCGCCGATGGTCGACATGGTTTTGAACGGCACAATCAACAAAACGACGCAGGTCATGGATTTTGTCGTGCAGGGCAAGGACATTCGGCTTGAACGCTTTCAAAAGAAGATGCCCGAAAATTATTTGGTTGAAGGTCATACGACGTTTGAGGGGCTGATTCGCGGCACGCCCGACCAACCGATTTTCGACGGCGAACTCAAGGCGGCGGAACTTTACATTAACGGCGTCAAGCTCACGGATCTTTACGGGCACCTCACGTCGAACGGAGCGAACGTTTATCTGGACGATTTCAGCTTCCGCGACGGAGACGGCACATATAAACTGCAACTTAGCACGAATCTGGACTACGAGACTGTCAGCGGCGAAGTCGACGTAACGGGCGCGGACATTGCCAATTTGCTCACGCTTGCCGACAAGAAAACCGATTTAATCGCCGGCAAGCTCGACAGCAAAATTTTGGTCAGCGGCACCTTCCGACAGCCGACGGGCTCATTGACGGGCGACATATCGCGCGGCAAACTCGCGGGCTACGACATTCACGACGTCAAAGTCGGCGTACGACTGCTCAACAACACAATTTACATCAATCAGCTTGAAGGCAAGCAGGGCGATTCGGGCACGCTCAACGTCCGCGGCACCGCGAATCTTAACGGCGCGCTCGATATGACGTTGACGACGCGGGAACTTGCGCTCGGACTTTTCAGCAAGGCGGCGGGCTACAATCTTGATATGGTCGGCACGTCGGACATTGACGCGAAAATCGGCGGCACCGTCGACAATCCGTCGGGCGAACTCAATCTTACGGCGAAAGGCGGCATTAAGGGCTCGACGTTCGACCTTCTGCACGGGAAATTTGTTTTGCGGAATTGGCGCGTCAACGTGGAGGAATTGATCGTTCAGCGCGAACTCAACGGCACAACTTACGGCGCAAGCGCACAAGGTTTCGTCCCGCTGAAAGCACTGTTCGCACGCACGAAGGACGCCTTGCCCGAAAACGAACAGCTGAACTTGACGGTCTCACTTGACGGCGCGGATTTAAGTCTTCTGCCCGTCATGAGCGAACGAATCGCTTGGGGTATCGGTCCTTTAAACGGCTCCGTCAAAATCACGGGCACGGCGGCTCACCCGCAAATCAACGGCAACATTTCCCTGCTCGACGGCTCCGTCAAAGTCAAGGACATGAAAACTTTGATTGAGCACATAAACATCGCGACCGCCTTCAAGGGCGAACGCTTCGACATCGAAACCTGCGCGGCGAATATCGGCGGCGGCACCTTCACGGTCACGGGCGGATTCAACTTCGCCAATCTGGAGTTGACGGGCTACAACTTCGACATCGTCGCCGACAAGCTCAACATCGACAGCGCGGCGTTCGACGGAATTTTTAACGCGAACTTCAACGTCAGCGAAGGGCGATTTTTCCGCCAACGCCTGCCGAAAGTTTCGGGCGCGGTCAATCTCGACAAATGCCGCATAACCGTTCCGAGCCTTCCCGACGACGACAGCCCCTTGCCCGAAGTGATACTCGACGTCGCCGTTAATTTGGGCGAAAAAGTTCATCTGTACAGTTCGCGGCTTTACGACATGTATTTGACGGGCAACGTGAACTTCAGCGGCACGACCAATCACCCGAAAACTGCGGGCTCCGTCACAGTCAAACGCGGCGGCACCTTGACTTATCTGGAATCAGTGTTTAATATTCGGGAAGGCGAAGCGTATTTCAATCAAATCGGCACGTTCATGCCGACGTTGCATTTCTTCGCCGAAACGAAAATTGACCGCACGAAAATTTTCCTGTCAATCGACGGTCCGCCCGATAAGATGCAGTTCAAGTTGACTTCCAGCCCCGAAATGAACGACACGGAAATTTTGCGGCTCCTTACGTTGCGGCAAGCTTACTCCGACGGCGGCGGCAATTTATCCGCGACGGACGCCCTTGCAATCGGACTGCAGATGACGATTATTTCCGACCTTGAGGACGCCTTGAAAAAAACCATCGGTATCGACCAGCTCACCGTCGCGCGGGGCACGGGCTCACTGTTCGACCACCGCACATCTGCCGAACGCAATAACGACCGCGACGCCAACGACTACAACGTCACAATCGGCAAGTACATCAACGATAAACTCATGATTCGCTACACGCGCGGCTTCGGCAGTCACAAACTCAATCGCTACGGTTTGCAATACGACTTCAACGACAATGTCGGTTTAACGATTGAGCGCGAAGGCAAAGATTACATCTTCAGCGTTGAGGCGCGTTTTAAATTCTGATTCGCCACGGGCGACTGCAACGTCGCAAACTCAATCGCTACGGTCTGCAGTACGACTTCAATGGATTGAGCGCGTTATAAATTCTGATTCGCTACGTGCGGCTGCAACGTCGCAAACTCAATCGCTACGGTCTGCAATACGACTCCAACGGATTGAGCGCGTTTTAAATTTTAGCTCGCGGCCTTGAGCTTTGAGCTTTTAGGAGGTAATAATTGTTGAAAGCCAAAAGATTATCGCGGAGGCGGCGAGCAACACTCATCGCGGCGGCAATGGCGTTGCCGTTGATATTCGGGCTGAAAGTCGGTGAGGCGGCACCCGAAGTCACAAAGCCTTTTGAAGATACCGCGTCGACTCCCGCAACCGAACCCGTCGAGACTGCACCCGTCGAGACTGCGCAACCTGCGGAAACTCCCGCGCCGTCGACTGAAACGCCCGTGACGCCGTCGGTTGAGCCCGCGACACCGCCCGCTGAACCTGCGCCGCCGACAGACACTCCGACGCCGCCGGAAGCTCCTGCGCCGCCGCAAACTCCGCCGCCCGAAAATAAACCCGTGCCGCTTGAGCCGTATCGTTCGCAAATCGACGCAAATTTGCTGGACTACTTTAAGCAATTCGAGGGCAAGACGATTGTCGACATCGAGTTTGAGGGCGCGAGCGACGCCACATTGCCCACAATGAAGGCGGCGGTCATTGAAAACGTCGGCGACCCGTTCGATTCGGCAACCGCCATTCGCGACCGCCAAGCACTGATCAACACGGGCTACTTTTACGAGGCGTATCAAACTTTCGAGTCGATACCCGAAGGCGTCGTTATAACTTTCCACGTCATGGAGAACCCGATACTCAACGATGTCGTCTTCACGGGCAACACGCTTTACACCAAGCAGGAACTTGACGACCTGCTTACAATCAAGCGCGGCGAAATTCTCAACAGCAACACCCTGCACGACAGTATCGCCAAAATTCAGGAAGACTACCGCAACGAAGGCTTCGTCCTTATGAAAGTCACCGATATGAACATGTCGCCCGAAGGCGTCCTTACGCTCAAAATCAACGAAGGCACGCTCGAAGGTTACGCCGTCAAAGGCAACAAGAAGACTAA
>JADEZP010000101.1 GCA_015206805.1 Quinella sp. 1Q7 | reverse complement strand
TGATGACCGTCCGCCACAAATTGGCAAGTCTCGGCGCGGAATACGCCCGTATGCAACGCGACAAAAAATCTTCCGACAAACAGAAGGAAGAAGCCGAACGCGTCAAAGCAAAATTCGCCAACGCCACTCGTTCCCCGAAAAAATCCAAGAAACGCAAAAAGAAATAACGCGCCCATTGCACGAAAAAACCGCCGCTCAATTCGAGTGACGGTTTTTTGTGTGCGCTTGAATTTTGTCGGTTAATCGTCGCGCTTATGAACTTCGAGCCAATCGCGAGTCGTTGCGAGTATAGGAAAATTTTTTATGACGCGGTGTCAATCAGCTTGCGAATTTTTTCTGCGGCAGGGGATTGACGCGTTTAAATTCCTTGAGTTCTTCGTCGGTCAGTTCGGGGAATTCGTCGTCGTAAACTATCGGGCGATTTTGAGCTTTTAAAGCGCGAATCTCTTCAATTTGTTCAGGAGTCGGCTTTTGTCCCTCATAGATAACTCGTCGCACGATCATAATACTCTCTCCTTTCACGCGGCGATGCTTCACGCGCCATAATTAATCTTGCCGATTCGTCGCGATCGGTGTAAACGACAAACAAAACATCGTCGACCATGCCGATAACTTGCCAACGAGTTTCATCTTGTGAATGTCTGTTGTCGCGACGTTCGATTCGGTTTTCGTCAGCGAAAACCATTGCCGCAGTCTCAAAACTTATGCCATGCTTTTGTTTGTTGATGGCGGCTTTCTTGTCGTCCCATTCGACGTTTTGATTAGCAATAATTGTTTTCATGGGCGTTAATCCATTTGCGGGCGGCGGCGATTTGTGCAGCGACCTGCGCGGGCGAAGTGCCGCCTTGAGAATTCCGCGCCGCAACGCACGTTTCGGGCTTGAGTGCGTCGTAAATGTCGGCGTCGAACAAATCGCTGAACGTGCGGAAGTCGGCAAGCGTCAAGTCCTTCAGATAAACGCCGCGCTCAATGCAGTAATGGACGAGTTTGCCGGCGACTGCGTGAGCTTGTCGGAAGGGCAGATTTTTTTTGACCAGATAATCAGCCAAATCGGTTGCGTTGGAAAAATCTTCCTCGACGGCGCGGCGCATGTTGTCGCGATGAATTTTCATGCCCGCGATTATCTGCGCGAAGACTGCCAACGAAAATTTCACGGTGTCGAGCGCGTCGAATACGCCTTCTTTGTCCTCCTGCAGGTCTTTGTTGTAAGCAAGCGGCAGTGCCTTGACCGTCGTGAGCAACGCCATCAAGTGACCGATAACGCGACCCGTTTTGCCGCGCACGAGTTCGGGCACGTCGGGATTTTTTTTCTGCGGCATCATTGATGAGCCCGTGCAGTGAGCGTCGTCGAGCTCCACGAATGAAAATTCGCGACTGCACCACAAAATTATTTCCTCGCTAAGCCGCGACAGGTGCACCATCAAAATCGACGCCGCCGATAAAAATTCCAGCAGATAATCTCTGTCGCTGACGGCATCCAAACTGTTGGCGTAAAGTGCGCCGAAGTTCAGCTCCCGTGCGACAAATTCGCGGTCGATTGGAAGCGTCGTTCCCGCAAGTGCGCCCGCTCCCAACGGCATAATATCTGCGCGGGTGTAGACGCCCTCGAATCGCGCGAAGTCCCGTTGCAACATTGCAAAGTACGCCATTAAATGGTGCGCGAACAAAATCGGTTGCGCCCGTTGCAGGTGAGTGTAGCCGGGGAAAATCACGTCGGAATTTTTTTCTGCCGCCGTTACCAATGCCGATTGCAACTCCAGAATCAAACGTTGAACTTCGCGGACTTGTCGGCGCATGTAAAGGTGCGTGTCGAGCGCGACTTGATCGTTGCGACTGCGTGCCGTGTGAAGTCTGCCGCCCGCCTCGCCAATTGCCGCCGTCAACGCCGATTCAACGTTCATGTGAATATCTTCAAGCGCGACGCTGAAGTCGAAGTTGCCCGCGTCGATGTCCGCCAAAATTTTTTGCAAGCCCGCGCAGATTTTATCGGCGTCGTCGGCGGAGATGATGCCTTGAGCCGCAAGCATTTTCGCGTGCGCAACGGAGCCTGCAATGTCCTCGCGGTACATGCGCTTGTCAAAGTTAATCGACGCCTGAAAGTCGTTAATCATTTCGTCGGTCGACTTGTCGAAACGTCCGCCCCAAAGTTTGTCGCTCATTTTTTGTTCACCAATGCGCGAACTTTCAGCGGCAAGCCGAACAGATTGATAAAGCCCGTCGCGTCGGCTTGATTGTAAACGTCGTCGTGCTCGAACGTCACGAACTCTTGACTGTACAGCGAATACGGAGACTTGCTGCCCGCGCTGATGATGTTGCCCTTGTAAAGCTTGAGCTTGACGGTACCCGTGACGGTCTTTTGAGTTTCGTCGACGAACGCGGCAAGCGATTCGCGCAGTTGACTGAACCACATGCCGTCGTAAACAAGTTCACCGTATTTAACGGCGACGTGCTGTTTGAAATGGAACGTGGCGCGGTCGAGGCACAGATATTCAAGTTCGCGGTGCGCGTAGTAGAGAATCGAGCCTGCGGGATTTTCGTAGACGCCGCGACTTTTCATGCCGACAAGACGATTTTCGCAAATGTCGACGATGCCGACGCCGTTACGTGCGCCAATTTCGTTGAGCCGAGTGACGAGCTCCACCGCGCCGAGTTTGTCGCCGTTGACGGCAACGGGAATGCCGCGCTCAAAGTCGACGATGACTTGTTCGGGAATGTCGGGCGCATCTTCGGGCGCACAGCTGATTAGGAACATTTTATTTTGCGGCGCGTTCCAGGGATTTTCGAGGTCGGAGCCTTCGTGCGACAGGTGCCAAATATTTCTGTCCATGCTGTAAGTTTTGTTCGCCGTCGGTATCGGGATGTCGTGAGCCTTGGCGTATTCGATTTCGGCTTCGCGGCTGTCGAGTTCCCATTCGCGCCACGGAGCAATAATTTTGAGTTCGGGCGCGAGAGCCTTCACGGTCAATTCAAAGCGGACTTGGTCATTGCCCTTACCCGTCGCGCCGTGAGCAACAGCGTCGCAACCTTCGGCAAGCGCGATTTCCACGAGCTTTTTGGCGATAATCGGGCGGGCGAAACTTGTGCCGAGCAAATATTTTTCCTCGTAAGTCGCACCGGCTTTGAGCGTCGGGAAGATGTAATTTTCGATGAAGTCGCGCGTAAGGTCGGCGATAAAAACTTTCGACGCGCCGGACTTCAAAGCCTTGTCGTGGACGGCGTTGAGTTCGTCGCCTTGACCGACGTCCGCGCAGACTGCAATGACTTCGCAACCGTAATTTTCTTTGAGCCACGGAATAATGACGGAGGTATCGAGTCCGCCGCTGTAAGCAAGTGCAACTTTTTTGACAGTGTCTTTCATGTGAGTGATCTCCTCCAAAAATTTTTTAGTGGTGACGCAAGCATTGTATCGTTGCGTCGATATGTTGTCAATTTTGGCGGGCGGTGCTAGAATTCGCGGCAGTTTAAAAATTTTCAAGCGAGGTCTGCAAATGAACGTCCGAAAAATTTTTTTACACGTCGCGCTGATTTTGACAAGTATCGCGTTTTTATATCTGTTCTCATATTCGACGAGTCCGCGCTACTTTTTCATCGGCAACGACTCAATAATTTTCCAAACCGTTGGCAAATGCTGGACGGAGGGTGTGCTCCCATATGTCGGCACGTTCGAGAACAAAGGTCCGTTGCTGTTTTTCGTCAACGCTGTGGGCTATCTGATTTATCCGCGTTACGGCATCATGCTGTTGCAAATTCCGTTCATGTATTTTTCGTTCCTGTTCATGTGGCGTGCCGTGGAGTTGTATTGGTCGCGACGGGCTACGCTCATAATTTTTTTGTTCATGATTTTTTGGCGCGCGTCCAATTTTTACGAAGGCAACCGCACGGAGGAATATTCAATGCCGTTTTTGATGGCAGCGACGTATTTTTTCTTGCGCGGACTGAAAGATTTTGCCGACGGAAAATTTTATTGCCCGCCGCTCGTCGGAGCAGTCTACGGCGTCGGATTCGGTGCCTGCGTGCTCCTGCGAACGACCAACGGTTTGCCGATTTGCTGCTACGTTTTGCTGACGGCGATATTTTTGTTGCGGGCGCGGGAATTCAAAACTCTGCGGCAAAATTTTTTGAGCTTCGTCGCGGGCTTCGCGGCAATCTGTCTGCCGTTCGCAGTGTATTTCGCGACGCACGGTGCACTTTACGACATGCTGTACGGCACGATTCTGCTCAACATAAATCACGCTACGGGATTCAATCCGAGCGCGGAAGAGTTTCGGGAACTCGTTGTTCCCCATGTAATATACAGATGTACCATGTTGATTTGGATGATACCGTTGAGTTTGCTTGCCGTTGCTTTTAACAGGAACAGTCGCTTGGCGTGGAGCGGTCTGATAACAAGCGCGGCAATGCTTTTCATGCTGATAAAAAGCCGTCCGTTTTATGGTTATCTGGAATTAATTGCGCCTCTCTTGCCGATATTTTTTGCCGTCATTTACGAATTGAAAATCCGTCTGATACCCGCGCTGAAAGAAATTTGGTCGATTCGCAGTTTCTCCTTGAAAAGAATTCTCTGCAAAATCGGAATGTTGATGTTGCTACTCATAATAATTTTTCAAACAGCGATTCAAGGTATTGGGCTTTATTGGTTATTCAGATGCGCTAACGAAGACGATTATATAAAATTTCATCAAAAAGAACAGTCGGATCTCCACGAATTTCAAAAGACAATTCCCGACGCCGAAAGAGACTCCGTCATTTGTTGGGGTGAAAGCAACGTTATCGGGCAGTTTATTTTGGATTCGGGGATTAAACCGCGCTGTCGATTCTTCGGCAATATCGCGATGTTTTTCGGCAAATCTGACCCCGCAGTCATTGACGAGTGGATTCAAAATGTCCGCAATGATTATCCGAAATGGATTGTCTATACCGTCCTCGAAGAAGAATATCTCGGCAAAAAAATGAGTTATTTTAAATACAACTTCCAGAGACAGCGCAATCCTGAAGTCGAAAAGATTCTTGACGATAGATACGCTTTGAAGGCACAAATGAAACTTTATGATCAAATAATAGGACTATATCGGCTCCGTGAATGACGGAAGGAGATGTATCGTTTTTGCAACGTGTAGTTATAATCGGCGCGGGTCCGGCAGGATTGACGGCTGCCTATGAGCTGTCAAAGTTCCCCGATAAATTTAAAGTCGTCGTGTTGGAAGAAAATTCTTTGCTCGGAGGCATTTCCAAAACCGTCGAACACAACGGCAATCGCATGGACATTGGACCGCATCACTTGTTCACGAAAGTCAACAAAGTTAAAACATGGTGGGAAAATATGATGCCGCCGGAAGAAAATTTTCCCGCCGCCGACAACGACAAAGTCTTGCTCAAGAAGAATCGTTTCACCAGAATTTTGTTCAAAGGGAAATTTTTCGATTATCCCGTCAAACTCAACGCAACGACCTTTGAAAACCTCGGCTTCGGCGAAACTCTCAAAGTCGGCGTCAGTTACTTTAAAAGTCTTTTATTTGCCCGCAAGGAAAATTCGTTGGAAGATTTTTTTATAAATCGTTTCGGCAAAAGACTTTATTCAATGTTTTTTGAAGGTTACACGGAAAAAGTTTGGGGGCGGCATCCGAAAAATATTTCGCCCGAATGGGGCTCACAACGCGTGAAAGGTTTGTCGGGCGTCGTTGTGCTCAAAAACATGATTTGCAAAGCTTTTAACGTGACGCCGAAAAAAATTGAGACTTCGTTGGCAGAAACTTTTTACTACCCGAAACTTGGTTCGGGACAAATGTGGGATGTCACCGCTCAAAAATTCGAGATGAACGGCGGGAAAATTATTTTGCGGGCAAAGGCGACAAAAATTCTTCGTACTCCCGATAACAGCATTGGCGGCGTCGTTTATGAGCAATCGGGAAAAATTTTCGAGCTGCCCTGTGATATTCTTTTGTCGTCCATGCCGCTGAAAGATTTAATCGCCGCAATGGAAGACGTGCCCGAACAAATTCGCGCCATTGCCGACGGTCTGTCCTATCGCGACTACATAACCGTGGGCGTCTTGGTTGAGCATTTGAATTTGAACGTTCCCGATCATTGGGTTTACGTTCAAGGCGGCGACGTGCGGATGGGGCGTTTCGTCGTCTACAACAACTGGTCGCCTCGTATGCTGAAAGATACAAAAACCGTTTGGATTGCTTTGGAATATTTTTGTCAAGAAGGCGACGACATGTGGACGAGCTCCGACGAACAACTCGGCGCGATTGCCGTTGACGAGATGCTCAAAAAAAATTTGATTTCTTCTGCCGACGCCGTCAAAGATTTTCATGTCGAACGAGTGAAAAAAGCTTATCCCGCTTACTTCGATACTTACTCACAAATCGCGCAACTTCGAGCTTATTTGGACGCAAGCGCAAATCTTTTTTGTATCGGGCGCAACGGGCAACATCGCTACAACAATATCGATCACTCAATGTGCACGTCTTTTGAGGCGGTGAAAAATATTTTGTCCGGCAAAAACGATAAAGCCAATGTTTGGAATGTAAACACGGAAAGAACTTTTCAATGAGGCAATGAAATGAATTTGTTACGCGAAATTTTTTGCGGCGAAGAAAATTTTTCGCGCCGAATCGTCCGACTTCACGCCGCGTTGATTCTGGTAAGCGTCGCGTTCGTGTACGTCTTCTCCTATTCGACAAGCCCGCGATATACCACTTGGGGCGACGATTCAGCAATATTTCAGCTTATCGGCAAATGTTGGGCGCAAGGGCTGTTGCCATATGTCGACCTGTTCGAGAACAAAGGACCGTTGCTGTTTTTCATCGACGCGCTCGGCTACACGATAACTCCGCGCGTCGGCGTCATGCTGTTTCAAATCCCGGCAATGTATTTTGCAATGCTGTTGGCGTGGCGCACGCTTGAGCTTTTCACGGCGGGCACGGGCAAATTCGCGGCGGCAGTCTTCATGCTGATTTACTACGCCGCATATTATCTGGACGGCAACCGCACCGAGGAATGGAGCATGCCGTTTTTGATGGCGGCGACGTATTTTTTCCTGCGCACACTGAAAAATTCCGCCGACGAAAAATTTTTATGCCCGCCGACGGTCGGAGCAGTTTACGGCGTCGGATTCGGAGCGTGTATCCTCCTGCGTGCCTCCAATGCCGCGCCGATTTGCTGTTACGTTTTGCTGACGGCAATATTTTTGTTGCAAGCGCGGGAGTTCAAAATTCTGCGGCAAAATTTTTTGAGCTTCGTCGCGGGCGCAGTGATAATTTGTCTGCCGTTCGTGATATACTTCGCGGCGCACGGTGCACTTTACGACGCGCTGTACGGAACGATTCTGCTCAACGTGCTTTACACGACGGGCACCGAACATTATCCGCTGAACAGAGATTATTTTTTTTACGTCACGATAAATTTTTTGCCGTTGCTAATGTTAATCGCCGTGAGTTTGACGGGTTTGCTTCGCGAACGAAATCGTCTGCTGTGGAGCGGACTGTTCGTCGGCGCGGCAATGTTGCTGTTTATGATGAGACTGCGCCCGTACATCGGCTATTGCCCGCTCATCGTCCCGACAATGCCGTTGTTGTTCGCAGGTGCCGCCGCCGTCAGTGAAATGTATTCCGCACCGTTGAAGAGACTTTGGCACGCGCATGGCTTTTCGTTCGGGCGATTGGCGATAAAGTTTTTTTCAGTTTGCGTAATTGCCGTGTTATGTCTGCCGCTTTGGGTCTACGTGAATAAACCTTACAGTACGGTTGTCGCCGCACCGTCGAACAACGAAATTTCAACCGCTATGATCAAATTCAGCGATATTATCCCGCAAAACGAGCGTCAATCTTTAGTGACGTGGGGGCGCGGCGGATTTATCGCCGAATTGACTTTGACGACGGGCTTGCAGTCGCGGGAAAAATTTTTCGGTTACATAAAAGCATTCGGCGAAACGGATCCTTCAATCCGCGCGACTTGGTTTGAGCACGTCGAGGAAAATCCGCCGCTGTGGATACTCTACTGTTGGCTGAAAGTTGAGACGGACTCGACGCGTAAGGATTCCATTTTGGTTAAATATCTTGGCAACAAAGATGCCGAGCTTGAGCGGCTTTTGGCGGAGCGATACACTTTGCGCGGCGAGGCTTTGATTTACGGTCAAGTGATGAAACTTTATCGGCTGAAGTCCGCGCAATAAAAAAGCCCCCGCCGTTGACGGGAGCCGTGAATTTCGATTAACGTTTCGAGAACTGGGACGCCTTGCGAGCCTTTTTGAGACCGTATTTGCGACGTTCCTTTTCGCGCGGGTCGCGGGTGACGAAACCTGCTCTTTTGAGCGCGGGGCGCAAATCGGCGTCGAGTTCCATAAGGGCGCGGGTTATACCGTGACGAATCGCGCCCGCTTGACCGCTGGTGCCGCCGCCTTTGACGTTGGCAATTACATCGTATTTATCGTTCATTTCGGTTAAGACGAGCGGCTGACGGATAATCAGTTCCAAGGTCTTGAGCCCGAAATATTCTTCCATTGGGCGATTGTTGATTGTGACTTTGCCGTCGCCGGGGACGAGCCGCACGCGGGCAACGGAACTTTTGCGGCGACCTGTGCCGTAATAACTTACCTGTGCCATAATGTCATCTCCTTAGCGCGTTTCGATTTTGAGTTCTTCAGGCTTCTGCGCGGCGTAGGGGTGTTTGGCGTCGGCGAAGACGTGAAGTTTTCTGAACAGAGCCGCGCCGAGTTTATTTTTGGGCAACATGCCGCGCACGGCGTGTTCAATGACGCGTTCGGGGAATTTTTGCATCCATTCGCCGGCGGTTGCGTATTTGTCGCCGCCGAGGTAGCCGCTGTGGTGGAAGTAGATTTTCTTGCGGAGTTTTTTGCCGGTGAAGACTGCTTTTGCCGCGTTGATGATGATTACGAAGTCGCCCGTATCGACATGCGGCGTGAACACGGGTTTATTTTTGCCGCGCAGGACGGTTGCGACTTGAGCGGCGAGCCGTCCGACGGTTTTGCCTTCGGCGTCGACGATGTACCATTTGCGCTCAACGTCGCCCGCCTTTGCCATGTACGTATCTTTCATGAAAATTCCTCCATGATTGGTTGTGATTTGGAACGCACGACGAAGTTCGCTTTTGTCCGGGGCTAATGGAAACATCGGCAACCCGTCATACGCAGGCGATTGTAATAGAAACGTTTTGCGCTGTCAAGGAAATTCGGCGGCGTCGATTTTTGTGGCGGCGGGCGTCGTGCCGTCCGAAGCGTTGAACTTCGATTGAGTTTGTAGAATCTACTTTCTTTGACCGAGCAAAGAAATTCACCGCGACAGTTGCGCGTCCATGCGCGATCCAATATTCGCTCTGTGTGTGTTATTTATGTTCGTGGCAAAACTTTCGCGCCGCGCTTGTCGACGTCCAATATCAGAGCCCGCGACTTGACGCCGTGAGCCGTGAACGCCTCGGTCATTGCCGCAGAAATTTTTTGTTCAAGTCCGCCGCCCGCCGCTGTGAACGCAATCAAACATGAGCCCGCGCCCGAAATTGCCGCGCCTAGTGCGCCCGCCTCCCGCGCCGCC
>JADEZP010000026.1 GCA_015206805.1 Quinella sp. 1Q7 | reverse complement strand
GCCCCAACAGCAATAAAAAAATTATCGTTATCGCAAAGTGCAGTGCCAACGCGGGCATTGCGCTTATCACGGGCAACAGCGACTGTTCGCGGAACAGATTGAGACTGAATCGCCCGAAAATCAATCCGACCGTCATGTAGCTGAACGTCGCCAATCCGAAGTAACTGCCCGTCGTCAAGTCCTGCAAAAGTCCCGCCATGAAGCCGAAAAATACGCCGACTTTGTGCCCGCGCAGGTAAGCAACCGACATCGTCAGCAACAGCATCAAGTTCGCACTGAAGCCGTCGAAATTTATGTACGGCAACAGCGACGTTTGCAGGGCGTAGCTCACGATAAGCAGTGCCGTCCACAGCCCGATAACTTTCATTGCGCCGACCTCCCGAAGTCCTGTTCGTTCGGCGGAAATTCGTCGTCGTCGTAGCTTGAAGGTTGCGACTGATTGACGGGCGGCAGTCCCGACTGTTCCTGCGCCTGCTGAAGTTGTTGACGTTGCGCGTCAAGGACTTGTTGTTGCGCGTCGAGAATTTGCTGTTGCGCCGCACGAAGCTTTTCCGCCGTCTCGTAAGGATCCGTTTCGGTACCGGGCGTTTGCGGCGGCGGCTGAATCGGTTCGGGCGGAGCCTCGCGGCTTGCGACGATAACCGCAACGTCCTCCAGCTTTTGGAAGTCGACGGACGTATCAATTTCCGCAAACTGCAGTAAACCGCCCTCCTCGTTGTGAATGGCGACGACCTTGCCGACGACGAGCCCTTTCGGGTAGACGCCGCCGAATCCCGACGTGACGACCATATCATCAACTTGAACGTCGGAATCTTTCGGGATGTTGACCATGCGCGGGTGAGCGGGATTTTTAATGTCGCCTTCGACAATGCCCGCAACGCGTGATTCAGGTCGCTGAATGATTGTGCCGACGGATGAGCGCGGATCAATCAGCAACTGAACTTTCGCGCTGTTCAAGCCCGCCTCCGCCACGTGACCGACCAAGCCCAATTCAGTGACGACCGCCATATTGTTCGCAACGCCGTCGAGTGTGCCGCGATTGATGACGATTACGCTTGACCACGACGCCGACTCGCGCCCGATAACACTTGCCGCAACCAAATCGAATTGTACAGCCGCCTGCTTGTAGTCGAGCAAACTCCTAAGCCGCCGATTTTCCGACGCATATTCCGACGCCGTCAAATTCTGCGCCCGCAAAAGTTCGACTTCCTCGCGCAGAAGTTTATTCTGTTCGTGCAGGTTGGACATTTCGTTGACGGTGTTTTTGACGAACGTGAGCTGACTGCCGACCCATGAAAAGACGCGTTGGAAGGGCGACAGAATCGTCATTGCGGCGTTATCGGCGACGGGTGCGGAGAACTTGCCGCGCGCCGCGAAAAATACACAACAAAACACGCTGATAAAAACTGCAATCAGCGCGATAATTTTTTTGCCCGTCTGTTTATCTTTGCGAACCTTGTTGCTCATTGTCTCAACTTTTTGGATGTCATAACGACCCGCTTAAGCAAGTTGATGTCTTCGAGTGCGCGACCCGTGCCCTCGCCGACGCATGAAAGCGCGTCGTCCGCGACGATAACGGGCATACCCGTTTCCTTGGCGATGAGTTTGTCAAGGTTGGCAAGGAGTGCGCCGCCGCCCGTCATCATTATGCCGTGGTCCATTACGTCTGCGGCAAGTTCGGGCGGTGTCCGTTCAAGCGTGCCTTTGACCGCGTCGACGATTTTAAATATCGGATCGCCCAGTGCTTCGCGAATTTCGCCGGACTTAATCTCGATTGTTTTCGGCAAGCCCGTAACCAAGTCGCGTCCGCGAATCTGCAGGGACTTTTCCTTGTCGACGGTGATAATTGCCGTGCCGATTTTGATTTTAATTTCCTCGGCGGTGCGTTCGCCAATCATAAGGTTGTACATGCGCTTGATGTATTGGATAATCGACGTGTCCATTTCGTCGCCGCCGACGCGAATCGATTTGCTGACGACAATGCCGCCGAGCGATATGACCGCAATTTCGGTTGTGCCGCCGCCGATATCGACGACCATGTTGCCCGTCGCCTCTTCGACAGGCAAGCCCGCGCCGATTGCCGCAGCCATCGGCTCTTCGATTAGGTAAGCCTCACGGGCTCCCGCTTGAGTTGTTGCATCTATGACCGCGCGCTTTTCGACCTCGGTGACGCCGCTGGGAACGCCGACGACCACTCGCGGGCGCACGAACGATTTGGAATTCATTGCCTTGCGTATGAAATAACGGAGCATTGCCTGTGTTACGTCGAAATCGGCAATGACGCCGTCTTTGAGCGGGCGAATCGCAATTATATTGCCGGGCGTGCGACCGATCATTTGTTTAGCCTCTTCGCCGACGGCAAGCACGTCGCCCGTGTCACTTTTTATCGCAACGACAGAAGGTTCACGCAGGACAATCCCACGACCTTTGACGTGCACAAGAGTATTTGCCGTTCCCAGGTCGATTCCCATGTCGTGCGACAGTCCGCCAAAAAAACCCCACATCTGAAAGTTTGCTCCCTTCCGGAAAAAAATTTGCCTGCGCTAAGCAACAAGCATTTTATCATACATTTTACACTTTGCAACATGAATTTAGCGTGCGGCATTCGGCGGGCGAAGTTGCGCAGTCTTGAGCGTTGAATTAATTTTTGTGTATTGAACCTACTTTCTTTCGGCGGCGACCATGGCCGCACATCCATGTGCGGCCTCAAACTTTGCGATTTATTGTCAGTTTCTGAATTGCGTTGCGTTTTGAATTCGGGCGTGGTAAATTCCGCGGCGTGAAAAAAATTTTTCAGGAGTGATATTTTTATGGCAGTACTGGTTTGCGGCGGCGCGGGATATATCGGCTCACACACCGTGCGCCAACTTTTGGCGGCGGGCGAACAAGTCATAATCGCCGACAATCTTTCGACGGGACATCGTGCCGCACTTAGCCCCGACGTGAAATTTTATGCCTGCGACATTCGCGACAAAGACGCGCTCAAAAAAATTTTCGCCGCAGAAAAAATCGAGGCGGTATTCCACTTCGCGGCGTTCATTGAGGCGGGCGAAAGCGTCATCAAGCCGCTGAAGTACTTCAACAACAACGTTTACGGCATGCAAATTTTGCTTGAGGCGATGGTCGAAAGCGGCGTCGACAAAATTATTTTCAGCTCAAGCGCGGCGGTTTACGGCGAGCCCGAACGAATTCCGATTGACGAGCGCGACGCGACTTTTCCCGTCAATCCTTACGGCGACTCGAAGTTGATTATGGAAATGATGATTCGGCGCGTCAATGCGGCTCACGGCGTCAAATTCGTCAGCCTGCGATATTTCAACGCAAGCGGCGCGATTGAGGACGGCTCAATCGGCGAAGATCATCATCCCGAAACGCATTTGATACCGCTGATTCTGCAGGTGCCGCTCGGCAAGCGCGACCACATAACGGTTTTCGGCACGGACTACCCGACGCCCGACGGCACGTGCATTCGCGACTACATTCACGTCGTCGATTTGGCGCAAGCTCACCTGTGCGCACTGAATTATTTGCGCAACGGCGGCTCGTCGGATTTTTTCAATCTCGGCAGCGGGCAAGGATTCTCCGTGCGCGAAATTATCGACGCGGCGGAAAAAGTCACTACCCGCAAAATAAAAACCGAGCTTGGCGACCGTCGACCGGGCGACCCTGCTCGATTGATTGCTTCGGGCGCGAAGGCGCGTAAAATTTTGAATTGGACGCCGCGCTTCGACGACGTGGAAAAAATCATTGCGACCGCGTGGAATTGGCATTCGACACACCCGCACGGCTACGGCGATTAAAGTTGCTCAATGACGCCGTTCAAAGCCGCGCTGAATTTTGCCGCGCCCTGCAAATTCAAATGGTCGACGTCGTAAAAATCTGCGTCCGTAAAGCCCTGCAACTTCCACCCGTCAATGAAAATCGCCGACGGATGTTTTTTTATTGCGCACTCAACCAGATAATAAAACTCGTCCAGACGTCGGCGATTGAAATATTTGACGTAAGCTTCGGTCATGGGCGGCAGGAACATTATCGGGCGGATGTCGTTGCCTTCGCACAGCGCAAGGTAATCGTCGAGGATTTGAACGTTTTCGGCGCGGGTGTCGGGGAAAAATCTTTCGCTCCACGTGTCGACGGTCTTGCGAGCCGCCAGCCGCAAACGAGCCGTAACGGAAGATTTTTTGCCTCTGTATTGAAACGGGTCGTTGGCGTCGAGCGGCTTAAGCAAATCGGAAGATTGTCGGCTTTTGACTTGAAACGGGTCGTTGAGGTCGAACGGCTCAAGCGAAATTTTCAGCGACGGATACTTTTCCGAAAAAATCTTCCCGTAAACGTCGGCGGGCACGTGAAAATTGTGCACGTCCCCGAACGCGATAAAATGTTGCAAAATACGATGTTGACTGTGCGGCGTCTTCGTCAGGTCGTAATGGAAACTGTACGGTGCCAAGCCAATCAGCGCGTAACGAAGTCGATTGTCCGCGCACGCCGTGGCAAACTTCGCGACTTGAAAATTGTAGTACAGATCTTGACCGCCGCGCCCGAAATTGAACAGCTTGCGCTTGAATTGAGTGACATCCAAACATTTTTCAACGTAACTGATTCCCGTCGCGAACATGTCGAATTCCGCCGCGTGCTCCGAAAAATATCTCAAGGCGCGTTCCAGCAAAAAATTACTCGTAAACGTCAGCGCATAAAAATTCAAAATTTTATTCCACGGCACGCCGTAACCGTGAACTTCATCCTCCAGATAATTGTTCCACCAAGCCTCCTCAACGCAGACGACATAATCGTAATAAAAATCGCGGACGCACTCTTTGAGCTCATACAGCGGGCGCAACAAACTTTTAGGCAAACCGACGCGCTCCAAAATTTTCTGCGCGGGCTTCACTTCGTCAACGACAATGGCGCAATATTCGTTGGCGCGATTTAAAATCCGCAACTTGCGCGACAAATTTTCCGTCCACGTGACGAGCAAAATCCTCACGGCGCGATAACTCCAATCTTCGCAAGGTAAGTGTAAATGCCGCCCGCTTCGTTGGTGTCGGTGACGGCGGCAGCCATCTTCTTGACGGCGTCGGGCGCGTTGCCCATTGCCACGCTTTGCGGAATTAGTTTGAGCATTTCGGCATCGTTGTAGTTGTCGCCGAAAGCAACAGCCTCGTCAATCGTCAAGCCGTAGTGATTGAGCAGGGCGTTGATACCCGTCGCCTTGGAAACGGTTTTGTCCATAATCTCCAGCAGGAATGTCGAACTGCGCACGACATTGAGCGTGGGAAATTTTTCGCCGAGCACGCGTTCCATTTCCGCACAAGTCGGCGGCTCACACATAATCAAAATTTTGTTCGGCAGAATATTTTCGCGCAACAGCCCGTCGAAACTTGCAACCTCCGCCGTCGCGCCGGTAATGTTCATTTCGACTTGAACGCGGCTGTCAATTTCCTCGGCGAACCAGCGGCGTCCCGTGTAGTAATTGGGCGTGATGTCCGTCCAATGTTTCAGCTCCGCCAAGACGTTGCGCGTGTCGTCGGCGGAAATTTTTTTGTCGAAAATAATTTCCTCGCGTTCCGTCAGTACAAGCCCGCCTCCGTAGCTGATAACGGGCGTGTGCGCAATGTTCAGCGCGTCGGTTATCGGGTAAATGGCTTCGGGCATTCTCGCCGATACGAACACGAACTTCAGCCCGCGCGCAATGACGGACTTAATCGCCGCGACGTGCAGGTCGGGCGGCGATTTGCTGTCGCGCAGAAACGTGCCGTCGATGTCGGAAAAAATTATCTTAATCATGTCGTTGCCTCCCGTGAAAAAATTATCGACGCAAAAACTTTGTCTCCAAGTGCGGGGTCAATGTCTTCCTGCGAAAAAATTTCCGCGTCGGATTTGAGCCGCGCCTTGATGAAATCCGTCGCCGCACCAATCGCGCCGAGTTTGAGCGACTTGCCGGAAGTCAGGCGCAACAAAACTATCGACGCGTGCGGGAGGTCGTCGACGGCAAGTGTCGGGAAATTGACTGCGGCTTTAACGGCGTCAAGGGCATTCGTCGCGCTGCCGTAGCCGAACGTCGCGTTGCCCCACTTGAACAGCACCAGACTTTCGTCGCTGTCAGTGAGCATGTCCAGAAAAATTTTCACGCCGCGACAAAAAATATCGTCCGCCACGTCGAACAGCTCATTCAGCGAAACTTGCGCCTGTTTGATTCGGAAGACGAACAATTTTTCGGCTGGCAACGTAAACAGCGTGTCGACCTTCCCGCGCAGATTTTTCAGCGTGTAATCGGCGTTCGCCTTGCGCACGACGTTTTCAAGCACCGACGGGCGACAGGTAAACGCGACAATCACCGCGCCGATATTTTTCGCGCAGGACGTGATTATCGGGACGGCGACGCGTGCCGCATTTGAGCCGAGACCCGTCACGATAAAAACCAGTCGCGCACCTTGCAAGGCGTCCGCGAAATTTTTGTACAGCGTCGTGATGTCGCGGTTGAGGAAAATATTTTTGCGCGTGGAGCTCGTGAGCATGATGTTTTCGTCGTTGCCGACGCTGATAAAATCGACGCGCTTGCCCTTGCCGACGCCCGCCGCAAGCATTTTGTTCAAGGCACGTGCGCCGCCGTCTCCGAGCCCGAAAATTTTTATGCCAAGCTGTTCCATAAGAAAGCCTCCGTCAGTCGCTCTGCCAAATTTGATCGGTCAAGATGTCGATGCAAGAAATTTTCCCGTTCTGCATGAAGGAGCCCGTATCCATGAGCGTGATTTTGTTCGGCAGGCGAATCGGATAATACCAGTTGCGCTTCAGGAAGGGCGTGGGCGTGTGTCCGCAGATGATGTGAGCCGTGCCGCGATAGCCGTTGTAAAATTCCTCGCGAATCCAAAGCAAAGACTCCTCGTCCTGTTCGGCAAGCGATTTGCCGGGCTTAAGTCCCGCGTGCACGAAAATATATTCCTCTCCGTCGACGAACATTTGATGATACAGCGGGCGATTGTCTATGAATTCCAGCGCGCGATTGAAGGCGGTCGGGTCTTTGCTGCGCCAAATGTCGAACTCCGCTTTAGTTTTGTCGCCGCCGTTCGGAAGCCAAATGTAGCCTTCGGTGCCGCCCAACGCGTAATAGTACAGCATCATTTGTTCATGGTTGCCGCGCAGAGCAATGACGTTGGGCTTTTCGCTCATTTCCATTGCCCAGCGGAAACAGCGCATATTTTCTTCGCCGCGGTCAATGTAGTCGCCCAGCAGGATTAAAAAGTCTTTGCGTTCGTCGAAGTTGATTTTATGGAACAGCGACAACAGGCGCGTAAATTTTCCGTGCATGTCGCCGATAACCAAAATCCGCCGATAATTCATCGCCTCGCCCCCAATCCAAGACGCCCGTTAAAAATTTCAACGCCGTTAAATTTCTGTCACGTCGCCGATTTTCCTGCAAGACGCTTTAGAAGCGGGGAACAGCAGGTCTCTTCGACGTGGCGACGCCCGCAATAAAAAAACTCCCGCTAAAAATTTTGCGGGAGTTAATTTTTTTGCGTCAGTCCTTCCAATTGTCGCCGCCGCGAAAATTATTTTCGGTGTCCCAATCGGCGGGCATACCCTTGGCGAAGATGACGGGCTTGGGACAATTTTCCTGCACGAACTTTGCGACGGAGCCCGTCGAATTCGCATCCATGTCGCCGAAGCCGCGCGTGCCCATAACGACCAAATCGTAGTTGCCCGTCGTCGCGGCGTTGACAATTTCTTCAGCGGGATCGCCGACTTCGACGCGGGTTTTAACGTCAATTTCGGAGGGCACAACCTGCCGCAGTTCCGACAAAAATTTCCACGCGGCGGCATTGAGTTCCGACGGTATGTATCCGCCCAAACTCACCTGCTCGAACGCGGCAATGTCGTCGTCGATTTTAACGCACATCATCAGCGTCAATCGCGCGCCCCACGCCGAGGCAATGTCAATCGCCTGCAACAATGCCTTGAACGCTTGACCCGAACCGTCAGTCGGCACGAGGATATTTTTAATCGTCGCGTCGGAGGTCGATTGCGGGATGTCGAATTTTTCAACCAGTTCGCCTTGAATCGATTTAAGCAGGTCGTTGCGTTTCGTATGGAAGCGCAAACTCAACAGTATCGCGACGATTGCGACGTAAATCATGAATGCGCCGATTTCCGAGCTGATTTGCGACAGACTTGCGCCGCGCTGAATTATGTCGCGCGTGAAGTGGTACAACCATGTAAGCGGGAAGATGTGCGACGCCGTCACGACCCACGGCGACAGGTGCGACAGCGGACTTGTCACGCCGCCGAGGATAAATCCGCCGGGGATGAACAGAATCATTCGGCTGGAGGCGATACCGGGATTCGACGCCGTCCAACCGATTAAGACGCTCAACATTCCGAGCATCACGGCGTAAACGATTTGAATCAGCAAAAAGTCGACGACGCGCCCGCTGAAAACCAAATCACCCCACACGCGCAAAATCGCCAATCCGACGAAGAACGATACGACCATGCACGCCGAATACGGTATCACGCGCCCGACGATGTCCCACGGCGTCCCGTCGAGCAAAATTTTGTCGAGCTGCTTTGTCAGTCGCAGGCGCGGCACCATGCCGATTGTCGCGAAGACGAAAAACATTGACCCGAAAAAAAACAGGAAGCCCTGCGTCTGCGTGTTGGAGGTCGAGCCGGCGGGATTGAACAAATTCCTGTCGTTGAGCGTAAGTCCGCCGCTTGAGCCGCCCGAAATTTTTGCGTTGTTGATTGCGACGAGTTCATTCATTGCGGCTTTGATGTCGGCAGTCTGCGCGGTGTTCGAGTTGTCGTAAAAAATTCCGATTGGCGCGGCGTCACCGTCGTAAAAATTTTTTTCGAGCCCTTCAGGCAGGTAAATGACGGCGTCGGCTTCGTCGCGGAAAAAAAGTTCGTCGGGCGTCGTCGCGACGTTGATAACGGCTTTGACGCGCATATACTCCGAGGCGTCGATTTGCATAATGAGTTCGCGACTGCAGCGGGAGTTGTCGAGGTCGATTACGATAACGGGCGCGTCCTTGGCGAAATTTCCCGCAAGCAGAACGCTCAAAAACACGCTGATAATCGCGGCGACAGTCAGGCAAACTTTTTCGTAAGGCATGCCCTTGCCGCTGAACAAAAATTTCGTTTCGTCCTTGAGAGAATTTACAAAGCCCATAGTATCACCTAAAGTTCAACCGTGACGGTTTGACCCGCCAAAATTTTTTCGGGCTCGTCGATGTAAATGCGCACTTGGAACGCCGACAAATCCGATTGACCTTTTTCGCGCGACTGCCGCAAATCCGCGAAGCCCGGTGCCTGCGTGAGCAATCGAATCGTCCCGCGAACCTGCTTGCCGCCCGCGACCGTCCGACAAATTATTTCGTCGCCTTCGCGCAAATTGACCGCCTGCTCCTCCGAAAGGTAGATGTCGTAATAGACGCGCCGCGTCTCCAGCAAAATTACGGGCGTGTTCGCCGCAACCATTTCGCCCTGTTTTTGCAGTATCGACAAAATTTTTCCGTCTTCGGGCGCGTGAAGTGTCAGCCGAGACTTTGCGACTTCAAGCTCCTTGAGCTGGACTTCAAGAAATTTTTTCTGCTGTGTAAGTGCGGCGATGTCGTTGCGAATATTTTCCGCCGAAGCCCGCTCCTGCTGAATCGTCGGCAGGTTGAGTGAGTCCGTCGCGCCCGTATCAGCCGTGCCCGCCAAAAGTCTGTTTAGCAGTTGCTGCTGAGTGTCGACGTTCGCGCGCGCGACGTTGAGCGTCATTGTCGCATCGTCGAGTTGCGATTTTGCAATGGCTCCGACCGAGAAAAGTTCCGACTTGCGCTTGAAGTCGATTTCCGCGTTGGTAAGCGTCGCCCGTGCCGCATTGACCGCACCGCGTTGGCTGTCGATTTGGCGGAACGATTGTTGCTCGTCGTTATCGGCGCGGAAAAGGCTCGTGTTCATGTTGCCCGCCGTGGAATTTATTTGCGCGTCGAGTTGAGCAATCTGCGCCCGAATTTTTTCAATCGCCAAATTCGTATCCGTCGCGTCGAGCTCCATGACGACTTGCCCCGCCGTGACGATTTGACCTTCGCGAACTGCCTCGTTGATGAGCCGTCCGCCGACCGAATCAAACGACAGCTTGACTTGCTCCGCCGTTAAGATACCGTCTTTGCGTTGCGTGGCGAGTATGACGGCGTCGTTGCCGCGATACATCAAAACCACGCCGCTGACGATAAGTAGCGCGATAAATAAAATTCCCGCCCGAATTGCCTTGCGTCTTGGTGCCATAAAAATTCCTCCGTTGCCGAAAATATTTGTCGCCATTGTATCAAATCGCCGCCGCGCCGTGTAATAGACGCCGAAAATTTTTCGTGATACAATCTTCGCGAAGTCGCGCGTCACAATCCGACGACTCCGAATTTTTTTGGGAAGGAAGTATTCAAATGATTACGCTTCATCAAGGTTACGTCTCCGACAAAGACGGCGTGTCGACGCTTGCCACCGAAATTGACATCGGCGACAAAGGTCGCGAAGTGCGTCTTTCGGTTGACAGTGAGTACGGAAAATTTTTCTCGCCCGAACGCGCCGATTACGCCTTGGTCGGAATGCTCGCTTACGCCCTGCGCAACAAGCACGACATAATTTGCGAAGCTCCCGTCACCGACGAGTTGCTGTACAACATTCAAGAAATTTTAATTCCAACGTTCGTCCGCAGTAACCCGAGAAATTATCACGTCAAAATTCAAGCGGACGTTGCGCCGCCGCTCGAAAAGCTCCCGATCGATAAAACGCGTAGGGGGGGTTGGTACCGGTATCTCTTGCGGCGTCGACAGCTTTTATACCGTGCTGAAACATCTGGACACAAGATACGCGTGCCGAAATTTGACGCACCTCTGCATTTTCAACAACGGCTCAATCAACAGCGTTTACGGTCTTAAAAATATTCCGCGCGTCAAGCAAGAAGTCTTCGCCCGCGCCGAGATCGTCGCCAAAGAACTCAACTTGCCGCTCCTCAAGCTTGAATCGAATTTTCAAGACGTCGTCCCGCAAAACCATCTGCGCACGCATACTTACATGGACGCGCTGGCGATTTACGCGTTGCAAAAGCTTTGGCGCGTTTTCTATCGTGGAAGCGGTTACAGTTTCCGCGCGTTCACGCTGAACAAAAACATGACCAACGATCCATCTCATTTTGAAGCGTTGTTATTGGATTGTTTTTCAACTTCCCAATTAAAAATTATTTCGTCGGGCAGCGAAGGCACCCGCAACGATAAAATTAACTTCATTGCCGACAAGCCGATTGCTCAAAAATATTTGCACGTCTGCTTGAAGCGCGGCGAAAGAAATTGCGGCAGGTGCGACAAATGTTTGCGCACGCTCATTGCCCTCGACGCGATAAACAAGCTCGACGACTTCAGAGAATCTTTCGACATTGACGACTACTTGAAAATTCGCAACTACGCTTATATTTACATGCACGACAAGATCGCTCGGAAGGACGGTGCTTTTTACTTAGAATCCTATCAAATTTTGTACAAACGCCACAAAGAATTTTTCGACTCGATAACGCCCGAAACCGAACGGCTCTTTAAGATATGACATAAAAATTTTCCGCGCAAAAAAATTTTCCCCCGCAACGAATCGCAGGGGATTTTTTTATGGACGACGCGGCTCAAAAGTCAGCCAACGCCAAAATTTTTTCGCACAGCGCGGCAAAGTCCATACCTGCGGCGCGGGCGGCGTCGGGCACAAGCGATGTTTCCGTCATTCCGGGCACGGAATTGACCTCGATGACGTAAGGCACGTTGTCTTCGGAAAGCATGATGTCGACGCGTGCGACGCCTGCGCATTTGCAAACCTTGAACGCCGCGACCGCAAGACTTTGGACGGCGTCGGTGACGGCGTCGGGAATCTGCGCGGGGACAATGTGCGTCGATAAGCCCTTCGTGTATTTTGAGCGGTAATCGTAGCGACCTGTCGTCGTCGTAATTTCAATGACGGGCAGGGCTTGAGCCTCGTCCTCGTTGCCGAAGACCGCAACCGTCAGTTCGCGACCTTTGATGAATTCCTCGACCAAAATTTCGTCGCCGAATGTAAACGCGTTGTCAATCGCCTCGTCAATGTCCTCCGCACGTTCGACAATCGTAACGCCGATACTTGAGCCCTGCGAATCCGCTTTAATGACGACGGGCAGTCCGAAAGTTTTTTCGATCTCGGCGGCAAGTTCGTCGCGCCTGTCAATTTCGCGGTAGACGACAAATTTCGGCGTGGACAGGTTGACGGCGTTCAGGAAACGTTTCGTCGCGACCTTGTCCATTGTCAGCGCGGCGGCAAGTACGCCCGACCCCGTGTACGGAATTTTCAGCATGTCGAGCGTCCCTTGAATCAAGCCGTCTTCGCCGTAACGACCGTGCACCGCGTTAAAGACGATTGAGCAATTTTTTTCGCGGATTGTCTGCGCAAAAGTCTGCGGGTTGAGCTCCATAAGTTCGACGTCGTAATTTTTCGACTTGAGCGCGTCGGCAATCGCCTTGCCCGTGCGCCGCGAAACTTCAGCCTCCGTCGACGGACCGCCACATACGACGACGACTTTGCGCCCGCTAAAGTCGCGAAGCATTTCCAGAAGCTCTTCGCCCGTCTTGAAGATGTCGCCCGCGCCCATCGTGATGACCATGTCGCCGGGCGACAGGCGGTCTTTAATCGCGGCGGCAATGTCTTCGCGGCGGGGAATGTACGACACGGCTTGATTCGTCGTGCGCAAAACTTCGCGCAGGATTGATTCGCCGCTCACGCCGGAAATTTTTTCCTCGCCGGCGGAGTAAACGTCCGTCAAAATCAATTCGTCAGCCTCTCGGAAGGCGGTGCCGAATTCCTTCAGCAAAAGTTGCGTGCGGCTGTATCTGTGCGGCTGAAAAATGCAAACCAACTTACGCGGCTTAATCTCACGGGCGGCTTTGAGCGTCGCGGCAATTTCCGTCGGGTGGTGCGCGTAATCGTCGACGACCAAAATATTTCGGGCGCGACCTTTCGTCTGGAAGCGACGTTTCGCGCCGTGGAAGGTGCTCAAGCCGTCAGCGATTTTCGCGAAGCTCACGCCGACATGCAAAGCCGTCGCGATTGTCGCCAGCGCGTTCAAGACGTTGTGTCGCCCGTGAATCGCCAACTGAACTCTGCCCAAAATATTTTCGCCGTGCACCGCCTCAAAGCTGATACCCTTCGTCGTCGTGCGGATGTTTCGTGCCGTGAAGTCCGCCGCGTGCTCAATGCCGTATGAAATTATTTTGCGGTCGATTTTTTTCGCAAGCGTGCGCAAATTCTCATTGTCGTAGCACAGGACGGCGACGCCCTTGTCGCGGTCAAGATTGTTTATAAAAACTTTGAACGCCGCGCAGATTTTCTCAAGCGTGCCGTAATGGTCGAGGTGATCGTCTTCAATATTGGTGACGACGGCGATTGACGGCTTGAGCGTGACAAAAGTTCCGTCGCTTTCGTCAGCCTCCGTGACGAGCCAATTGCTTTTGCCCAAAATCGCGCCCGTGCCGAGGTCTGTCGATTCGCCGCCGATTATGATTGTCGGGTCGACGCCCGCGCTGTGGAGCACGTAACCGATCATTGAAGTCGTCGTCGTCTTGCCGTGCGAGCCCGCAACCGCAATGCCGCGTTTGGCGTTGAGCAGGTAAGCGTTGATGTCGGAGCGGTGGAGTTTCGGAATTTTGAACTTGCCCGCCGCGACGACTTCGGGATTGTCGGCGGGAATTGCGGACGAGCAAACCACGGCGTCAACGACGGGGTCGCTGTGTTCGTCGAGGATATTTTTCGCCTTGTGCCCGACGAAAATTTTCGCGCCGAGTCCGCGCAACATCTCAAGCGTCGCCGAGTCCTTCATATCCGAGCCGCTGACTTCAAAGCCGCGCTCAATCAAAATTTTGGCAAGCGCGCTCATTCCGACGCCGCCGATGCCTACGAAGTGAAATCTTTTCAAGCCGTCAAGTTTCAAATCAATTTGCCTCCCGTTTCAGTTGATTGTTCAGTTTCTTGTCGAAGGTGAAGACCGCGACGTTTTCCAATTCATGATACGCGGCAAGTACGCAGTCGACGAAGTCAAGCTTTGTATCGGAAAAAATTTTGCACGCACGAATCATAATCGCTTTGCGTTCCATTGTAACCCACTTCAAGACGATTAGGAGTTGCTCCGCAATGTCGCGCCTGTCAATTCCGTAAAACGTGCGCAAAAGGTAACGCAAGACGACGTTTGTATCAACCCAGACTTCTGACATATCGTTCCACCGCAGCCCTTTCCCATGCGCCGTCTTCAAACGGATGCATTGCCGGATTTGCATACTTCGCCAACGCGCCGTATGCCGACGTTCTTGTTTCCGTGACAGGTTCCGCGTCGTCTTCGTCGGGAATGTCAAACGGTTTGGTGTCCTGCTCGACGTTGTACTTAACTAGGTAAGGTATCGCCTCTTCCAATGTCAAGCCGATTCGTTGGTAAAGTTTTTCGGCTTCCGCCTTAAGTTCGGCGTCCAATTTAATTTCAACGGTAACTTCGTTCGCCATGATGAATTCCTCCGTTTAAGTCAAACTCAATATGATGTCGGCAATTTCGTCGGCGGCGTTCGGTTTGCCCAGCGACAAACTTGCTTGAGCCATGCGCTTGAGCTCGTCGGGTGCGGATAAAAGTTCGTCCAGCGTCGCCGATAAAATTTGAGCCGTCAAGTCGCGATTGAGTATCATACGCGCCGCGCCCGCCTCGACAAGTGAACGTGCGTTGAATTCTTGATGATTTTCCGCCGCGAACGGATACGGCACCAAAATCGCGGGGACGCCGCGTGCCGTCAGTTCCGCAAGCCCAGTCGCGCCCGCACGGAAAATTGCAAGGTCAGCCATTGCCATTGCCGTCGGCATGTCGTAAAGATACGGCACCACTCGCACGTTCGGCATGTCGTCGACGTTCAAGCCCGCCTCGCGCAGTTTTCGGGTGACGGAGTCGAATTCGCCCTTGCCCGTGACGTGGAGGAATTGCGCGGAATTTTTGGTTGCCGTCGTCGTCAGCACGCCGATCATTGCGTCGTTGATTGAGCGTGCGCCGCGTGAGCCGCCCGAAATCAAAACAATCGGCTTGTCGTCCGTGAAGCCGTATTGCTTGAGACCGTCGGACTTTTTGGCGGCAAGCACCTGTGCACGAATCGGGTTGCCGGTGTAAGTCGTTTTGTCGGGCGGGAAATTTTTCAGTGCGTCGCGTGTGCCGACAGCTATCCTGTCGACGAATTTGGACAAAATTTTGTTCGTGACGCCCGCGACGGCATTTTGCTCCTGAATCAGCGTGGGAATCTTCATCAAGCTTGCGGCAAGGAGAATCGGTCCGCAAACGTAACCGCCCGTGCCGACGACCGCATCGGGCTTGAAGTCGCGGACAATATCCGACGCGCGTTTTATGCTCATTATGGCGTTGGCGGCGCGTGAAATGTTCGCAAGCGTGAAATGTCGCTCGAAGCCGCCTTCCAGATTGAGCGCGGTAAAATTTATGCCCGCCTTCGGGACAATATCCGACTCCAAGCCTTTTTGCGTGCCGACGTACAAAAATTCGGCGTCGCCGCGTTTGCGTTTGATTGCGTCAATGAGCGTCAGCGCGGGGTAAATATGTCCGCCCGTGCCGCCGCCCGATACGATTATGTTCATGATTCGTTGATTATCCTCTTGAAGTCGCGCCCGCGCTCCTCGAAGTCGCTGTACATGTCGAAGCTCGCGCAAGCGGGACTTAGCAACACAACTTGCGGCGGACGTGCAATTTCCCGCGCAAGCTCGACAGCCCGTTGCATGGAGTAGCCCGCCTCAAGAATTTTTTCGGCGGGATAGCCGCTTGCAAGGGCGCACGATTTGAATCGCGCCGCCGCGTCCCCGACAAGAATCATGCAGTCAACGCGCTCCTTGACGAGTTTCAGGAAGTCGCTAAGGTCGGTGCCCTTATCGTCGCCGCCCGCAATCAAGACGATGTGTCCCGCGAAAGTTTCAAGGGCTTTAATCGCCGAATCGGTATTGGTCGCCTTGGAGTCGTTGTAATATTTGACGCCGCCGAGTTCGCGGACAAATTCGATGCGATGTTCGACGCCTTGAAACGTCTTGAGCACTCCGCAGATACCGTCAACGGTCGCGCCCGCCAAAAACGCCATCATAGACGCGGCAAGAGCATTCTCGACGTTGTGACCGCCCTTTATGCCGAGTTCGTCGACGGTGCAAAGTTCGTGACGGGTGCCGCCGAATTTTATGACGAGCCGATTATTTTGCACGAACGCGCCCTCCGCAAGCTCACGTTGCCGGCTGAAGTAAACGACCTTGCACGCGGCGCGATTAATCATGTCGCGGGTAAGTGCGTCGTCGTAATTCAGCACGAGGAAATCTTCGGCGGTCTGTTGCGAAAAAATTTTCTCCTTCATGCGCCGATAAACTTCCATTGAGCCGTGACGCTTGAGATGGTCGGGCGTGACGTTCAATATCGCGGAAATGTGCGGGCGAAAATTTTTCGTCGCCTCCATTTGGTAGCTGGAAATTTCCGCCGCGATACAGCCGCCCGCGCCGACTTCAAGCGCGACTTCGCTCAAGGGCACGCCGATATTCCCGCCGACGCCGACTTTATCGAACGCCGTAGCAAGCAGCAGTCCGAGTAGCGTGACCGTCGTCGTCTTACCGTTGGTACCCGTCACCGCGCAAATCGGCGACTTCGCCAGCTCAAAGGCAAGCTCAACTTCGCTGATAATCGGAATGCCTTGTGACGCCGCCGACTTGAGCAACGGTATCTTCAGCGGCACGGCGGGCGACACGATTATCAAGTCGACGCCGCGCAAAAGTTCGTCAGTTTGCTTGCCGAGCCGAATTGTCACGCCCGAAATTTGCACGTCGAGATTTTCTTTGGCGTCGCTAAGTGTGACGGACGCGCCGAATTTTTTAGCGACTTTCGCCGCCGCAATGCCGCTCCGTGCCGCGCCGATAACCAAAACGTTTTTATCTGCCAAGTTCATTGCAAAGACTCCTTAGTAGGGACTAGGAGTTAGGGACTAGGGACTAGTTGCGGCTTCGCCGCCAAAAAACCCTGACCCCTGACCCCTGACCCCTGACACCTAGTTCAACATCAACAGCCCGATGACGCCGAAAATCAATCCGACCGTCCAGAAGACGAACACGACTTTGACTTCAGACCAGCCGCCCAGCTCGAAGTGATGATGCAACGGGCTCATGCGGAAAATTCGCCTGCCCGTCGTCTGGAACGATATGACCTGCAAAATCACGGACAACGCTTCGCAGACGAAGACGAATCCGACGACCGCAAGCAAAACTTCCGTGTGCGACAGAATTCCGACTGCCGCGAATGCTCCGCCCAAGGCAAGTGAGCCCGTGTCGCCCATGAAAACTTTCGCGGGGTGGAAGTTGAAGCGTAAAAATCCGATACACGCCCCGACCGTCGCCGCGCAGAAAATTGCAAGCTCCGCGTGCCCCGTCAGCAAACATATCACCGCGTAACAGCTTGCCGCAATCGCCATGCAACCCGACGCAAGTCCGTCGAGTCCGTCCGTCAAATTTACGGCATTGGACGCGCCGACCATTACGAACAGCATAAACACCAGATACGCTTTGCCGAGCTCAAACGTTACGTCGACGATTGGCAACCATACCGCCGTGCTGAAGTCGATTAAAAGTTCGCTTGCCACGAGCGTCGTCACGACGACGATTAAAATTTGTCCCGCGAGTTTGTAACGGGCAAGCAGTCCCTGATTGTGTTTGCGCACGACCTTCAAATAATCGTCGATGAATCCCAATATGAAATGTCCCAGCAAAATGAACAGCGCAAGAAAAATTTCGGCGTTCCACTGCGCGAAAGTCAGCGTTGCGGCGACGATGCCCGCGATTAAAAAAATTCCGCCCATTGTCGGCGTGCCGCTTTTGACTTGATGACTTTTGGGACCTTCGGCGCGAATGCTTTGCCCGAACTTGAGGCGGTGCAGAATCGGAATGCACGTCGGCGCAATCAAAAGCACGACGCCCATTGCAAACGCGCCCGCCATTAAAAGATTTTCCATTAACAAGTTGTCTCCTTAGATGAGCTCAATGATTTTTTCCATGTGCATGACGTGCGACGCCTTGAACAGAATCGTGTCGCCGTCGCGGACAAGCTCAAGAATTTTTTTTGCGGCGTCTTCGTGCGTGTCGAAGGTGTAAACGTTTTTCAAGCCCGCGTCGCGTGCGCCGACCGCAATAAACTTGCCGAGCTCACCGAGCGTTATCAGCGTGTCGAAGCGACTTTCGACCAGCTCCGCGCCAATTTCACGGTGCACCGCCTCCGAAATGTCTCCGAGTTCCATCATGTCGCCGAGCACCGCGATAAGCCGCCCGCTGTAAATTTCGGACGTCGTCTTAATCGCAACGCGCATTGACGCGGGGCTTGCGTTGTAAGCGTCGTTGACAATCGTAAGCCCGTCGCGCCGAATGACCTCGAAACGCATTTTCGTCGTCGTCAAGCTTGATACGCCGCGCTGAATATCCTCGACGCTCAAGCCCAACGTCAAGCCCGCCGCGATTGCCGCAAGCGAATTGGAGACGTTGTGGCGACCGAGCATCGGAATTTCAAAGTCGAAGTCTTCGCCGCGACAACTCAACGTGAATTCCGTCGACACGCTGCCGATTAAAATATTTTTCGCGTTGACGTCGGCGGGAGCCTCCAAGCCGTAAGTGACGACGTTGACGCCCGCGCCCGCAAGATTTTTCATGCCCGCCGTATGCGGATTGTCCGCGTTCAAAATAATTGTGCCGCCGTCCTTAATCGATTCGACAAGTTCGCCCTTCGCGCGGGCAATGTTTTCGATTGAGCCGAGCAATTCGATATGAGCTTCGCTGACGTTCGTGACGATACCGATTGTCGGGCGCACGACCTTTGCAAGCGTTTCGATCTGTCCGAGCCCGCGCATACCGATTTCGACGACGGCGGCATTATGTTTGTCGTTGAGTTCAAGCAAAGTCATAGGGACGCCGACTTCGTTGTTGAAGTTGCCCGAAGTTTTTTGCACGTGACCGAGCCCGCTAAGTGCGGCGGCAGTCAAATCTTTGGTGGTAGTTTTGCCGTTTGAGCCCGTGACTGCGATAACGGGAATGTCGAATCGGTTGCGCCACGCGCCGGCAATTTGGCGGTAAGCGGCAAGCGTATCGTCGACTTTGAGCACGACGCCGCCCGAAATATTTTGCGCCGATTTGCTGACCAAAACTGCCGCCGCGCCCTTATGCAGTGCCTCCGCCGCGAAGTCTTCTCCGTTGAAATGTTCGCCCTTGAGCGCGACGAACAATGCTCCGTCCGTGACTTTGCGGCTGTCGGTCGTCACGTCCTCAAAAAAAATTTCGGCGTCGGAATTTGTCTCCGCGCCCGTAACAAGTGCAACTTCAGCCAATGTCAATTTATTCATGGGTTGTAACCTCCGTTATCGCTTCGCGGGCAACTTCGCGGTCGTCAAAGTGAATCGTGCCGCTGTTGAGTATCTGATAGTTTTCGTGACCTTTGCCGAGAATCAAAACGACATCGCCCGCGTCGGCAAGTTCAATCGCCCTGAAAATCGCGGCGCGTCTGTCGGCAATGCGTTCGTAAGTTTTGGTGCCGACAGCTTCGCGGATACCGACTTCCACGTCGTCCAAAATTTTTTCGGGATTTTCGGTGCGCGGATTGTCGCTGGTGGCAATGACGACGTCCGAAAGTTCGGCGGCAAGTTTGCCCATAATCGGGCGTTTGCGATTGTCGCGGTCTCCGCCGCAGCCGAACACCGTCAAAATTTTTCCCGTGGCAATTTGTCGCGCAGTCTGCAGAACGTTTTTGATACCGTCGGGCGTGTGAGCGTAATCGACAATCACCGCAAAGGGCGCGTCCGAAAAAATTCGCTCGAATCTGCCGGGCACACTCCGAAAATTTTCCAACGCACGTTGAATAACGTCGAGACGAATATTTTCCGCCAATGCCGCGCCAATTGCCGCAAGCACGTTGCAGACGTTGAACATGCCCGTGACGTGCAACGACAAGCTCAACGCCGCATTAATTCCTAATTCATCATTCCTAATTCCTAATTGAAATTCCGTTCCGTCGGCGCGAACAGTCACGTTCTCGGCGCGAAGGTAAGCGGAATTTTTCACGGCGTAGGAAATTTTTCGGCACAGGCAATGGCGCAGAATTTCATCAGCCGCCGCGTCGTCGACGTTGACAACCGCGCACTTGTCGCCCTTGCGACCGTTGCGGCTCACGGCGTCGAAGAGTCGGGTTTTGGCGCGAAGGTAGTTTTCCATTGTGCCGTGGAAGTCCAGATGATCTTGCGTCAAGTTCGTGAAAACCGCCGTATCGAATTCGACGCCCGCAACTCGATTTTCGGCAAGCGCGTGGCTCGAAACTTCCATGACGACGATTTGAATTTTACGGGCGCGCATTTCGGCGAAGACGTGTTGCAAGTCGATGACGTTGGGCGTCGTGTTCGGATTCGGAAAACTTTCGTCGCCGATTAAAATTTGAATCGTGCCGATTAATCCGACGCGCAATCCCGCCTGTAAAAAAATTTCGCGCAACATGTAAGTCGTCGTCGTCTTACCGTTGGTGCCCGTCACTCCGACGACGCGCATTGCCCGCGCAGGGTAGTCATAAAAATACGGCACGATGACCGCCAACGCGCCGAGCATGTCCGGGACGATTAGCGCGGAAATTTTTTCGGGCGGCTTGAAATTTTGCCGCGCAGTGAGTACGGCGACTGCGCCGCGCTGTGTCGCTTGCCCGATAAAGTTATGACCGTCAACGTGTGCGCCTTCCATGCACACGAATAAATTTTTTTCCGTGACCTTGCGCGAATCGTGCTCAATGCCGCTTATGTCGCAGTCCGCGCCGACAATTTTGGCGTCGGGAATGAGCAACGCAAGTTCGCTTAGTTTTTTAATCAAGGTCTCGCCTCCCTCCTGCGCCAATTATAATTGAACGTTAGCTGAAAACACAATGCCGCGCAAAAATTTTTCCGCGCCGTGAAAATATTGCAAGCCGTCGCCGCGAATTTTATAATGACAGAAATTTTTATCGGAGGTCGGTGCCCGTTGGACGCAAAAAAATTTTGGTTGCACGAATTCATTTCGGAGAAGCGGACGTTCGTAATTCCCGTATATCAGCGCAATTACGATTGGAAGGTTGAAAATTGCGAACAGCTTTTCGGCGACATCGTTCACATCATCGAAAACAAGAAGCCGCATTTTATCGGGACGTTCGTTTATCAAGAGACCGTCGGCGCAGATATTTTCCGCGAACTCATCATCATTGACGGGCAGCAGCGAATCACGAGTATCATCCTGATTGCGAAGGTGTTGTACGATTTGGAGGACGACGACGACTTGCGCGAGGACATCCGCTCGACGTTTATCAAACACTCCAGAGGCGAACTCAAGGGCAAATGCAAATTGCGCCCGACGGAATACGACAACGCGACTTTTGATAAGCTCATGAGCGACGCCGCCTTCGACGAAAAAAATTTCGCCGCGCAGGAAAAATCTTCCGCCATGTACGGCAACTATTGTTTCTTCCGCAAAAAAATTTCCGACTCGAATTTCAAGCCGAAAGATTTTTTCAACGCGATATGCAAGTTAAACGTCGTGAGCATATTGCTCGAAGACGAAAATCCGCAGGAAATTTTTGAGTCGCTCAACTCCACGGGGCTCGACCTGTCGCCGGCGGACTTGATACGGAATTCTTTGCTTATGCCGCTCGATTACGCTCGGCAGGAGGAACTTTACAAAACTTATTGGCTCAAGATTGAGGACTTGCTCCGCCCGTCGGACAACGTGGAAAATTTCATCAAGCAATATTTAATCGCCAAGCGCAAATCCAACGCCGTCATGGAAACTCAAAAGCAACAGCTTAACAAACGGAATCTTTACGACGCGTTCAAGAAATATTTCGCCGCGAATTTTTCCGACGACGCCGCCGAAACGTGCCTTGCCGACATGTTGCGTTACGCGAAATTTTTCCGCCGACTTATCTTCAACGACGATACCGAATTCGACAAGCTGTCCGCGCTCGACAAAAAATTTTATGAGCTGGTTTATCTGCTCGACGCCGCCAATGCTCCGATTGTGCTGATGTATTTGACCGACCGTTACGACCGTAAACATTTCGACGAGGCGACTTTCATAAAATTTGTCGACGCGCTCATATCGCTTGTCGTTCGCGCCAAAGTCTGCAAGCACAACGGCATAACGCAACAATTCGCAGGCAACGTACTTGCCCGCTTGGACAAAGCCGCAACCTTGACCGAAAAAATTTTTTGGCAAGCCGTCACTTTCGGCAGGGGCGAATATTCTTTTCCGAACGACGCGGATTTTCAGCGGGAACTTGTCGGCAACAAATTGAGCGACCGATTGAAGGGCAACGCTTGCAAATATCTGCTGTATTCGTTGGAGCGGGCGGGCGACTTCGCGGCTTATTCGGAAGCTGTCATTGAATACATTTTGCCGCAACGCTTGAATGATTGGTGGAAAAATTATCTGCGCATGAAAAATGATTCGGCGGCGCATGAAATTTGGCTCCACAATCTTGGCAACATGACGCTCGTTGACAAGTCCGACAAAAGTAGCGGCGACAGCTTCGACAAAAAGAAAAATCGTTACGCGCAGTCAAAATTTTCCTGCACGCGGGCGGTCAGCATCTTTTCCGATTGGACGAGCAAGCAGATTCAAATTCGCGCAAAAAAATTGGCGGCGGAGGCTGTCAAAATCTGGACGTTGCCCGAAGAGTTCAATACACCTTCGTTGCCTGCGGACGAAATTGTCACGCTCGATTCGGACTTCGCCGCGCTCAAGAACAGTAAGCCCGCGACGCTCACCATATCCGGCACGGAAATTAAAATTCAGCATTGGAATCACATCGTGCGCGAAGTCGTGCGGCAACTTTACGCGCTTGACCCGTATAATTTCCGCCGCGCCGTGCAGATGGAAAACGTCCGCAAAAAATTTTCCGTCGAGCCGACAGACTTCAAGATTGACGACGATTTTTACATGAAAACCGGCTTCGACACGGGGACTTGCCTGAAGACAATCGATATGCTTGCCGGGAATTTTGATCGACTTTGCGGCACCAACTTCAAGGAAGAAATTTATTTCACGCTCAAGCCCGACACTCCACAAATTGAGCAACCGAATTTGTTCGCTTAAACGTTTGGAGGATTTTTTTTGAACACACGCGATATTGACATGCTGCGCGGCACGCTGTGGGACAAGATAATTTTGTTCGCGTTGCCGCTGGCACTGACGGGCGTAATGCAACAGCTGCTGAACGCGGCGGACGTCGTGACGCTCGGCAAATTCGTCGGCAAACACGCAATGGCGGCTGTCGGCAACAACATTTCGATGGTCGGATTAATCGTCAGCCTGCTTATGGGCTTGAGTCTGGGCGCGAACGTCGTCATTGCCCAAAACATCGGCGCGAAACGATTTGACCGCGCACATTCGGCGGTGAGCACGGCGTTTGTCCTGTCGATTGCGGCGGGAATTTTTTTCTGCGTCGTCGGAGAATTTTTGGTCGCGCCGATTTTCTATCTGCTGGAAGTGCCCGAACTCGTCGTCGGAATGGCGGAAACATACCTGCGAATATTTTTGCTCGGATTGCCCGCAATGAGCCTGTACAATTTCGAGGCGGCGATTTTCCGCAGTAAGGGCGACACGCGCACGCCGTTAATCGCATTGGCGGCGGCAAGCGGCGTAAACATCGTGCTGAACTTGCTGTTCGTGTTGAAGTTCGATTGGGGAATTGCGGGCGTCGCGGCGGCAACCGTCATTGCCAACGTCGTCAGCGCGATAATTTTGTTCCACGCACTGCTTACAGCCGACGGCGTCATAAAACTCCACCTGAACGTGCTGATTATCGACCGCGACGAGCTGTTCGAGATTGTGCGAATCGGCTTACCTGCGGGCGTGCAAGGAATGGTTTTCTCCCTGTCGAATTTGCTGATTCAAGCGGCGATAAACTCACTCGGCGCGGACGCAATGGCGGCATCGGCGGCGGCGTTCACAATCGAAATAAACGTTTTCTGCGTCGTCAACGGCTTCGGACAGGCGGCAACGACCTTCGTCGGGCAAAACTACGGCGCGGGAAATTTGCTCCGTTGCAAGCGTGCGACGTGGGTTGCAATGGGCTTGAGCGCGGCGTTCATGCAGACGCTGTGCTTCGTGATATTGTTCTTCGCCGAACCGGTGTTGAGCCTGTTCAACAGCGACCCCGAAGTCATACGGCTTGGCGTGATTCGGCTGTGGTACATCGTCGCGCCCGAAATGATTAACGTCGCAATGGAGGGCTTATCGGGCGCAATGCGCGGCTACGGAATTTCGCTGACGCCCGCCGTAATAACGTTGATTTGCGTATGCGGCGTGCGCGTGACGTGGGTTTTTACGGCGTTCGCGAAAATCCCGACCTACGCGACGCTTATGGCTGTCTATCCGATAAGTTGGCTACTTACGGCGATTGTCCTCGTCGCGGCTTACGTTTGGCACATGAAACGACTAAAGCCCGCGCGAAAATAATTCAGCCCGTCGAACATTCGGCGGGATTTTTTTTGCGCAACGTTCAAGCGCGGCAATTGCTTACGGGCGTCGGACGATTGAGCACGTCAGTTGGATGCAACGTCACATCGATTTTTCGTCGCGGTATGCTTTTATTGGATAATCATTATAAATCGTGCGTGTCATTGAAAAATTTGTGATAGCGGCTATAATTTGCTTTATCACTTCAGAAAGGGGCGTGCTGTTATGAAGTTCAAACGCATTAAACAACACGGACAAGTAATGATTTTGTATGCCCTGCTGATTCCGCTGATGTTTTTATTCGTCGGCGTCGGGCTTGACCTCGGCTGGTACTATCTGAACGTGTCGCGGCTGCAAAATGCGGCGGACGCGGCGGCACTGGCGGGCGCACAAACTCTTGTCAAGACGGAGGACTTCAACAATTATCTGGTCATATCTCTTGCGCCCAACAAAGTGCTCGAAGACTTCGACGACTACAAGGACGCGTTCTCAAATATCGGCACGAACGGCGATTTGCGCAACTATCACAAAATCGAAGACATTGCCGACACGCTCAAGGAAGGTCGTGCCGTCGTCGAACAATACACGCGCGAAAATTTGGAGGACTCCACGACCGTAAACACTGCCTCCAATACGACGGACACCGTCAGCGCGATTGACGGCTGGAACAATTCCACCGCCGAAGCCGACAAAAAAGTCACCGGCAAAATCGAGCTCAAGTATAAAATCGTCGACGGCAAAAACGACGTTTACGGTCCGATGTATTACGTCGTTAATCTCGACGAAAAGATTCGCCACTTCTTTATGCCGGGCTGGTTTGACCCGATGGACGCGCCCGTTCGCGCAGTCGTGCTGTTGAAGCCGCATTACAAAGGCTTGATTGAGCCCATGCAACAGCTTGAACGCACAATGGTTATCGACAACTGGGAATACACCAACAAATTCAAAGAAACGACGACGGGCTTATCCGTTTCGGGCGGCAAATGGAACCATTACATGGCGGGCACCACAGCCGACAATACAGGTATCGACTACAAAGACAACAATCCCTACCGCACCGAAAATATCACCGTCTCGACTGCCAGAATGAGTCGTGACGGCGGTCAACCTACCGAGGCGAACGGCGGACAATTTTATTCCGAAAATGAAGTTGATTCGCTAACCTCGACTTTCAAGCAGAAGTTGATTACCCCTTCCAATCGGACTGGGATCTCGGTCAAGCGGTGAGCGGTCAGAAATATAAACACGTTGAAGGCGGCAACAGCTGGGGTCTCGGTCACGGCGACGACAAACGAATTCATTACAACGTGAAAATCGACGACGCATGGGAAACGCGCCCTGCCAAGAAAGGCGGTTACGATCCTCTTTGGGTGCGAATCGAGAGCGAGCCCATGAAAAATCCTTACCCCGGAAAAACGCCGCAATATAACACCACACGGCAAATTGTTTTGAACTTCAACAAAACCAACGTCGGCAAAACCGATCCTTATGAATTCCGACCGTATGTGTTTTTCTACACGGGACCCGAAACCAGAGATTATGCCGTGGACGAAAACGGCGTTCGCAAACGTCATTCGCAACCCGTCGTCATAAACCTCAACGAAGACTTGAATTCGATATTTTACATGCCCGAAAGCCCCGTAGTCATTCACGGCAACGGGCACAAGTTGACGGGCTTTGTCATTGCGAAATGTTTCCTGCAGTCTTTGACGAGCGACGATATGACCAACAGACAGCCGATTTACCTTTGGGACGGCTTCAACGACATGACGGAGTTTCGCGGCAATTACACCGAGCTCACCGACGGCTACGGCAACACGATTTACGCCCATATGGAAGACCTTTTGACATTGGAGGACATTCGCAGTGCCAACAGCGGCTACAAAGAAGTTACCGAAGCGAATAACGGCACGATTCAATACTACGAAAATTTTGTAGTCCCCGAATATCCCGTTATCAGCTTCCCGAAGGAACTTTACGCAAACTGCACGACGCTTGCCGAATACTTCCAAATTACCGCCGACCATATCAACAGCACCTACACCAAGGAAAACTACGCGAAGTTCGCGGGGATTGCCGAATCTCAAGTTTCGATGATTAAGTTCCCCGACGAGAAAGACAGCTATTACGGCAAATACGGCAACTTCACCGCCGTAACAATTCCCGTCGCAACCGCTGACTTGAAAGATACCGATCCCGACCCCGGCGTTGCGCCAAAGGACGACAAATATGTCAAAGTCATGCTCGACGATACTACGCCTAAATATATCGCCAAGCAGAAGTTGCCGCATATCAAAATCCGCTGGAATGAGCATACCCCGTTTGTTTGCCTGTACGACCTCAAAACCGATTTGGGCTGGAATCTCAATGGCGAAGGTAACGTTATTTGCGTGAAGCCGTTGGACGACAGCATCACTACCGGCAGTTTGGATGATGCGGTTGTCTTCTGGAACGCCCAAAACGCCTCTAACCCCGGCAATACGTGGAAAGACACGTGGGTTATCGGCAAAGATTTGCAGGAAAAACTTTACAACGCTCAATACAAGCCGCAACATATGGAAATGTTCGTGCGCGAAGGCATCAAATATTTCAGCCTCAAAACCGATTTGAAACTTAAAGACACCGCACAGTTGATGAACACATACCGCCAAATCAATTTCTACGACGAAGTCAATAAAATCAATGTCGTCAGATACATCAACGAGGACAACGCGACGGAATATTACATGAAGGTCAGCGGCGACGAAACGCATCCCGAAAATTACATCATCGTTGACAGAAACGGCAACATCTTAACCAAGCCCGTCACGTCGCCTGAAGTTTTGACTGCCAGAGACGTTGACGCAAACGACGAGCTAAAAGACAAGGTTACCAACTTCTTCGGCAATCCGGAAAATAAGCCGTTAAGTGATTATTGGACAAAATACACCCGCGACCCGAAAGATCCTGCGGAAATTCCAGGCGACAGAGGCGGCATCGACGACGGTCAATACGTCGGCTTGAGCGAATACCGCATGAACGAGGATTATCGAATTCCCGCGTTGGAGCGCGTTTAAAAAGCTCACGACGCCTTCGACTTAAGCACGGATTCGATGTACAGCTACTTCCAAATTCCCGA
>JADEZP010000025.1 GCA_015206805.1 Quinella sp. 1Q7 | reverse complement strand
AAAGGCAGGGTAAGAGCCTACCGACGGACGGGTAACCGTTCGGGCTGACAAACCTCACGCGGAGCAAAACTAAATAGGAAAGGGTTGAGGTTGCTCGCTGACCTTTCGGGTAAGTTGCTTAGACTTGAGCGGCGACGTTCAAGCAAGATAAATGATTGCCGTTACACAGAATCCGGCTTATTGACTGCCTGTCGACCGAAAACGTCGCTGCCGAAAAATTTTTCGCGGCGGCGTTTTCAACGTTCAAACCGAAAATTTCCACGTCGGAATTCATGCATTAATCACGCCGACACATTATAATTCCATTAGATTTCTTTGAAAGGAAGTGGATGATTTTGTTGAGATTTTTGCGAGCGTTAATGGTGGTAGTGTTTTTGTTATCGATCAGCGTTTCCACGAGCTACGCCGCAGGACAATTCAGAGTCGGTGACCAAGGCACGGAGATTGCCGAACTTCAAGACAAACTCGTCATGCTCGGTTACGACGTGATGGCTGACGGTGCCTTCGGACCGGCAATGGCTGAAGCCGTCAAAGACTTCCAAAAATCCCAAGGCATCAAGGCGGACGGGCTTATCGGTCCGGCAACTTACTCGGCACTTTTGGGCAAAGACATGCCCGACGTCACCACGGTTGCAAGCTACCTTGCGGGGCGGATTGTAACGGCGTCGATGGATTATATCGGCGTGCCCTACGTTTTCGGCGGCACCAGTCCTTACGGCTTTGACTGTTCGGGCTACGTGCAATACGTCTTCGCGAATGCGGGCGTATCATTGCCGCGCACTGCCGATGTCCAATTCGAGGTTGGAACTCCCGTTTCAACCGCCGAACTCGTGCCGGGCGATTTGGTCTTCTTCAGCACTTACACTTACGGCGCGTCGCATGTCGGCATTTACGTCGGCGACGGTAATTTCATACACGCCAGCTCCAGCCAAGGCGTGACAATCAGCTCGTTGAGCCAAGCTTATTACAGTTCCCGCTACATTGGCGCACGCAGGATTTTGTGAGGCAATGCGACTTCAAACTGAAAAAATCCCTCGATTCGTCGGGGGATTTTTTTTTCGACGATTAGCCGTCCGTAACGTTTAATTTAATTTTATTTGATTAATCTACTTTTCTTTCGGCGGCGAAAGAAAAGTAGCAAAAGAAAGCCGCGCCGCCTACGAAAACATCACGTTTTCTAACGGCGGCGACCATGGCCGCACATCCATGTGCGGCCTCAAGCAATATCGCTGATTTCGGCGGCAAAGTCATCGCAAATTTTTTCGAGATAGTCGCGCCGCTTGAGCGTGTCGAGCCACTCAACGGGGATTGAGTCGACGCCGTAAATCATGCCCGCAAGTCCGCCCGCAACTGCCGCAGTCGTATCCGTGTCGCCGCCGAGATTGACCGCCTTGAGCGCGAGCGTTTTATAATCGGCGGTGTTCAGCAGGCACCATACGGCGGCTTCAAGTGTGTGGACGACGTAGCCCGACGATTCAATTTCACTTTCGGGCAACGCGGCAAAATTTTCGTCGCACAGACGCGTGAAGTGCCTAAAGTCGTCGTCCATGCCGTAAAATTTTTTGGCGTCGCTCATGCCGACTGCGAACGCTTCCAAAAAATTTTTCCCGATTAAAATCTGCGCGGCAATGAGCGAATAAATTCCGCAGGCGATTTTGCTGACGGCGTGGGCGTGAGTGAGCGCGCTGAATTCGTGAATCATGTGAAGTTCGTCGCCGCCGATTGTGCCGCGCGTGGCGAACAGATACGTCGTCGCGGGCAGGATTCGCATCAAGGAGCCGTTGCCGTTGGAAGTGCTTTCGGTCGCGCCGCATTTCGTCGGCGGCAAAAGTTTTCGCGAGTAACGGACGATTGCACTGCGCGTGGTGTTGCCAATGTCGAAACGTTCGCCCGTGGCGGTGAAGGCGTCGTGCTCGTACCAGTTCAAAAAATTTTCCATAATGTCTTGAAAGTCAATCGTGCCGCGCCGCGAAATACTTTCCATTGCCGCGATTGTCAAGCTGGTGTCGTCCGACCACGTGCCCGCAGGTTGCCCCCATGAGCCGCCGCCGCGCATTCCGACGACGGGCTCCGACTTCAGCCGACTGCGCGATTCAAATTCGACGGGAACTCCCAACGCGTCGCCGACCGCCAAGCCCAAAAGCATTCCGCGTAAAATTTTTGCGTCCATTCAATCACGACCTCCAATCAAAATTTCGCGCAAAGTATATCACGGATTTTATCGCAGGTCACGGCTTCAATTTTTGACAAACCTTTAATCCGTATTACCGACGCCGCTGTTCGACATAAAAGAAATTCCTGCCGAACGGAATCACGCCGAATTTGAACGGACGGTTGCCTGCCGACAAACTCAAGCAACTTCATTGCGGAGGATATCTTTACGTCGACGCGGCGCGCAGTTGGTTGGCTATGGTGCGAGCCGCCCTTGAGGACGGAATTTTTTTGAACTTGAACTTCGCGATTGATGCATACAGAACTGTCGCCGCGCAACTTAAAAGATTCAAGCGGCGATTCGAGGAAATTGACGCAACGAAAATTGATCCCGACGCGTCGCAAATTCAAGTCGAATTCAACGGAAAGACTTGGCAACTCAAAGACGGTCAGAAATACGCGGAAATTCCCGGATAGGGTTTGCACGGCTACGGCTTGGCGGTTTGGATAAGAAACGCCGTTGAACCTGCCGTTAAAATTTGGTTGGACGAGCACGCGGCGGAATTCGGTTTCGTTCGCGCATTCGAGGGCAACTTACGAGAATACGTCTACATCAAGGCACGCGACGAAATTCCTGCACGCGTATTGGAAATCGAAAATTTGCCGCCCGAACCGAATTTTTCAGCGGAAGAAGTCGTGAAGGCAAGCGGCTGTACGTGGTTTGAGCCGCCGCCCGAAGGTTGGACTTGTCACGGATTGTTTTACGAGGAGCCGTTCAAACCGGGCTATTTGGCGGTCGTCGATCAAGGCGTGGGCTTCGGCATAAAGAAAAAGCTGTTGAAGTCCACCTTCAGACAGTGCGCGGGAATAATTTGCACGGATACGGAACCTTTCGCGGAATACAATTGCCCGATGCTGTTGACGTTGAATCCGCAGGAAACGGCCGAAAAACTCGAAAAATTTTTCGCAAACTCGCAAACCGTCGATGAAGCCGACGACTCGTTGCAAGTCGAATTGGAATTTTTCAAGAGAATCCATCCCGAAACGGTGATTTTCCAAAAGAAAAAGGCTATGGCGAATCGTCTGCTTAAAATCAAGGTCGACGATTTACAATTCGCCTCCGAAAAGCCGTGGTACGGCGAATATCTTGCGCTCCTGCCGATTCATATCGAAGACCCTGCGTTGCGTTCAATGGCTAAACGTTGCGTCAAAGAATTGTTGCGCCGGTACAATGACCACATAGATACAGACGAACGCGAACTTGCTGTATTGGCAATTTTGCAATTCATCAAGCCGCAAGAACTGACGTTGCCGTTCAATAAGCATTTGTTATCGCAAGAATTTTGCTTGGATATCCGAGGCGTGTTCTCAAATTTTTACACGCGCATAAGCTATTCGGATTACGATTTGGCGGCTTATTACTTGTCGATGCAGAGCAAGTGGCGACACAAAAAAAGAAAAATGCGCGTCGTGTTTATTTGGAACTCCAACGCCACGGCTCACGACAAAATGCTAACCATTTACGAAGCGTTGCGGAACAGAGACGATACGGAAACTTTCCTCGTCCTCACGGGCAACAAAGAAGGTTTAAACAGCGACGCGGTGTTCGATTATTTCTTCAAAAAATATCCCGGCGTTACGATTTACCAAGATTTTGCGCTCGCCGGTCTTGAAACGTTGCGTCCGGATTACGTGTTCATCAGCAACCCATACGACTATCACTTGCCCATCAGCGGCTGTCACTATCACGACATCGTTCAATTCGCAAAAATATGCCACATAACTTACGGCGCGAATCTGACGCATAATTTTCTTAACAGACTGTTGGAAGAACACCCGGATTTTTACAATTATGTTTACTTTTGTTTCTGTTCAGCTGAAACCGTCAGAGCGGAGTTTTTGGCGCGATTCAGGGAAAATATTCAGTTGCGTTATTCCAAGTTTGAATTTCTGGGCTATCCGATTCTGGAAAGGTATTACAAAATGCCCGCCACGAAAAGTTCGGCTACGCGAATCTTATGGACGCCGCGCTGGAGTTACAGCGGAATAACCGGCGGCAGTCATTTCTTTGAGTACAAAGACAAATTCCCCGCTTTGCGCAAACGTTACGAAAATAAAATACACTTGAGCATACGTCCGCACAAACTTGCCTTCAGGAGTTTCGTGCAAAAAGGCTTGATGACCGAAGAAGATCTCGCCGAATATCAAGAACGTCTGCAAAATAATTTCGTCAACATCTACGACACTTCCGTTACCGAAATTGACGACAACATCAAGGAAACGGACATATTTCTCGCGGATTATTCGTCAATGCTGATTGTGCTGTTCCTCACGGAAAGACCGATTATCTACTGCGAATTTCCGAACGCTGACCCGTTGTCCGAATACGAAGACATGTTCAACGCAATGTATGTCGCGCGCAGTTGGGAAGACGTCGAGCGATATCTGGACGATTTAATGTCGGGCGTGGATCCTTTGTCGGCGAAACGGCAAGCAGTCGCCAAAAGAATTTACGAGACGCATAAAAATGCAACTCAAAAAATCGTTAACCGCGTGCTTCAAGATTGGAAAGATTGTCAGATTGACGACGACCAATAAAAAAACTCCCTGCCACTCGCAATGAGCGGCGGGGAATTTTTTTTCGGCAAATACATTAAGCTCCCGAAAATTTTTTGTCCAACAAAACGGTTATCAGCGCGAACAGAATCACTCCGCCGACAATCATCAGCGCGAACAGTGCCGCAGGAAATTCCGTGGCGGGCGTCGCGAAGATGTGTTTCATTAAGATTCGGTCACCGACGCGATTCAAGCTCAAGCCTGCCGCGCCGATTATCGACAGCACTCCGAACAGCGCGACGAAAATTTTTTCGTGCCGCCGGAAAAGTTTTTGTCGCAACTCCCGCCAATGCAGTCCGACGTGCACGCCGATTAAAATCATCGCGACATACGGCAACGCGACGTGCAGTTGATGTATCGTCATGTTGCGCCGAAGCTCGAAACTCGCCGCCTCCGCGAACAAATAATTCGACATGCACACGCCGCTTGCCGCAATGACCGCCGCGCAGATTGTCAGCGCAAAGTCAATCGTCACGCCGAAAAATTTTCGCGGCGTGATTTTTTTTGTCAACGCGACGAGTCGGCGACGATTGCTCCACAAATGAATCACGACCGCCGCCGTAAACGCGACGCCAAAAATTTCGTGCAGGACTTTCGGCAGATTTTGGAAGTTCAGCTCCGCGACGAACAGCGCGATTAAAATTCCGTCAAGCAAAAAATTTTTCATAAGCCGACCTCACAAACGCGGCGATAAACTCACGGCGTCGAAGACTTAATCGCGTCAACTGGATGCAACGTCACGTTGCAAAATTTTTCATAAGTTCAGCGAATCAAGCCACGCCTTAACGTCGTCTTTGGAGGTGATGCCGAGGCGTTTGCCTTCCGTGACGGTCGCGCCCTTGCAAAGTTCGCGCAAGTTCATCACGCTGTTCAAAACGTCGCTGCCGCCGCTGGTGCACACGGGGACAATCGTCTTGCCCGACAGGTCGAAGCTCTCGACGAACGTGTCGATAATGCGCGGCTCGGCACCCCACCATATCGGAAACGCAATGACAATCGTTTTGTACTGCGCGGGATTGTCAAGTGCTTTGGCAAGCGCGGGACGTGCGGCGGAGTCTTTTTGCTCGACGTTGGCGCGGCAGTCCTCAATGTTGTAATTCAAGTCGTCGGGCGTGTAAGGCTCGGCGGGCGTTATCTCGAAGGTGTCGGCGTTCAAAAGCTCGGCGACTTCAAGCGCGGCAGTTTTTGTGTGCCCCGTGCATGAAAAGTACGCGACCAAAATTTTATCGGCGGGCGCGGCTTGAGCGGCGGGCTCGGCAGATTTTTCGGGCGCGGAAGTTTTTTCGGCGGTTGAGCTCCCGCAAGCAGTCAGCAGACAAATCATCAGTGCGGCGAACAGTGCGGGTAAAATTTTTTTCACGACGCGCCCTCCTCAATCAAGCAGCTTGTCGAGCCCGATTGTCAGTCCCGTGAGACTGCGAACTTTTTTGCACGCCAATACGACGCCCGGCATAAATGAATCTCTGCCCGTCGAATCGTGGCGGATTGTCAGCGTCTGCCCCAGCCCGCCGAAAATAACTTCTTGATGCGCGACGTAACCGGGCAGGCGCACGCTGTGAATCCGTATGCCGTCGACTTGTGCCCCGCGAACGTGCGGCAGTCGCTCGACCTCGTCGGGATGTCCTTGAGTGTGCGGCGAACGGACTTCCGAAATCATTTTCGCCGTAAGCTCCGCCGTGCCCGATGGCGCGTCAAGTTTGTTGTCGTGGTGCAGTTCGATTATCTCAACGTCGGGCATGTACCGCGCGATTCGTTGTGCCGTCAACATCATCAGCACCGCGCCAAGTGCGAAGTTCGGCGCGATAAATGCGGGCGTCGAAAATTTTTCAGCCGCAATGCGAATTTGCTCCTTATCGGCGTCGCTCAAGCCCGTCGTGCCGACAACGGGCGAAACTTTATTGGCGAGCGCGGTCATCACGTTGCCGAAAACGACATTCGGGCGCGTGAAGTCGACCATAACGTCGGGCGAGAATTTTTTCAGCGCGGCGTCCAAGTCCGTTTCGACCGTCAAGCCGTCAACCTCACCCGCGACAATATCGACTGCGCCGACAAGCTCAAGCTCACTGTCGGCGTTGACTGCGGCGACGACCGTGCGTCCCATGCGACCGAGCGCGCCGTTGACCAAAACTTTAATCATTGTAAGACCTCCTACATTTTGATAAGCCGTCCGCCGCCGAGCAGATACAAATATTTTTCGGCGACGGTGATGTTCAGCAGAGCCTCCGCCGCCTGCGAGTAAAGCTCAATCTGCACGCGGTATCGTTCGGCAAGATCGGGCGCGTCGCGGTCGGTTTTGTAGTCGAGCAGCACCCAACGTCCCGCCGCGTCCTTGAACAGCAAATCGATTATGCCCTGTATGAAAATTTTTTCGTCGACGTGGAAAAATTTCTGCGCGTCAATCAGTCGGCTGAACGGCAGTTCGCGATAAAATTCCTGCGCGGCAAGCAGTCGACGTCCGAGTTCGCTTGCGAAAAATTTTGCGACTCTGTCAGCCCGCACAAGCTCAACCTGCTCTGCCGAAATAATTTCGCGGCGTGCAAGTTCCCGTACCTGCGCCACAATTCCGCGCTCCGATAAGTCGCCGCGCAAGTTGACGCTTTGCATGACGCGGTGCATCAACGTCCCGAATTCCGCGCCCGAAAGTTTCTTCGTCTGCATGAACGTCGGGCGACGGTAAAGAAAATTTTTCTGCGGCGTGAAATTTTCAAGTTGCGGAAGTTCGTCAGCCTCCGCGCGGCGTTTGAGCTCCGTGACGGAAAGTTTCGCGGGTATGCTGGAAAGCGGCGTCGCGGGAAGTTTTTCGGGCGGCTGAAAAATTTTTTCCTGTGCGGCGGCAAGCGGTTGTTCCGAAATTTCCGAGACCTCCGACACTTCGACGAGCCGCGAACTTATGACGGGCTCAAGCGAATTTTTCAGCGGCAACAGCCAATCCATGAACTTGCCCGCCGATAAAATGTCGTAATCAGCCGGCACGTCGACGGGGCGCAATTTCTCAAGCGCACTCTTCGACGTGTTGCCGACGAGAAATAATTTTTCCTTCGCGCGCGTCATCGCCACGTACAGCAAGCGAACTTCCTCCGCAAGTGATTCGTCAGCGATACGCTTTGAGACCGCCGCCGTCGCAAGCGTCTTGACCTTGAGCTGCGAATTCGGCAACGTCTTGTGAACGCCGACGCCCATATCGCGGTGCATGAAAATTTTCGCGCGAGTGTAATCCTCGTTGTTGAAGCCCTTGCCGACGCCCGCGACGAACACCACGGGATATTCAAGCCCTTTGCTGCCGTGAATCGTGACGACGCGCACAACGTTATCATTTTCGCCGAGCGTGGCGGCAGTCGCCATGTCGCCTTTGATGTCGCGAATTTTCTTGAGATACTCAACGAATTTCGACAGCCCGTGAGCATTCGTCGCCTCGAAGTCGGCGGCGCGGTCGATTAGGATTCGCAAATTCGCCTGCCGAGTTTCTCCGCGTTCCTGCCTGCCGACGGCGTCATAGTAGCCCGTTTCGCGATAGAGACTGCTCAAAAGTTCGGGCACGTTCAGTTGTCGGGCGACGTCGCGCCAATGAGCCAGCTTGCCCAAAAAATTTTTACACTTGTCGCCGCCGCGCTCAACAGCCGTAAAAAAATCCGCGTCGGGCGTGGCAATTCGCAGGTCGGCAAGTTCCTCCGCGCTGAATCCGCCGATTGGGCTCATCATCACTGCGGCAAGCGGAATGTCCTGCCGCGCATTGTCGAGCACGTTCAGCAACGCCGTCACGATTTGAATTTCCGTCGCCTGAAAATATTTCTCCTCGTCGGGCACGAAGGCGGGCACTCCGAATTTTTTCAGCGTGTCGAGGATTTCAAGTGCCTGCGTCTTCGGCGAACGGTGCAAAATCACGATGTCGCGCAGTTCAAGCGGTCGGCAGGTGTCGCCGTCGCGAATGAGTTTGCCCGCCGCAAGGAGTTCATGAATTTTGTTCGCAATGAAACGCATTTCAAGCGCAATGCCCTTGTCGTCGTCGTCAGCGTCGCGCCCGGACTTGATGTAGTAAAATTCGGGGCGTTCGTCGAAAAATTTTTCGCCGCCGTCGTAGCTTGCGCCATACTGCAGAGCCGCCGCGTCGTCGTAGTCAATTTCAGTCACGCGAGAATTCATCAGCCGCTTGAAAATTTCGTTGACCGCCGCAAGAACTTGCTCACGACTGCGGAAATTTTTCGACAGGTTGATACAGCGGAAATCGGCGTTCGACATTTTGTCGCGGAAGTTGGCGGCGTCGACGAGGCGGAAACGGTAAATCGACTGCTTCACGTCGCCGACGAGGAACAGATTATCTCCGCGAGAAATTTTTTGGATAATCGCTTCCTGCACGCCATTAGTGTCCTGATATTCGTCGACCATGATGAATTTGAATTTGCGGCGGTAAGCGGCGGCAACGTCGGGCGCGGCGTCGAGTATGTCAAGCGCGAGGTGTTCCATGTCGCTGAAGTCGATTATATCACGTTCACGCTTGGCGGCGGCGAATTTTTTTGCAAAAGCCTTCGTCACGCGCACCAGCTCACGAATCGGCGCGGCAAGCGACCTCACGTCGGCGAGCATCTGATTTTCGTCGGCAAGAAAATATTTTTCGCGCAGGTCGATAAGCCGAGCCTTGTAGCCGCCGCGCAGGGCAGAAATTTTCGCTTTGACAGAGGCGTCGCCTTTGCCCGCGTGATATTTGCTGAACTTGACCGCCCAAATTTTTTTGTGGAGCGCGTCCCAATCGTCGAGCGAAGTTTTCAGCGTGGCGAGTTGTGCGGCGTCGTCGGCAAGGACGTTGACGGTGATGTTGTTGACGGCGGCAAGGTTTTGAGCGTCCGCGCAGTCGTCGAAAATTTTTTTCAGCGTCGCGTCAATGTGCGGCTTGATGAATTTAAACCAGCGCGTGTCGGCGAGTCGGGCACCTTCGGGCAGGTCGTATGGTTCGGCGAGCGAATCAAGCCACGCGTCGGGATTGGGCATACTCAACGCAAACTTGTGCAGGTCCAAAATCATCGCGTGAATATTTTCGTCTCCGCGAACACTGCCGCCGAACATGTCCGTAAAATTTTTGAACGCGCCGTTGTCGCCGGCGGAATAATTTTCCTCAAACAGCTCCTCAATGACTTCGTGGCGCAGTATGTCAAGTTCGTTATCCTTTGCAGGGCGAAATTTCGGGTCGAGATCAATCCGCGCGAAGTTCCGCCGCAAAATCGATTGGCAGAACGCGTGGAACGTCGAAATTTGCGCGCCGCCCAGAAAAATTATTTGCCGCTCCAAGTAAGCTTGACGGTCGCTGTCGAGTTCAAGCTCAAGTCGTTTCGTCAGCGCGGCTTGAATTCGTGAGCGCATTTCCTGCGCGGCGGCTTTGGTGAAGGTGACGATTAACAGTTCGTTGACTTCGCAATATCGCTCCTCCAGCAATTTCACGACGCGTTCGGTCAGTACACGAGTTTTGCCCGCGCCCGCGCCCGCCGCAATTAAAAAGTTGCCGTCGCGTGCGTCGACAGCCTCCTGTTGTTCGCGTGTCAGTTCCATGCCAAACCCCCTTACGTTATTCGCGCCGTAGCCGATAAAAATTCAGCAGCTCGCGAATTTTTTCCGACGCGACGTTTGCAATGTCCGACGCGGTGAATTTGTTTGCCGCAATAAATTTTTCGGCAACGGCACGTTCTCCGTCGTCCAGTGCGGAAAATTTTTCGCGCCAATCTTCCGCCAAATTGTCTTCGTATCGCATGCGGTAAATTATCAACGTTTCGGGCATGTAAAGCAACTCCCTGAACTCGTCAAGATTTTTGCCGAACGCCTTTTCAAAGAAGTCGCGCCCGCGTCCGACTTTGCCTTTCGTCGCGTTGATGATGGCTTGAATCGCCCGAATAAATTTTTTGTTCCAGTGCCGCCCGACGTAATCGCGGTTGGCAAAAAATTTCGGGTCGTCAATCGGGCAATACTTCATGGGGAACGAGTAAATCGCAACGTCGAGCTCTTCGCAAAGGTCGATGTTTATGCGCAGACGATTGTAAAAATCTTCGGGCGTGTCGAGGAAATTATACAGCAGATAATTCGACAGGTCGCGCACGCCGTACTTTGCCGCAAGCCGAATCGCCCGTTCGTAAACGTCGCGCTGTTCAATGTGGTCGAAGGCAATTCGCATCGGGTGCAAATTCAGCTCGGCAAGCCGCGACATTTTATGTTCGTCAAGCAGCCGCGCGTCAAGTCCCTGATTGAAGTCTACGTAGCGGACAAGTTGTTTACGCTTGAAATATTTTTCAAACAGCGGACGCACGAATTCATCAGCCGCGAAAATTTTTTCAGCCGTCGCACCCGCCACGCTCAACAGAAAATTTTCCTCGCGCACAAAATAAAATTCGCCTGCCAAATTTTCGGGCAAGCGACGTTCCAATTCATCATACAGGCTAATCATCTTGCGCAGACAAGCTCGTTCGTTGAAGCCGTCGCGAAGATTTTTCAGCGTAACGGCGTATTCGTCGGGCGGCACATACGTCGCGCCCTTGCCGAAGCCGCAAGCTTTAATCTCGTCGATGACCTCGTCGAACTTTTCCGACGCCAAAACGTTGTTGTCCATGAGCAAAAGATTTCGTTTCGCGCCGAAGCGTTTGGCGGTCCGTTGCAGTTGGTCGAAAATTTTCACGTGGCTTTTGTATACGGGCTCAAGTTTGCTCACCGCGCAGAAACTGCACTTGCGAATGCAACCGCGCGTCGTGTAGGTAATGTAAGCGTCGGCGACGGGATATTTGTAGTCGATTTCGTCGAGAATCGAGTAGTCGGGCGGCAACGTGTCGATAATCACGTCGTCAGTCTTGCCGAGGTCGTCGGGCTTGTCGAGCAGTCCGATATGCGGCTTGATGCCCGTCGCGTCCTCAAAATATTTCGGCAGGAGAGTTGCCGCCACTCCGCCGACGAAAATTTTCCCGCCGCGTGCCAAAAATTTTTTCGCGCCGTTGATTGTGCGGACGGTCTCATCAAAGTAGAACGTGAACAGCGAATTGACGCAGATTATGTCGAACGTCGGGAAGTCTTCGGCTTTGAAGCGGCGGTGGAGTTTGCGCAGGGTGTATTCGTAAAAAAAATCGTCCTCGCGCAGATTCGGCACGGCGTCGAGCAAAGAATTTTTCCCCGTGCGAATGAAGTCCAGCAAAAATTTTTCGTACCTGCCGAATTTTTGAGCGGCGTCATTTTTGAGCGGCGCGAACAAACTTTGGATGTCGACTTCCCCGAAATAAAATTCCTCCAGCAAAAGTTGCGCGACGAAAATTTTCAAATCACCCTTGAAAAACCGCACGTCGTCTCCGCAAACGCTCCGAAAGTATGTTGCAAGTTTCATGAGGTTTTGCGGCGGATATTTGTTCTTCCAATTCGGCTCGATTAACAGGACGCGGCGGCTCATTTGAGAAGCTCCCCGAATTTCTCAATAAGCTTACCGCCCGCCAATTTCGGGTTTGCAAGAATAATTTCGTGAATCTGATTGTACAGCCGTACTTGGTCATCCGACCAATCCGAACGCGGTAGACCGGGGGTGAGGATTGTCGTCTTCAATATCCGACGCGTCAAATTGTTCGGCGATTTTCTCAAAGACTTGCGACGAAATTGCGGCGGGATTGTTTTGAGATTCTTTGCGCTGTTTGTCGATAAGCCTTTGCTTTTCCGCCGCCGCCGACTCCAACGCCGCAAGCTCGGCTTCATGTTCGGCAATGTGCGTATCTTGATATTCGGGCGTGTGACGTTCGATTTCCGCCAAGAAATTTTGGGGACGTTCCGTCGCGTTGAATGCACTTCTGACGTTGGAGGCGTGGCGATAAAGTTCGGTCAGTTCGGCAAAATATTTTTTGAGCGCGTCTTCAAGTGTCTTGTAAGCGTCGTTTTCCTCGAAGTAGTCGCGCCGTGAGTTCGGTCTCAAATTCGGGTCGACGGCATGAACTTCGCCGATAAAATACGTCACGCCGCGATCTTCGGAAAACAAATTGCGGTTTTGGTTTTGGAAAACTTTTTCGTCGCCGATTTGAATATTCTTTTGACGGAGGCGAATGTAGCGCATACGGTTGGGATTTTTCTTCGTCGGATTGATGACGCCCTTAAACGTCGACAAGCCAATCCAGCTCCACGCGATTAAATTTCCGTCGGCGTCGTAAAAATCTTTGAACGCCACGTCGAAAATTTTATCCGTACCCATGCGCGTTTGGAAAGTTGCTTCGTACTCTTTGGAGAGCGACTTGTCGTTGACGATAATTTTGTATTCGGTGATTGTGAAACCGAGCGCGTCGGCGTGCGCGTAAATTTTCTTTCGGAAGGGAAATTTATCATCGTAGGCGACGGGCGCGACGAATGACAGATAATTGCGGACTTCATCAACGTTAAGCAAATCGCTGTTCGTGACATCGAACATTTCCACGCGGAAAAAGTGTTTGTTTATGTCGTCGCTGTCGCGCGCATCAAAAGTCATGCTTGCGCTTAAAACTTGTTCGGCAAGGTATTTGTTGGAGCTGAAAAAAGTTTCGCGAAGTTTCTCGGCGTCGATTGTCAGCGTCGAAATTTTTTTCTCGCCCGCGACCTTCGTGCTGAAAACCAACGTCTTGCAGTAAGCCAAGCCGCCGAGCCGTCCGATACCGCGAAAGCCTCTGTCGCTGTGCAACGTTTTGTCGGAGTTGCCGATATTGCTCATGATGCGAACAAAATCCCGCGCGGCAGAAATTCCGATACCGTTGTCCGCGATTGTGATTCGGCGGGCGTTCTCGTCGATTGCAATTTCAATCTGCCCGTCGCCTTCCCGCAAAATGCCGGCTCTGACTGCGTCGTCGATTGCGTCGGTGGAATTTTGAATGTATTCGCGGAAAATGTCGAGCGCGTTCGGATAAAGACCGCTTGTGACAATTTCGACGATGTTCACTCCAAATTTAATGTCAATAATCATAAAAAAATCCTCCAATCTTTGAAAATTGATTGGGGGATTTTATTCGTGCAGTGCCGTGCGATCCCTTCAGCAGCGAACGGAAAATTTGCGGACGTTCGTGCGCCCGAAGACGTGCTTTTTGACGGACGCGTTGTCGGTCAAAATTTCAGTTCGCCGCGTGCAAGGCGTTCGTTGAGCGTCGGAGCCTTGGCGTCTTTGTCGGCAAGAATCGTCGGCGCGAAAGGCCACTCAACGCCGATTTGCGCGTCGTCCCAGCGGATATTGCCGTCGCATTCGGGCGAATAAAAGTTGTCGGCTTTATACTGAATTTCCACGTCGTCGGTCAGCGTGATGAATCCGTGAGCGAATCCGCGCGGAATCAGCAGTTGCCGTTTATTTTCGGCGGTGAGTTCGACTGCAACCCACTGCGCAAAAGTTTCGGAGCCTTCGCGAATGTCGACAGCCACGTCCAACAGTTTGCCGCGCGTGCAACGGACAAGCTTTGCCTGCGCGAACGGTGCCGTCTGATAGTGCAAGCCGCGCAGGGTGCCTTTGTGCGCGGAATACGATTGATTGTCCTGCACGAAGTCGAAGTTCAAGCCCGCCGCCGCCATTTTCCGCGCCGACCACGTCTCCATAAACCAGCCGCGTGCGTCGCCGAAAACTTTCGGCTCAAGAATCAATACGCCATCCAATTTCGTCGTGATAACTTGCATGATAATTCCTCCTTAAAATTTAAAAGCTTCCGCCGCCGCCACCGTGACCGCCGCCGCCATGACCGCCACCGCCGCTTGAGCCGCCGCCTCCGCCGCGCGGACGACGCTTGACATTCATAAACAGGAAGGTGTCGCGCTTCTCGGTGAATTTGACGGTTTGCCGCTTGAGATAATCAATCGCCTCCGCCGCGTGCCGAACGTTGCTCATCGAGCCGATAAGCCACGAACGAATCGTCACGCCGATAAACAGCGCGATAACGACAACCATCATCGCCGCCATAGGGTCGAAACTGCCGGGCGTCCGCGTGCCGTAGGGTGCGCCGTTAGTCTCGTAGTGAGTGACCAGCTTGTCCACGCCGTCGACGAAATTATCAGCCGCGCCGTAGTAATCGCCCGCGCTCAACGACGACTTGAACGCGTCCTTCAAGTAGGGAATGCCGTCGAAGTCCGTGATTTTGTCGCGCATGACGGCGTTGGTGTCGATTTCATATTTGCGGTCGTTAATCGCCACGAGCAGGACGATTGAGCCGTTGGAGCTGTTGGCGAAATTTTTGTCGAGCAATTCGTTGGAGACCTTGACGATGTCGCGCCCGCCGACCGACTTCACGAAGACGACGCCGATTTTGATTTTGTGAGCCATTTGCACGCCGCGAATCTTGTTGTTGAGCGTGTCGACTTGTTGCGCGGTAAGGAGCCCCGCGTTGTCGTTGACGGGCGGAACCTGCGCGGCACTTGCCACGGAAAAATTCAGCGCGACAATCATCACGGCAAGCCACTTGCCAAAACAGCTGATACAGTTGAGGGCGCGCATGGACGCGCGCCCTGCGTCGCCGCCGTTAGAAAACGTGACGTTTTCGACAGGCGGCTGTCTTTTCTTTGCTACTTTCTTTTGGACAAGCAAAAGAAAGTAGTTCATATACACACATATAGCAATCAACACGTTTAACGCATGAACACGCCGTGCGGAAAAAATTTTCATGTCGGCACCTCCTCATTCCATCATCATGCTAAGCACGAAGTAAAGCACCGGAATAAGCACCAGCGAACACAGCGCGGGGTACAGCAACGCTTTCGTCGAGTCGTAGGGCAGGGAGCCGACAACTTTGCCCGTCTGACCGTTCATCATGAAGGTGTAGGGCTTGTCGTTGTAGCGCGTCGTCAAAATCCACACGGGCACCATTGCGTAGCTGACCTTGCCGACATCTTTGACGACGGCGGCATCTTCAAGTTCGCATTCGTCGAAGCCCTCAACGGAACTGCGCAAAACATCAACGGCACTGTTCTCGACGCGCTTATCGGCACGCGTGGCGCAAGTTTCGGCAGTCACGTCGTATTTGTCGGCAAGGTAACCCGTCAAATAAGCCGCGCTGAACGGCACAAGCTCCCCGTAGTTGAACGGCTCGATACTCTCCATGTAGGCATCTTCCATCTTTTTGGAGCCGTCGACGGGAATTCGCTCAAAACTCATTTTGGCGGCGCGTCGGCAGTTGTAAATGCGCGTCTCCGTCACAACGTCGTTGCCCGAAGTGTATGTGCGAATCTTTGCCGCACGAAATGCCGCCTCTGCAGAAATTTTTGAATCGAACAGCCAAAACGGAACGTACATCGGTTGAATCGCCTCGACGCGGTTATTGGCGGTGAAGTTGCTCGGCAACAGTAAGTGACCTTTGTAAAATTCCTTGAGCGCGGCGACGGCGTCGGCTTTAGTTTTTTTGAACGGGATGACGTAATCGGGCTTAAGCATGCCGTCGAAACGCTTCGGAATCATCGTCGGGTTGCCGCAGTAGACGCACTCGGTCGCCATAGTGTTTTCGTCGCAGACAAGTTCCGCGCCGCAACTTGAGCAGGTGAACGCGTGCAAAGTTTTAGCCTCGTCGATTGACCATTCGGAGCCCGCGTCGTCGGTCGCCCACTTAGCCTCCTGCGCTTCCGCCGCACGTGCCGCAGTCTCCTGCTTGTCGCGGAAAAGTTCTTCAATCGCGCTGACTTCAAATTCCGTGTCGCAGTATTCGCAGGTGACGGTCTTCTTGCCCGGTTGAAAGCTCAACGGCGCGCCGCAATTCGGACATTTATAACTGACAGACGAATCAGCCATATCATTGCCTCCCCAAAAAATTTGTGAGTTGCCCGCGCAGATTGTAGCAACAAAATTTTCCGCGTGCAATAAAAAAAGCGGGACGTTGACTTCCCGCCGAAAAATTTTCGTCCGCAGATTTTTAAAATTTCACGAGGCGCAACGAATACCGCTTTTGCAGATGTGTCGCACGAACATTGTCATCGTTTATCGGTTCGCCCGAAAATTTCACTTCGCGCGTCGAATAATGCTTTTGCAGATAACGCAGTGTCGTTTCGGGGACGAGCCGTTTTATTTTGTCGAAGTCGCCGATTTTGAGTGCCGCACGAACGGTGCTTGCGCTGATAATTTCGTCGCCCGAAGCCTTGCGCGGAATTTCGCGGAACTCAAGCCCATATCGCGGCAAAATATTTTTCATGGTGTCGTTGTATTGGCGCGTGACGTTATCGGTCGGCTCCTCGCCCGCAAAACGAATCGTAATGCCTAATGTCGGTGCAATTTCCGTCGCGAAAATTTCAACGTCCTCGCTTGAGTCGACTGCCACATCTTGAAGTTGCGCCTTGTTGAAGTAGCCGGAGAACGTCTGCTGCGAAATGATGAATTTGCCGCTGGGAATGACTTCGACGTTCGCAATGTCGCGCACGCCCTGCTTGACGAGTTCGAATCGGTCGGCGAAGGGAAATTCGCTTTTGTCTTCCTCGACGACGAAAATATACAGCTTAAAGACCTGCGCGGCGGCGTATTCGACCAAGTAGCGATGTCCGAGCGTGAACGGGTTGCAGTTCATGACGATTGCGCCGATTGGAACTTTCCGCGACTTAAGCTGCTGTTTGTAAGCCTCCAATTCGGGATTGACGGAATTTTTTGCGCCGCCCGCCTCGAATTGCGGCGGAATGCCGTAGCGGTGATTGATTGGCGGCGGCGCGGGATAATTGAACTCCACGTCGCGGAAAAAATCGTTCGCCGTGAACAACTCAAAAAACCGCTCCGCAATGCGTTTGTAGCCCAGCTCGTTGAAATGCCTGTCCGCCCAATAAAATTCTTTGTAATCGTACGGCGGGTCGAAAGCGTCGGACACATCCAAATACGGCAGATTATCCGCAGTCAAATTGCCCGTTAGCCAAAGCAACACGATGTCGCCCGGCGCGGGATTGAGCGTGTTCAAATTGTAAAACATGTCCTGATATCTGTACACACAAACCTGACTTTCATTTTCGACGCGCCAAGGCAAATTGTGTTCGTTAATCAGCTGCTGCAGATAAGATTCGATTGTCTTGTCGTATGGAGCCCATTTACCCGCAAAATGACATGGTCCGACGAAATGAATTCGGTGTTGAAAATTTTCGGGCTGATTGGCGGTCAAACGTTTATTATCTTTAATCCGCACGAGCGGGTGATCGTTATCCGTCATATTCGTTGTGCCGTCAAGGTTTGCCGTGATTTTACCGCTTAAGCTGTTCAATCTCAGAACTTCTTCATTTGTATATCCGAAGCGGTCAAACGGCGTGGGCACGACTTTACCTTTGGCGGCGCGGATTTTTTTTGAAAGCGCATCCAATTCGACGAGACTCTTACGAAATTCCAAGCCACCTTCGTAACGTTTGAGATTGTTGGGCAATATGGTGTAAAACAATTTCACTTTGGGATGCCGTTGCAGAAAACTCAGCGCGGGAATTTCGGCGTAGGTCTTGCGGATAAACTGCGACGTGAGCTCGACGAAAGGAATTATTTTGCCGTCAAGCTCAATCTTTTGGCTCGTGAGGCAAATGGCGGCGTCGAAGTCGGTTGCCTCGGAAATGTTTTTGACTTGCAGCGGCGGAAGTATGGCGTACACGGAAAATTTTATCGTAGCGGTCGGCGCGTCAATCACGGCGAATTGCGCACTCAAGCGTTTGTCGTAACGGAACTGCACGTACACTTGCCACAGGAAATTTGAAAACTTTTGCTCGGAAACGATGAGCGGCTTTTTGATTCCGTTGTCGATACAAAATTGCGGCAGGGTGTAGCCGCCCGTGAAACAGTCGTTGAGCACAATCAAGCGCGTTTCGTCGGTCAATGTGATACCTCCCCGAAAATTTTAAAGGCGAAGTCCGAAGACTCCGCCGAAAATTTTATCGTTGTTCTTGCGGATATGGCGGTTGTTGCGGCTGATTGTAGCCCGCTTGAACTTGGTCGTAATGTTGCGGCTGGGCGTAGCCCTGTTGCGGCTGGTCGTACTGTTGCGGTTGAGCGTAGCCCTGTTGCGGCTGGTCGTACTGTTGCGGTTGGGCGTAGGCGGTCGCGCCGTAAGATTGTGCGTAGGCTTGTTGAGCCGCCGCCTGATTCATCTGCAACTTTGCTTGCTGTAAAATTTGTCGCGCGTTCTCAAGACCCGCCTGCGCCTGTTGAACGCCTTGGAAAGTGTTCGTCACGTGAGCGATTAGTTGGTCGAAAACCTGGTTTGCGTAACGGTCGGCGTCGTCCTGCAGTTGCTTGGAATTTTGCCGCGTGCGCTCCATAATTTCCGCTTCCTGCTGTTGCGCCTGACTCAAGACCATCCGCGATTTTTCGCGTGCTTTGACGACAATGTCGTTTTCGTCGAGGATTTGTTCCGCCTGAAGTTGCGCCTGCTTGATGATGTTGTCGGCTTCCAGTTGTGCGTTGCGGATGATGTTGTCGCGCTCCTGCATGACTTCCGACGCGTGCTCGATTTCCTGCGGCAATTCGTTGCGCAATTCTTCGACCAAATGAACAAGTTCGTCCTCCGATATGACGGTTTTATTCGTCAGCGGCAGGTGCGGTGCGCCCGCCACCAAAGTTTCGATTTTATTCAACGTGTCGCGTACTGCCATAAAAAATCTCCCTTCGGTCGATTGGGGTCAGCGTTTCATTTTTGCCTGAAGCGCGAATTCCACGCACTCCGGCACAAGTCCGTGCACGTCGCCGCCGAAATGTGCAAGCTCGCGCACGCCCGAAGAACTTATAAACAAAAATTCGGGGGCTGTCAACAAAAATATCGTGTCAGCCGTCGGCAACAGGTGTCGCATCATTTGCGCCTTGTTCACTTCGTATTCAAAATCCGCCGCCGAACGCAGTCCGCGAATTATCAGATTGACGTCGTGCTGTTTGATGTAATCGGCGGCAAGTCCGTTGCAGGCGTCGACGGTCAAATTGTCGATGTGGACGGTCGCCTCTCGCAACAGGTCGACGCGTTCCTGCATGTTGAACAGATATTTTTTCGTCTCGTTGATGAATACGCAGACAATCAGCTCGTCGACAAGCCGCGCCGCGCGCTCGAAAATGTTTATGTGTCCGTTGGTTACGGGGTCGAAACTCCCCGTGCAAATCGCCTTCTTCATGGTTGATGCTCCTTTGTGTTTTGCCGTTCAAGCATGTAATTCAAGTTTGTGTTTAGGATCTAATTTCTTTCGGCGGCGAAAGAAAGTAGCAAAGAAAGCCGCCGCCGCAGTGAAAACATCACGTTTTCAGCGGCGACGGGCCGCGCGTCCATGCGCGGCCTCAACTTCCGCAATGTTGCGACTGACCGCGACTAAAAATTTTTATCGCCGTCGTGTGACCGTAGCTCACTTCGCGCAACAAACTCAACTTCGGCGACGCCACGGATAAAATTTCGTTCGCGCCGTGTTCGATAATCAGTAAGCCGCCCGTGCTCAACAACTGCAATTCCGCGACGAGTTCCGCCGACGATTGCGCCAAACCCTTCGCATACGGCGGGTCGCAGAATATTAAATCGAACGTCGTTTGTCGGCTCAAGCGCGGTAAAATTTTTCGGAAGTCCCCGCGCAGGATTTTGCACGCGTCGAAAAATTTTGCACGTGTCGCATTGTCGCGGATGATGTCCGTCGTCGCGCTGTCAATGAATATCGCCGAACGTGCCCCGCGTGAAAGTGCCTCCAATCCGAGCGCGCCCGTCCCCGCGAAAATGTCCAGCACCGCGTCAACGTCCGCGAAGTCAATCAGCCCGCCCAATATGCTGAACAGCGATTCTTTGACGCGGTCGCTTGTCGGGCGTGTCGAAAGTCCCGCAGGCGTCCTCAACTTCAAGCCGCGCGCCTTGCCCGTAATAATCCGCATGATTCAGCGCAACAGGTCAATCTTTTCAATTTCGTAGCCGTGATTGTTGAGGGCGCGGACGATTCTGTCAATGTGTTCGTGATTGTGCGTTTCGACCGTGACTTCAAGCCCGACCTTCTTGAAGCTGTCGGTGACGCGTGCTTGATCGTGTTCAAGCTTGACGACGTTGGCGTTCTCCTCCGACAGAATGCGCGACACGTTGAGCAATTCGCCGGGCTTATCGGCAAGCAATACGTCGAAACAAAAAATCCTGCCGCGAACAATCAACGCCTTGTCAATCAGCGCGCTCAACGTGGAAATGTCGATGTTGCCGCCGCTGACAATCGCGACGACTTTTTTGCCGCGAAAGTTCAGTTTGCTCAACGCCGCCAAACTCAAAACGCCCGCGCCTTCGGCAATGAGTTTGTGTTTTTCAATCAGATACAGCAAGGCGGACATAATTTCCATTTCGTTGACGGTGATGATTTCGTCCAGATATTTTTGGCAGAATGCGAACGTCAAATCGCCCGCAGTTTTCACGGCGCAACCGTCGGCGACGGTGTCGGAGCTTTTGAGCGTGACGAGTTTGCCTGCGTCGAGTGCCGCCTTCATGCAGGCAGCATTTTCGGGCTCAACGCCGATAACTTTGACGTGCGGACTGACGACCTTCGTTGCGAGTGCGACGCCGGATGCAAAGCCGCCGCCGCCAATCGGAACTAAAATCGCGTCAACGTCTTTGAGTTCGTTGATAATTTCAAGCGCGGTTGTGCCTTGACCGAGCAGAACTTCCAGATCGTTGAACGGGTGCACGTAAACATAACCGTGCGCCTTGCAAAGTTCCAGACTGTGTTTATAGGCGTCGTCGAATCCGTCGCCGTGAAGGACGACTTCCGCGCCGTAAGCTTTGGTCGCCTCAACTTTAAGTATCGGCGTCGTCGCGGGCATACAGATAACAGCTTTGACGCCGAGTTTTTGTGCGGCAAAAGCGACGCCCTGCGCGTGATTTCCTGCCGAAGCCGTGATAACTCCGCGACGCCGCTCATCTTCCGTCAAGTGGCTGATTTTGTTGTACGCGCCGCGCAGTTTGAATGCGCCCGTGTGTTGCATGTTTTCGGGCTTAAGGAAGACTTCGTTGCCGCTCACTTCCGAAAAAAAATCGCTCGGAATAAGTCGGGTCTTCTTGACAATTCCTGCGAGTTGTTTATCTGCGCGGTAGACATCGGCAATTGTGGTGCGTTCAACGATTTCGGCGGGCGTCAACGTGACGTTATCCGCCGCAGAATTTTTTGTGTCGCTCAAAGTTCAAAACCTCCCGTTGCTTGCTTAAGATAATTTATCATTCAAAAGACTGCGCGTCAACGTGCGGCTGTCATCAAAAGTTTTACGTAAGCGTTCATTGCGTTGAAGGTAAATGCCATAAGCGCAACGTTGTCGCCGCGAGAAAATTCTTCACGCAAAACGGCGTCCAGCTCATAAGAGGGAATGTAGTTGTAAATTTTTTGGAGATAGTCGATTGTTTCGTTGAAATAGTTTTCCAGTGCGCTGTACTTCAAATCGGGTCGGCGTCGGAAAAATTCCCTGCCGCTCAAAAAAATCGTCCATGTGTTTGAAGCCGTTCGTCAGGACGCGCAGATATTTGCGTATGTATTTCAGCGTATCTTCCTTGCGGTTTGACAACGAGGTTGTATGATTACGGTAACAGTTGACGACGTTCGGGACGCGAACATAATTTTTCGCAACGTATATCATGCACTGCGCCGCAATTACATCTTGCAGGACATTGTCGGCAAAGCGAATGTCGTTTTCCAACAAAAAATCGCGGCGGATTAATTTTGCCCACATCGGCCACGGCAAAACGTTTTCGCGGCGAGCAACCATGTTGACGCGTTCGGCAATGTCTGCGGTGATTAAAGTCGGTTTGTCCACAAAATTTCCGTCGGGCTTTTTACCCTCATGAAATGCTTGCCACGCGGCGGGGTCGTGCCAATGTTCTGCGGGAACGTTGAAATAAATTTCGCAGGCAACGACGTCGGCGTCGAAAGCTTTTGCGATTGGATACAGCTCCTCAAAAGCCGTCGGCGTGATGATGTCGTCGTCGTCCAAAATTGACAGGTATTCGCCGCGCGAAAAACTTAATCCGATATTCGACGGCACGCCGGGCGCACCGGAATTTTTTTCAGTGTGCACGAGCTTGAGTCGTCCGCCGAAGCGTTCACGATAACTTTCGACGACGGCAACGCTGTTATCCGTGGAGCAATCGTCGACGACAATAACCTCAAAATTTTTGAACGTTTGCGCCAAAATACTGTCGAGCAATTCGCCGATAAAACGTTCGGCGTTGTACAGCGGAATTATCACGGATATTGCGGGCAGTTCCATAAAAATCACTCCTTGACCTTCAGGCGGGCAATTTCCGCCTCAAGCGCGTCGATACGTTGTTGAGTTTCTTTGACGTATTTATTGTATTTGTTCGACAAAGATTTGCGTTGCTGAATTACATGTGCGCACAGGCAGGCGACCAATACGTCATGCTTGCCGAGATAATCGCCGAACTTTTCAAGGAAGATGCCGTAAACATTGAACGGCTGTTCCTTTTTGCATGCGGCGAAAATTTGATCGAAGTCCCTTTTCATGAAATCGTTGACGACGTTGTAGCGGTGAACGGGATTGTCGCGGAAAAATTCGATGCCCGCCATAAAATCGTCCACGTCTTTTAAGTTGCGAATCGTTCTGTCCATCCACTTGTGCACAAGGTCAGGCGTCGTGCGCTCACGAAAACTTACCGACGCGTCGTGGATTCGCCGTATGTAAACCGCATTCGGGACGCGCAAAAATCTTTTGGCGCAAAACAGCACTTCGTAAGTCCACGCCACGTCATTTGAGCCGATAAGCGACGGAAATTTTATGCCGTTTGCGGTCAACAAATCACGCGACACCAATCGAAGCCACGGCGTCATCCAATAACGTAGTTTTATTAATCCATTGACGCGTTCAGCCAAATCGGTCGTCTCAAGCGTCGGCTCCTCGACGAACGGCGGCTTTTGAATTTTCATGTCGGCAAGGTGAATGTTGTCGACGAATTCTTGACCGACGCCCGACGACATAAAATATTTTTCGCAATAGACAACGTCGGCGTTATAGTTTTTCGCGTGCGTGTAAAGTTCTTCCAGCGCGGTTTTCGTAAAAACGTCGTCGGCGTCCATGAAGAAAACGTATTCGCCGCGCGACAACGAAAATCCCAAATTGCGCGGCTCACCGCCGCCGCCCGAATTCGTTTCCGTGTGCACGAGCTTGAGTCGTCCGCCGAACTTCGGCATGTAACTTTCGACAATCGCACAGCTTGAATCCGTGGAGCAGTCGTCCGCAACGATGACTTCAAAATCTTGGAACGTCTGCGCCAAAATGCTGTCGAGACATTCGCCGATATACCGTTCGTAGTTGTACAGCGAAACGATTACCGAGATTGACGGATTGGTTGACCGGGCGGCGGGTTGGCGAAGTGTCAGTTTGTACGGCATAAAAAAAATCACTCCTTATCTTCGGTGAGCTTGTAACGTCCGAGCATCGTCGTCAACGTGTCGCGGGTGAATTTGTATGCGGCGGACGAAAAATCCTGCGCGGCGTCGTAACGATTTGACGGCGCGTTGATTATTCCGCAAAGCGTGTCGTAAATCATGTCGTTGGTAAAATATTCGGCGCGGCGACTTTCAAGCGTCGCAACCTTGTCGGGGAAAATTTTTTCGTAAGCGGGCGACAGATACACGAACATCGGCACGCGCACCATCTCGAATTGGAAGACGTCGGGATTGTGCGAAGTCTCCAACTCCTCGCCGTGGTCGGAAAAGTAAATCATCGCCTGAACGTTCAAATTCTGCGCGGCGTCAAAAATTTTCGACAACACGAAGTCGGTATACAGAATCGAATTCGCGTAGCTCGGCGCGGCAAGCATCATGCGTGTACCGTCGCGCGTCACCCACTTTTTGAAGCTGCGCGGGTAGCGGCTGTTGTAGTAAATGTGACTGCCCATCAAATGCAGGACGACGAAATTATTTTCGTTCGGGTCGACGCGGTCAAGGAACTTCAACAAAACTTCGTCGGTCAGCTCCGTGAAGTCGAAGGTGTCGTCGGTCCACTCGGCAACGTCGGCGGTCTGCGCAACCAACGTCGTCGCGCTCTCGTAGTCTCCGTAGCGTCCCTGATTGCTGAACCAGTAAGTTTTGTAGCCGGCTTTTTTGGCGGCGTCGATAATCGACACGGACTCGAAAAAATTTTTGTCGTTGTATTGACTTTGCTCGGTCAGCGCACGTTGCAGGACGGGTATCGTCTGCGTCCACGAGGCGTAAACATTTCGGAAGACGATAAACTTTCCGTCGGCGGGCGCAGTGTTCGGCGTATTGTCAACCGTCGCAACGTAGTCGGGATTGATTTTCACATCATCGGGAAGTTCGACGGTCGGCGGAATTTTTTCAAGCTTGCTGTCGAGCCAAGGCGTGTCGTCGAACGGGAATTCGGGGTTGTAGGCGTGCATGTACGTGCGGCTTGCGGATTCGCCGATAACAAAAATTATCGTGCCGTTGAGTTTGGCGGGCAAAGCGTTCGCAACGTCGATATGCAAGTCGGCGACGCGTGCGGTGCGATTTTCGGTGTAGCGCAGATTTTGTTCGGCGTAGTCGCTTACGTCGCGCCACGCGCTTGCCAACGACGTTTGCGGCACGTAATAAATCAGCGCGACGAAACTCCCGATAACCGCGATTGCCGCCGCCGAAATTTTTTCCGTGTCGTGCGGAGTGATTGATATTCGTCGCCCGAATTTCACGTGAGCTTTGAACGTCAGCCGCACGAAAAATCCGACGCACAAAAAAATTCCCGCGACTGTCGGCAGTCCGATCATTGCGCGGAGAAATTCGCCCGCCTCGTGCCAATTCGTTTGGTAAATCGCCATAAGCGACGCCGGAGACAGGCAATGCCACGTCATGCAGTAGTAAACGATTTCGACGAGCGGCACCGTCCACAGGATTAAATTCAGCGTGCACATCAGCGCGGCGGCAAGCCGAATTTTTCCCGCCGCCATGAGCAAAACTTCCGCGCCCGTCAGCAAAATGAAAATCGCCGTGCCGACCGCGAAGTCGTAGTAAATCAGCGACATAAACCATTGCCGTTGATAAGTCCACGTGAACAGTAGCGGGAACGTCGCGCACCACGCTAAGCCTGTCAACAAATTCGGCAGGTGTCGACGGTGGAATATCTCCGTTCCCGACGCGAACTGAATCAGCCACAGCATTGCGATTGTCGCGGGTATCGGCGGCAGGAAATATTGCGGCGCGGCGGGTTGCCCGATGTCGATGTAAAAAACTTCGCACAGATAATAATACAGCGCGGCGCACAGTAAAAATTTTTTCGTGTCAGACATTCAAAACCACGTTTCCAAAAAATTTTGTCGTTAAGCGCAGAAATTCTACCCTGCCGAAAATTTCATGTCAACGCAAAAAAAATTCCTCCGACCGTTCGCCGAAGGAAATTTTTTTGAGCTCACCGCGTCAGCCGACGACCAATCCGACAAGCCAAATCGCAATCGGTATCGTGACGCACGCAATGCCGATAAAATCAATGTAAACGCCCGTCGAAATCATTTTGGTTATCGGGACGTAACCGCTGGCGTAAACAATGGCGTTCGGCGGCGTCGACACGGGCAACATAAATCCGAGCGACGCGCTCAACGCAATGCCGACGGATACGGGCACGGGGCTCAATCCTGCCGAAACCGCAATCGTTATCGCGAGCGGTCCTATCATGTTCGTTGCCGCCGTGTGCGAAGTCAGCTCCGACAGTAACAACGCCAGCACCGAGAATATCGCGACCAAAACGACTTGAGAGACCGTGCCGCCCATTGCCGAGACGATTAAATCGCCAATCCATTGCGACAAGCCCGTTTTGTACATCATGCCGCCCATTGCCAAGCCGCCGCCGAATAAAATCAGCGTGCCCCACTCCACGCCCGCCGACGCTTCCTTCCACGTGATTGTGAATTCGCGCTTCGCAAAGTTCACGGGCAGTAAAAATAACATCAACGCGCCGACCATTGCCGCAATCGCTTCGGGGAACAGCACGTTGTACATTTTCAGCACGGGACTTGTCGCGCCGAGGATCATGTTCAGAAAGCCGGGGATTATCCACAGCGTGACCGCCGTCATGAACGCGATCAACGTATTTTTTTGCGCCCGCGTCCAGCCGCCGAGTTCGGCAATTCGTGCGCGAATGAATTCTTCCGCGCCGTCAATGCGCTCAACGTCGGCAGGGAACAACTTCGACAGCACGACGTAAGCTATCACGAAATAACAGACCATTGCGACGAATCCCCAGACCATCCACTCGAAAAACGACACGTGAATATTCTGCATTGAGTCTAAAAATCCGAGCATGATTAAATTCGGCGGCGTGCCTATCGGCGTCAAAACTCCGCCAATCGACGCGGAATAAGCCGTCATCAACATGAGCCCCGTCGCGTATTTGTACTCCGACAAATTTATTTCGCGACCGTTCGCCGCCATCATGTCCTTGATTGAGTTGAGCAAGCCGAGGCAAATCGGGAACATCATCGCCGCCGTCGCAGTGTTGCTCACCCAGCCGGAACAAAGTGCCGTCGCCAAGCCGATTGCCAGAAAAATTCTTCGCGGGTTTGAGCCGACCCAACTCCTTGACAGCAACCAATACGCAAAACGCTTGTCGAGCGCGTGCATCATCATTGCCTTTGCCAAAATGAATCCGCCCATAAACAAAAATATCATCGGGTTTGCGAATGCCGCGAACGCCGCGCTTACGGGAATTGCGCCCGTCACGACGGCAAGCGTCGGTCCGAGCAAACTGGTTACGGGTATCGGCACGGGCTCCGTTATCCACCACAGCGCGACGAGTGTCATTATCGCAAGCAACTTGTGCGCCTCCAACGTCAACGCGTCAATCGGCGTCAACATCACCGCGACAGCGATTATCGGCGCGAAAATCAGCCCGAATGTCCGCCGCCGCCTGTCGAAAGTTTGCTCCGTCGATTTGATTCGTTGAGCTTGTGTCTCTTGCATTTTGAGTCGCTTCCTTCTAGGGTGTGTTGGCAAAATCGAACAAACAAAAAAACATAAGCAATTCTCTGATAAAATAAGTTTGAAAGTCGAGGAATGCTTATGTCAAACTTATTTTATCACCTAACAGACAGTCAGTGGAAGAAGATAGAATTTTTCTTTCCGACAAGAAAAAGAAGAGGACGTCCGCCGCTCAATCCTCGTATCGTCTTCAACGCTAT
>JADEZP010000024.1 GCA_015206805.1 Quinella sp. 1Q7 | reverse complement strand
CAAATCGGCGTTTCCGTCGACGTGGCAAGGGGAATTATCGACGCGCTGAACAATCGCCCCGTCGCGACCGCCGTAAACCTGCCGCACATTCCCGCGCACATTCTCGAAAAAATCGCGCCGTATCTCGACCTTGCCGAACGTCTCGGACGCACGATTATCGGCATGAGCAAGGAGCCGATTTCCAGCGTGCAAGTCAACGTCAAGGGCAAAATCGCCGACATGAATCCGAGCCTAATCTCGACCGCCGTACTCAAGGGAATTTTGTCCGCCGCACTCGACGGCGTCAATCTGGTCAACGCGAACATTTTGGCGGCTGAACGCGGAATTCATCTGTCGGAAATTAAATCGACCGTCGCCCGCGACTTTGCGAATCTCGTTACGGTTTCGGCGAACGGCAACATCGTCACGGGGACGCTTTTCGGCAACGAAGGGCGCATCGTCGAAATTAACGGCTTCCGCGTCGACGTTGACCCGCACGCGCGAATTCTGATTTGCCCGCACATTAACCGCCCCGGCGTTATCGGAATGGTTGGCACGCTCCTTGCAAAGCACGCGATAAATATTTCCGGTATGAACGTCGGCAAGACCGCGATTGAAGGCACGAGCTTGATGGTTTTGACCGTCGATAATCCCATGCCGCAACACGTCCTCGACGAAATGAAGACGCTCGACCCGATTTTCGACGTGACGCCCGTTGCTTACGACGTGTGATGATAACCTACTTTCTTTCGGCGGCGAAAGAAAGTAGGCAAAGAAAGCCGCGCCGCCTACGAAAACGTCACGTTTTCTAACGGCGGCGACCACGGCCGCACATCCATGTGCGGCCTCAATATTCGTAACAAGTGCCCTGTCGTAGTAACAACGTCAGATAGTTTTTGGGAGTGGTGTCGTCGTGAACAAAAAATTTTTGCTCGTGTTCGCAGGCGTCGCGTTCGCCGCAGTCGCCGTGCTGTTGGTTATCGGTTGGCTTGAAGACGACACCCCGCCGCTTGAGCCGCCGCCTCCGCCCGTCAAAAAAATCAGCGCGTATGTTTCGGGGCAAGTCAAAAATATTTCCGTCGTCGAACTCGAAGACACGGGCAACTTGCGCCTTATCGACGCGGTGAATTTGGCGGGCGGATTGACGGAGCAGGCGGATACGTCTGCCGTCAACTTGAGCGAGCCGCTCACTGACGGGCAACACATTCACATTCCGACAAAGGAAATTTTCCTGCAGACTGCCGCCGCAAACTCAAGCTCAAGCGACCTTGTCAACATCAACACCGACGACGCCGACAGATTAATCAGCCTGCGCGGAATCGGTCCCGCCCTTGCGCAACGAATCATCGACTACCGCGAGCAAAACGGTCCGTTCAAGACGATTGACGAGCTCAAAAACGTTCGCGGTATCGGCGACAAAAGATTTGCCGACATCAAGGACAACATCACGATTTGAGCGGCGCGTTGTGATATAATGTTCGCGGAAGGACGTGATTATCATGACGGACATTGAACGTGACACCGAACGGCGCATAACAGCCCTTGAATCGAACGTGAAAAGCTTGATTGCGGAAATGCGCGACTTCAAAACGGAAATTCGTCAACAAAATCAAATGCGCGCCAATGAACTCCGCGACCTGCAAAAACGTCAAGACGCCGCTCAAAGAAAGCACGAAGATGATATTCGTGAGATTAACAAAAAAATCGATGACAAATTCGACAAAATCAGCGGGCAGTTGCAGACAATGGCATTAACGACAATTCTCGGCGTGGGTGCAATCGTATGGGCTATTGTCTCGGCGGTGAAGTGACATGGACGAAAAAATTTTGCAATGGTTCCCCGGACACATGCGCAAGGCACAGCGGCTCGTTCGGGAAAATTTGTCGCTCGTCGACGTTGTGATTGAGCTTCTCGACGCCCGCATTCCTTCCGCAAGCCAAAATCCGATGCTCCGCGAAATTATCGGCGACAAGCCGCGACTGATTGTACTCGGCAAAGTTGACCTCGCCGCGAAAAAGTTTACCGACGCATGGCTTGAACATTTCCGCGCGAAAAATCTTCCCGCTGTCGCCGTCGACGCCGTCAAAGGTTCGGGACTCAAAGCCCTCGTCGCCTCCGCGAAGGCTCTTGCCGAATCGAAGACGCACAAACTTGCAAGACACGGTGCAAAGCCGCGTGCCGCCCGCGTGATGATTGTCGGCATTCCGAACGTCGGCAAGTCGTCGCTGATAAATCGCCTTGCAGGTGCCGCGCACGTCAAGATTGAAAATCGTCCCGGCGTCACGCGTGCAAAGCAGTGGATTAAAATTGCCGACGGGCTCGACCTGCTCGATATGCCCGGTATCCTCCAACCGAAATTCGACGACGCTCAAGTCGCGCTCAAGCTTGCGTGGACGTATGCAATCAGCGACGAAGTTCACGACCTTGAGCTGACGACGTGCAAACTTTTGGCGACGCTTGCCGAAAAATTTCCCGCAGGTCTCGCCGAACGTTACAAACTCCCGTTGCCGCTCGAAACGGACGCTCACGCGCTGTTGAATCAAATCGGACTCAAGCGCGGCTGTATTCGCAAGGGCGGCTTACTCGACGCGGACAAAGCCGTTCGCATGGTGTTGAGCGATTTTCGCGACGGCAAGCTTGGGCGGGTGACACTCGATGATCCGTAAAAAATTTTTGCCCGCAATCGTCGCGCATGTCTCCGCCGCGTTGAGCGAATTGCTGTTAATGGCGTCCGCCGCATGGTTAATCGCCTCCGCCGCACTGCACCCGCCAATCAGCGCGTTATCGGTCGGAATCACGCTCGTAAGGACGGCGGGCATATCACGCGCCGCGCTCCGATACGCCGACAGATTTATATCGCACAAAATAATTTTCAAGTTGCTCGACGAATTGCGCGAGGAACTTTTTTTGCGCGCCGCACGAATTTTGCCGCTCAAGTCGGGACGCGCTCACGAAGGCGAACTTTTGCACGCGCTGACCGTTCAAGCCGACGTGCTGAAAGATTTTTTGCCGCGCGTAGTGTTGCCGCTGACGACCGCCGCGCTCGTGACGGGACTGCTGACGTATTTCCTGCTTGAGCCGCTGAAAATTTTCGCGCTGATTTTGCCGACGATATTGCTTGCCGACGTGATAATTGCCGCGCTCACGACGACCGCTCCCGCCGACGACTCGACCTACCGCGAAAAAATTCTGGACTTCGGCGACGGACGCGACGAACTGAAAATTTTCGGCACCGCGCCCGCGATCAAAGCACTTGACATTGCGGCGACCGACTTCGGCAAACGGAGCCTCAAGCTCACTGCGCGGCTGATAAATTTCGACGCGACGATCCGAATCCTCAACGCGGCGGGATTTTTTTTTGTGCTGTTGAAAGTCGGCGTGCTTGTTGATACAATCGCCTTGACGGTCTGGAGTTTTATTTTGCTCGCGACGCTTGAACTGTTCGCGCAAATCCCCGCCGCCGTCCGCACGTGGAAGGATATTCGCGGCGCGGAACTCGTCGACGAAAAAATTTCTCCCGCGCAGATTTTGCCGACCGATAAAGCTGTCGAATTGCAAGGCGTCACGTTCGGCTACGCGGGCGAAAAAATTTTCCGCGACTTGAGCTTGACGATTGAGCGCGGCGAACGCGTTGCACTTGTCGGCGAATCGGGCGCGGGTAAGACGACGTTGCTTTACCTGCTGACGAAACTTTTCACGCCCGACGCGGGAACCGTTGCGCTCGGCGGAAGCGTTGCGGCGTCGACGTTCGGCAACGTGATTTTCTCGGCGTCGATTCGTGAAAATTTCCGCATGTTGCACCCCGACATAACCGACGAAAAAATTTCCGACGCGCTGAAACTTTGCGGGCTTGACGGCTTCGACATCAACGCACCGCTCGGCGAAGACGGCGCAAGACTTTCGGGCGGAGAACGCAACCGCTTGCAAGTCGCACTTGCCGCCGCGCAGGATTCGGACATTTTGATTTGCGACGAGCCGACGGCAGGTCTTGACCGCTCACGCGCCGACAAATTAATCGCAAACCTTGTCGCCGCCTCTCACAAAAAAAATCGCACGCTGATAATCATCACGCACGATTCAAATTATTTTTCGGAGTTGGGAAGCGTCGAACTCACGGCGCAAAAATTTTAGACGCGTCGAAACTTTCGGGCGGCAATCTCTCAAACTCTCAATCGCCTTCCAATTGTCAAAGGGCAATGCGGCGTTGTATAATTTTCAAAATCACCGGCAAGGAGAGTTGAACTTTGTACACGAAAAAAATTTATTTCAGCGGCGGCAATGTCCGCGAACTGCAGGAAATTTTTGCAGACGTGCCCGGCGTCGTGAAAGTTCTCGTCGGCACGCTAAACGCCCGCAACGTCCACAGCTACGTTAATCACGAGCCGCAGTCGCTTGAAAATGTCGCGGCTGTCGAAATCGAATTCAATCCCAAGAAAATGGATTTGTCGATGCTTATGGACGTGCTGTTCAACGTGCTCAATCCCTACGCCGACAAAACTTTGGGCGTCTACTACACCAGCGGAGAGGACGAGCCGCAAGTTGAACTGCACCTGAATTTTATCGCCAATCGCGGCAAGGAGCCCGTCGTTTCAAAGGCGTGCCTGACAATCAACGATCCCAACAGCAATCCGAAATTCGCGCGCAAATGTTTCGCGAAAGTCGGTCGCCTGTCGAGCTTCACTGCCGCCCCCGACGACGAACAACACTTCCTGCGCAAACACCCCGAAATTCATACGGACATTGACTTGACAAAGTTCAAAACGTCGCTTAGATTTTAGCTGAAAATTTTTCGGAAGGAGGTGAACTCATGCGCGAACGTCTGGAAAAGAAACGGCGCGAACTCGGACGCAAAATGCGCAATCGGAAATTATTTTGGTCATTCATAATTTGTACGCTGATAATCGTCGGCTCATTCATGCATATGGGCTTCAACTCGGACTTCACGCGTCTCACGGAGGACATCACGTCGAAAGTCGCGCCGGAAGTTTTGCCGACTTTCCGCCGCCCGACAACGATAATGCTTATGGGCGTCGACGTGCGCAAAGACGATCCAGGTCGTTCCGATACGCTGATGGTCTTGAATCTGTCGAAGGATTCGGCGGCACTGCTTACCATTCCGCGCGACACGATGGTTTACATTGAACGCCACGGCTATCAGAAAATCAACGCGGCTTACGCTCACGGCGGCGCGAAGTTGGCTAAATCGACCGTCGAGGATTTTCTCGGCGTCGAAATCGACCACTGCGTCACGATTAACAAGTCGCGCTTTGCCGAAGTGATTGACGCTATGGGCGGCATTGATATTTACGTCGAACGCGACATGCACTACGAAGATCCTTGGGACGACGACGGCGGGCTTTACATCGACCTCAAGCAGGGCATTCAACATCTTGACGGGCAGACGGCGATTGAATTTGTTCGCTTCCGCGACGCCGAAGGTGACGTCGGGCGCGTGCGTCGGCAACAAGCTTTCATGCGGGCGTGCGCCAATCGATTGAGCGATCCTTCCATGCTGATTAAAATCCCCGACCTTTTACGCGTGGCAGTCAAGGCGATTGACACCGACCTTAGCGCGAAAGAAATGTTGGAGGCGGCGGGCTCGCTCAAAAATGCGCAAGCTTCGGGCAACATCAAAACGGGCGTCGTCCCCGGCTGGTTGCAATACATCGACGGCGTCAGCTACTTAATTCCCAACGCCGACCGTCTCGGCAAAGTCGTGCGCAAAAATCTCGGCTTCAAGGCGGACAAAAAACATTTCGAGCGGCTTGCCGACGAATACGTCCCCGGCAACGACGCCGACTATTACGACGTCAATCCGAATCCCGAAAAAGATTTGCGGCTTATGGATTATCTGGAGTACCGCAAGCTTGACATGTCGAGCAATGAACTTTGACATTAGCGGCGGGAAATTCTGCGGCTCACGAATTATTGTTTGCGGCGTCGCGAGCTTGATACGTCGGGCAATGAACTTTGCCCGAATAAACGAACAGCCCGAAGGCTTGAAACCTTCGGGCGTTATTTTTGTTGTTGGTGGAGATGAGGAGAATCGAACTCCTGTCCGAAAATGATGCCGCAAGACTTTCTCCGAGTGCAGTCATTGATTAATTTCAACGGCGCGAAGTTCAATGACAACCTCCGAGCCGCCAAGCACTTTAGAGTTTCCCGACGCTATGCAGTGCGCTCAAGCGTGGTAGCCCGTTATTGGCGTCGCATCTGACCTGACGGGCGGAATCGGTGCAGGCGACGTGGCGTTAAGCCGCCAGTGCGTACTCTTCGTTCGCAGTTATGATTAAATTTTCCCCTTGCTAAGCCGGTTCGAGGAGCCCGGCACTCGCTTATCGAACTTCATCCATCCCCGTCGAAACCATTACATCCCCTTTGATTGAAGTTGACGAATCATATCACGCGGGAAAATTTTTGTCAACGACGGACGGCGTCGGCGCGGAAATTTTTTTTGGCGGCTTAACGGAAATTTAACGCGGCGGGGTGCACGCCTGAAATATTTATGGTACAATCGGCGGCAGAAAAATTTTCGGCAGGAGGTGCCGGCTGTGGACGAGATTTTGAATTATCTGATTGTGATTTTGATGACGACGGGCGTAATCTTCGGCGGCAAAGCTTTTTGGGACTGGAAAAAGAATCGCACGCCGCGACTTGATTTGCAAGAGCTTGAGGCGGAGCGGGCGCAATATCTGCAGGAAAACTTCGACAAGGCGACGGCTGACTTCAACTATCTTGAGGACGCGCGCCGAAATTTATCCGACCGTGAGCTTGCCGCGCAACTCAAGCAGATGCAGGGCACGGCTAAAAGTTTGCTCAATCACCTTGAAAAAAATCCGCAACGAATCGGGCTGGCGCACAAGTTCATCGATTATTATCAAGATCGCGCCGTGAAAATCGTCAAGCAGTATCTGGAGCTTGAGGAAACGCATTTGTCGACGGATCGCGTGCAGGAGCTCAAGTCGCGCATGAAACAGACGCTTGCCGCGCTGGACGGTGCTTATCAAGACCAATTCGAGCACGTGCTAAACGACCAGATAATTTCCGCCGACGCCGAGTTGACGGTCATGGAACAGCAGCTTGACGCGGAGGGCATTCCGCGCAGAACGATTGATGTTGGCAAGCTCGACGAACAAGGCGACGTGCGAATCGACATTGATTTACTTGACAGACCGATTGAGTCGGAGCGACCGCGAAAATTTTTCCCGCGGGGTGTGCAACAAAGTCGGCGCGGACAAGTCGATGCAAGACCCGTTATCGACTTGACGCCGTTTCCCGAAGAAGATCGCCCGCAAATCGTTCAAACAAAGCTGATTCAATCCGCGCTGGCAATTTTTCTCGGCTCATTCGGCGCGCACAAATTTTATCAGGGCAAGACGTTGCAGGGCGTGATTTATTTCCTGTTGAGCTGGACGACGTTGCCGATGTGGGTAAGTCTCGTTGAAGGCATTCGGTATCTGTTCATGCCCGTTGAAGATTTTTACGACCAATACTTGAAGGACAAACGCCGCAATAAACGCGGCAGACGCAAATAATTTTTTGAGGAGCGATACAAATGGCAGACATAAACCTTTCCGATCTTATGGCGCAAAAAAAATCTGCGGCGGCGGCTGAAGAATCAACCAAGCCCGTCGAGCCCGCGCAGGAAATCGAAAAAGTCACGCAACAAGTCGAATCACTCACGCCCGCCGAACTTGCCAAAGTTCAGTCAATCAAAGACGGCATCAACATGATGGATACGAACGTCGCGTTGAGCTACGGTGCGCCCGCGCAGAAAGAAATCGCCCAATTTTCCGACAGCATCCTGTCGAAGGTGCGCACTAAAGATTCGGGCGAAGTCGGCGTCCTGCTCAACGACCTTGTCAGCAAAGTCAAGGGCTTCGACGTGACCAAAAAGAGCGGCGGCTTTTTGAGCAACCTGCCTATAATCGGTTCAATCGTCAGCAAGGCTGATGACGTCATGCAGGGCTACGAAAAACTTTCCACGCAGGTCGAAAAAATTCAAGCCGGACTTGACGCCGCCAAGACTAAGCTCATGGAAGATATCGTGATGTTCGACACGCTGTATAAGAAGAACTTGAGCTACTTTAAAGACTTGCAACTTTACATTCGCGCGGGCGAGGAAAAACTCGACGAAATGCGCACGGCGACTTTGCCGAAACTTCGCGAACAGGCGGCGGCTTCCGGCGACCCGATGGCTGTGCAAGTCGTCAGCGACTTTGAACAGAGCGTTGACCGCTTCGAGAAAAAACTTCACGACCTCAAGTTGAGCAAGACGCTTGCCATACAGACCGCGCCGCAAATTCGCCTGATTCAAAACAATGACCGCGTCCTAATCGACCGCGTGCAATCCGCCATTTACCACACGATACCGCTTTGGAAAAATCAGCTGGTTATCGCGCTGGGACTTTCGCGGCAGAAAGAGACGCTTGAACTTCAACGCATGGTCAGCGACGCGACGAACGACCTGCTCCGCCGCAACGCCGAAATGCTCAAACAAAATTCAATCGACACGGCTAAGGCGAACGAACGCGGCATTATCGACATCGACACCGTCAAGAAAGTCAACGAAGATTTAATCTCCACGCTTGAAGAGACGTTGCGCATACAGGCTGAAGGTCGTCAGCGTCGGCAGGCGGCGGAACGCGAACTTATCACGATTGAAGGTCGTTTGAAGGAGGCACTCCTTAAAAACGCCAATCGGGCTTGAACATGAACAACATCAAAAAAGACCGCGCCTTTGTGCAAAAGCGAATAATCCGCCTCGTGATGATTTTGCTTGCGTTAATGGGCGTGGTCGTCTTTCGCTACGGGTGGCTTCAACTTGTGCAGGGCAGTGAGCTTGCCGCGAGAATGCGCTATCAAGTCGGGCACGATTATTCCGTTCAATCGCCGCGCGGAGCAATAATCGACCGCAACGGACGCGAACTTGCCGTGAGCACAATGACCAAGTCGCTGTTCGTCGACCCCAATCACGTCGAAAATCCCGCGCAGTTGGCTAAAGATTTGTCGCCGCTAATCAGCAAGTCTGAAAAGGACATACTCGACGACATTGCAGTCGGCGGCGGCTTCGTGTGGGTTAAGCGTCGGCTTGACCAATCGGAGTACGAGGCTGTTCGCCAGCTGATTCGCAATAAAGGCTACGCCGTCTGTTTGGGCTTCCGCGACGAGGCTAAGCGTTACTATCCCAACGACGTGCTTGCCGCAAATGTGCTCGGTTTCGTCGGCACGGACGACAAGGGGCTTGACGGCATTGAACAGGCGTGGGACAGTTATATCAAGGGCGAAGTCACCGAATCGTTTATCTACGCCGACACGCAGGAACGCCCGATTTTGGAGTCGATTTTTGCGCAACACGGCTATCAGGGCGACAAGTGCAAGACAATTCAGCTGACGATTGACAGCGCGATACAATTTATCGTCGAACAGGAACTCGACCGCGCAATGGCTGAAAACGACCCGCTTGCCATAACGTGCATTGCAATGGATCCGCACACGGGCGAAGTCCTTGCAATGGCAAGCCGCCCGTCATACAATCCCAATCGCTTTTTGGACTACGACAGCGAAATTTGGAAGAATCGCGCCATCTCCTACATCTATGAGCCGGGCTCCACGTTTAAAGCCGTCGTCGCGGGCGCACTGTTACAGGAAGGCATCGTTGCTCCGAATCAAACTTTCGTCGACCCCGGCTACGTGATTTTTTCGGGCAAGAAGATTCAGAACTGGAACGGCGAGAGCTTCGGGACGGTCACTTTCGCCGACGTGGTCAAGCAGTCGCTGAATACGGGCTTCGCGATTTTCGGCTACGACCTCGGCGCGGAAAATTTAATCAGCTACGCGAAATTGTTCGGCTTCGGTGCGATGACGGGCATTGAACTTCCCGGCGAAGAGGCGGGCATTTTGTATCAGCCGCAAGACATGGTCGACTCCGATATCGCGACAATGGCTATCGGGCAAAGTATCGCGGTCACGCCGTTGCAGTTGATAACGGCTTTTTGCGCCATTGCCAACGACGGAATTTTGCTCAAGCCGCACATCATCAAGATGATTAAGAACGCCAACGGCTCGACCTACTCCGAAACGCACGTTGAGGAAGTTCGGCGGACGATTGACTCCGCGACGGATAAAACGCTTGTCGGCTTGTTGGAGCAGGTTGTTGCTACGGGCGGCGGCGGTAAAGCGTCCGTTCGCGGCTATCGTGTGGCGGGCAAAACCGGTACCGCGCAGAAAGTCGACGAGAGCGGTTGGGGCTACACCGAGGGCAAATATATCGCGTCGTTCTGCGGATTCGCGCCCGTGGAAAATCCGCGAATCGCCTTGCTCGTGATGATTGATGAGCCTTACGGCGGCAGTTTTTACGGCGGACAAATTGCCGCGCCCGTCGCAAGCAGAATTTTTTCGCAGGTTTTCCGTTACATGCGCATTGAGCCCAGTGACGCGCCGTTAGGTTTGGATTCGGACGAACTCGACGCGACGATTGGCGTAGGCGACGCCGCAATCGGCAACATGCCGCGCAGAGAAACTCCGCCGCCTGCGACGACTGAACCTGCGCCCGCTCAACCGACGGAAAATCTTGCGCCCGAATCGGCACGCGTCCCGAATTTCTACGGCAAAAGCATTCGTGAGGCGGCGCGGCTTGCCAACGACGCGGGCATTTCGTTTACGGCGGAAGGGTCGGGCTTCGCAGTCAGTCAAAGTATCGGCGCGGGCGAAATCGTCGACAAAGGCACCTCCGTCAATGTTCAATTCAGCCCATGAAAAGGAGCGTTACACTTGAAAAAAACTATCGCAGTTGCAGGTCTCGGTTACGTCGGAATGTCAATGGCGACCTTGCTCGCGCAGAATAATCGCGTGCTTGCCGTTGACGTGTCGGCGGAAAAAGTCGACATGGTCAATCGCCGCCAATCGCCAATCCGCGACGAATACATCGAAAAATTTTTCGCCGAACGCACGCTCGACCTTACCGCCACGACCGACGCTAAAGCCGCCTACGCGCAGGCTGACTTCGTGATTATCGCCGTGCCCACAAACTACGACCCGAAGAAAAATTTTTTCGATACGTCGTTTGTCCGCGCGGTGATTGAAACGGTTTTGGCAAGCGGCTCCAACGCTTACATGGTAATAAAAAGCACAATTCCCGTCGGATTTGTCAAGTCCGCCCGCAAGCAATTCGGCACCGATAAAATTTTGTTCAGCCCCGAATTTTTGCGCGAATCCAAAGCACTTTACGACAATCTGTATCCGTCGCGAATCATCGTCGGCACCGACAAATCCGACGCCGAGCAACTTGCCGCCGCCGAAGAATTTGCCGCACTCTTGCAGGACGGCGCGGACAAAAAAAATATTCCCACGCTCATCATGGGAATAACCGAGGCTGAAGCCGTCAAACTGTTCGCCAACACGTATCTTGCCTTGCGCGTCGCTTACTTCAACGAACTCGATACCTACGCCGAAGTCAAAGGTCTCGACACGCAGGACATCATCAAGGGCATTTGCTACGACCCGCGAATCGGCGACGCCTACAACAATCCGTCGTTCGGTTACGGCGGCTACTGCCTGCCGAAGGATACCAAACAGCTCCTCGCGAATTATCGGGACGTGCCCGAAAATTTGATTGAAGCCATCGTCAACAGCAACCGCACGCGCAAAGATTACATTGCCGAACGCGTGCTTGAAATTTCGGGCGCATATACGGGCAGTGAAAGTTTTTCGCCCAACCGTGAGCGTGTCGTTATCGTCGGCGTATGGCGGCTGGCAATGAAGACTGACAGCGACAATTTCCGCCAATCGTCCATTCAAGGCATAATGAAACGCATCAAGGCGAAGGGCGCGACCGTTATCGTTTATGAGCCGTCGCTCCCGCACAACTCGACGTTCTTCGGCAGCCGCGTCGTCAACAACGTTGCGGAGTTCAAACGCTTGAGCGACTGCATTATCGCCAACCGCTACGACAGCGCACTTGATGACGTCCGCGACAAAGTTTATACGCGCGATTTGTTCAAGCGCGATTGAAAATTTTTCGACGACACTGCAAAAAAATTTCCCCTGCGTGAGTGTGCAGGGGATTTTTTATTCGGCAGCCGCGTCGTCAACAACGTTGCGGAATTCAAACGCTTGAGTGACTGCATTATCGCCAACCGCTACGACAGCGCACTTGACGACGTCCGCGACAAAGTTTATACGCGCGATTTGTTCAAGCGCGATTGAGTTGCTTTGACAGCGCGTCGACGATGAAATTTATCCGCTCAAATTTGAGCTTGTAGCTGACGCGGTTTGCAATGAGGCGCGCCGTCGCGTCCATAATCGTGACCAGCTCAATCAAATTGTTTTCGCGCAACGTCGTGCCCGTCTCGACAATGTCAACGATACTTTCCGACAGACCGATTAAAGGTCCGAGTTCAATGGAGCCGTTGAGCTTGATATATTCCATCTGCATGCCCTGCGCGGCGAAAAAATTTTCGGCAATGCGCGGGAACTTCGTGGCAACGCGGGTGTGGTCGTAGTCTTCGAGCCGCGCCCGTTTTTTATTTTGCGGCACAGCCATCATCAGCCGACACCTGCCGAAGCCCAAATCAAGCAGTTCGTAAACGTCTTTGCCCGATTCAAGAATCACGTCCTTGCCGATAATGCCGATGTCAGCCGCTCCGTATTCGACGTAGGTCGGCACGTCCGCAGTCTTCGTGATGATGAATTTGAGCCGCGCCGCCTCGTTGGTGATGATTAGTTTGCGCGATTTTTCGCTTAGTCCGTCAGCCGTGCAACCGATTTTTCCGAGCAATTCCGCCGACAAATTGAACAGCTTACCTTTCGGCAACGCAATCGTTAAAAAATTTTTGTCCGACAAATTAATTCCTCCAATCCGCGAAAATTTTATAGCCGCAACCGTGCAAAGTCAAACGTCGCGCTTGAACGTTGCGGCGCGGCTGTGATATTATCGCGCACAAATATTTTAGGAGGTGTCGCCAATTGCAAATTTTCATCACCGGCGCGAATTTCGGCAACAAGGGCGCGCAGTCCATGCTGTTCACGACGATAAGCGCGATTCGCCAACGTTATCCCGACGCGAAAATTTTTTTTGCACACGGCAACAAAACGCCCGTCCTGAAGGGAAATTTTTCGTTCGACGAAATTTATTGGAAACGAAATTTATTCAAGGTGTCGGCGGAAGGAATTGAACTCCCGACTGCGCCGACTCCGTGGTCGTCGGCTGAAGAGACATTCGCCGCGCTGAAATCGTCCGACTTGATAATCGACATCAGCGGCTTCGCGCTCGGTAGCAAGTGGGGCGAAAAACATTCGGCGATATATCTGAACGCCGTCGAAGTTGCGCGAGAACTCGACATTCCGATAATCCTGTTCCCGCAATCGTTCGGACCGTTCAACTTCGGCAGTGCGCAAGATGAATTGGACGCCCGAATCAAATCGACGCTGACTTACCCGAAAAAAATTTTTGCCCGCGAACGCGACGGCTATCAAGCTTTGCGCGACAACTACGGCTTGAAAAATGTCGTGTTGCACCCCGATCTTGTCTTGGCGAGCGACAAAACCAATCCCGCCGACATTTACAAGGTCGCGCCAAAAATTTCCGTGCCCGAAGTCGCGGGGAGTTCTTGCGTCGGCGTCGCCCCGAACATGCGCAGTTTCGACAAGGGCAACTCGTGGCAGACGCTCCAAATTTTTTACGAGATGATAAAATTTCTGCTCAAGGCGGGCAAGCGCGTGTACCTGTTCCGCCATTCGCAGGAAGACATCAATCCGTGCACGTGGCTGAAAAATTTGTTCGCGGACGATGAGCGAGTCACCTTGTGGCGAAATAATTTCTCCTGCTTCGAGTACGACGCGGTTTGTCGGCAATTCGAGTTTTTGGTTATCGGGCGGTTTCACGGCATTGTGCACGCTTACCGCAACAACGTCCCGTGCGTGCTGTTGGGCTGGGCGGTCAAGTATCGGGAGCTTGCGCAGTTGATGTATCAGCCGCAATATATTTTCGACATCACCGCGCCGAATTTTGACGTGCGCGAAATTTTTTCCGCCGTCTGCGACATGGACGACAACCGCGACTTCAACAAGCGGCTTTTGCGTGAACGTTTGGCGCAGGTGCAAAAGTGCGGCACGTGCTTTGACGACGCGATAAAATTTTTGCGCGGGAAGGAGAAATCGATATGAACATTACCGACGTCGTCGAAAATAATTTGTGCGTTTCCTGCGGAATCTGCGCGGGCGTCTGTCCGAAACGGTGCATTTCGAGCGAATATCGCGACGGTCGTTACCTGCCGACGGTCGACGAAAAATCCTGCGTGGACTGCGGACTTTGCCGCAAAGTTTGTCCTGGCAAGGCGAGCGATTATCCGAAGCTTTACGAGTTGAGCGGTGCGCCCGTACCGAAAAATTTCATGCTGGGTAATTGGAAGCGTTGCTTGGCTGTGCAGACGAACTACGAAGAACTTCTTAAGTTGTCGACGAGCGGCGGGGCAGTCACAATGTTGGTTCTTGCCCTGCTCCGAAACAAAATCTTCGACGCGGCATTTTTGGTCGACACCTACGCTCACGACGAGGAAATTTTTTCCGCGCCGTACACGACGGATTCTGACTTCACGTCGACGCCGAAGAGCCGTTATCTGACCGTCAATCACCGCCGCGCCGTCGAATACATGTTGAAAAATCCCGACGCGAAAATTATTTTCGTCGGGACTTCGTGCTTTATGCAGGGGCTGTTGAACGTCATCGGGCAATTCAAGTTGCGGCGAGAAAATTATTTGTTGTTCGGCTTATTCTGCGACAAAACCATGCATTACGGCGTGTGGGAGTACTTCAAACAAATTTGCGGCGAAAAAAATTTGCGGCGATTGTTCTTCCGTAGCAAGGAGCAGTCGGGTTGGCCCGGCAACGTTGAGCTCGACACGGAGCAACAAAAATATTTTCTGCCGAGACAAACTCGAATGCACGTGAAAGATTTTTTCTGCCTTGAACGGTGCCGCTACTGCCTCGACAAGCTCAATCAGTTCGCGGATATTTCATTCGGCGACGATTACACGAGAATTGACTTGCCCGCGCCGATGGAGCGCGATAAAGGTGCAAGCAACGTAATTTTGCGGACGAATCGCGGCGTCGAAGTTTTTGAACGGTTTGCCGATTGCTTTTACGTGCACGAAATTTCTGCACGGGACATTGTCAAAGCTCACGGCTTGAACGTTCGGAAACAGAATATTGTTTTCGGCGAATACAAGTCCGCGCAGGTCGGTTATCCGATTAACGTCGTGCCCGCGAAAATTTCATTCGACGCCACGGACTCTACCGAACATCAAAACACTTACAGGACGTTGCTCGGCAAACAACAGCTCGGTCGCGAAAAAAATTTCCCCGCCGTCGCCGCTGATGTTGCCGCCAAAATATTCAAGCCCGTTAAAGAGTTGCGCAAGTGAGCCGATAAATTTTCTTGAACATTTCGGCGCGGCAACAAGTTGAAATTTTTAGGCGATATGACGCGTAAATTGTTCCCCCGCTTTTAAAGCGGGTCTTGAACATTCGGGCGCGACTGTGGTATTATTCGCGCAGGGAGGTTGATATTATGATTAAGTACGAAGTGAAAATGACGAGCATCGGCAAGGACGCGCAGACCTATCTGGAGAGCAACAGCAGCTTCATCCTCATCAACGAGAAAATTCGCCCTGCGTTGGCGGATATGGTCGTCGAACACACCGTCGCGGAGCTTGCGGCTGACATCGTCGCCGGCGACAAACTCAAAGTCGGCAAGAGCGAATTCGAAGTCACCAAAGTCGGCGACGCCGCCAACAAAAATTTGCGCGAGGAAGGTCACTGCACAATCGTCGTCAACATGGAGGCGACAATGCCCGGTCAAATCGCGGTGCAAGGCGTCCGTCCGCCGCGTCTGCGCTTCGGCAATGTGATTCAGTTCTACACCGAGGAATAATTCATAATTTGCACGCAAAGAGAGCACGTCGTCTTCTGCGGGGGACAACGTGCTTTTTTCGTTGAGTGCGTCGAAAATTTTGGGAGGGTCAATCTTATGAGCAGAAAGATTGTTGTATTGAACGGGAGCCCGCGCGCCAAGGGCAACACTTCCGCGCTGGTCGACGAATTCGCCAAAGGTGCACGCGAAGGCGGTTGCGACGTCGAAATTTTTTTCCTCGACAAAATGAACATTCACGGTTGCAAAGGTTGTTTCGGCGGCGGAAAAAATTTTGAGCACCCCTGCGTTCAGCGCGACGACATGGAAAAAATTTATCCCGCGTATCGTGCGGCGGACGTGGTAGTTTTGGCGACGCCGCTTTACTACTGGACGTTCAGCGGGCAACTTCGCACGGCGTTCGACAGATTGTTTGCCGTCGCGGAGTGCGATCCGAATTACGCCAACCCGAAAAAAGAATCCGTCCTTTTGATGGCGGCTGAAGGTCACGGCTTCGACGACGCCTTGCAATATTATCAAAACCTCATGAAACATCTCGGCTGGACGGATCGCGGTCACGTGTTGGCGGGCGGCGTCATGAAAGTCGGCGACATCAAAGGTCACAAGGAACTTGCGGCGGCTTACGAACTCGGCAAGGCTGTCGCGCAGGGTAATTCGCTTTGAAGGGAGCTTGCCGCGACAATCGGTCGATATAAATTTTTGGCGGGATACGCGGCAAATTCTTTGCGACGAAAATTTTTATAAAATTTTTCCTCCGTGATTCGTGGCGGGGGATTTTTTGTTATCATGGTGAAAATTTTCGGCGGGAGTGATTCGCATGAAAAAATTTTTGGACGCGGCGTTGCTGATATTATTTTTCGTCGGATTGTCGAGCAACTTCATGAGCGCGCAAATTCACGAGGCGGCGGGAATAATTTTCGTCGTCGGCGTCATCGTGCACAACGCGCTGAACAAAAATTTCTATCGGAATTTTCTGCGCGGGAGTTTCAATCGGCGGCGGCTCGTCAATCACGCGACGATAATTTTTTTCGCGGCGGCAGTCGCAGTGTTGGCGGTATCGGGCGCGGCGTTGGCGGAATATTTCCGTGCGCCGGAGCTGAATTGGCGGGCGGTGCACCTCGGCGCGGCAATTTCGGCGACAATCGCGCTGTTCGTGCACATTCTGATTCACGCAAGCCGTTACGTGCGCGGACGAACTTTTTACGCGGCAACGGTGCTGACGTTCGTTATGGCGGTCGCGGCGATTTTCGGACTGCCTTACGTCGACAGGTGGTTTCACACGGTCAAAGTCAATCGCGCCGAAATTTTGCGCGGCGAACGGCTCAACCTCGACGGAAAAATTTTAATCGTGTACTTCAGTCGCGTCGACAACACAAATTTTCCCGCGCAGGTCGACGCGGTGTCGGGAGCGTCGCTCATGCTTGACGACAAAAAAATTCTCGGCAACGCACAGATGATTGCCGAGCTTGTTCGGAGCGTGACGGGCGGCGATATTTTTGCCCTGCAGACCGAAAAAATTTATCCCGCCGATTATTCGCAGACGGTGCAGGTTGCCAAGCGCGAGCTTACGGACGACAAACTTCCCGCGCTGAAAAATTTGCCCGCCGTCGCCGACTACGACAAAATTATTTTGATTTACCCGCTGTGGTGGAGCACGTTGCCCAAACCCGTCGAAAGTTTCCTGCGCAGTTGCGACTTGAGCGGCAAGAAAATTTTCCCGATTGTCACGCACGGAGGCGGCGGCTTCGGCGACAGTATCGACGCGCTGAAAAACTTTACCCGCGCAGAAATTTCCGCGCCGCTCGACATTTACAGTAGCGACATTCCCGCCGCACGCAAAATTATTTTCGACGCGCTGAAAAATTTTTAATGTAGCTCACGAACTGAAAGGGCGCGCATGGACGCGCAAATATTTCGCCGCCGAAAGAAAGTAGGTTAACATTGCAAAATCAATTTCAACGTCACGGACAACGCAACTAGCCCGCAAGCGCATTCAAAACGTCGTCGCGAGTAATGGCGTATGTGCCCGATTTGCGCAGGACAATTCCCGCCGCGACGTTGGCGATATACGCGCCGTCAACGGGCTTGAGTCCGCCGGCAAGTGCCATTGCCAAAACTGCCGCAACCGTGTCGCCCGCACCTGCGCTGTCGAAAACTTCCTGCGCACGCGTCGGCAGGTGGAAGGCGTCATCTTCCGTCACGAGCGTCACGCCCGATTCGGAACGCGTCGCCAAAACGTTCTTAATCTTAAATTTGCGCATGATGTAACGCCCCGCACGTTCCGCCGCGTCATCGTCATCAGTCTTTATCGGGCTCAACAAAATTTTGTTAATCTTCGCGACGTTCGGCGTGACGTAATCGGCTTGCGCGTACTTAATCCACTGCTGACCGTAAGGCATGACGACGACGGGCACGCCGTGATTATGAGCCGCCCTGATAACCGACGCGCAAAATCGCTCCGTGCAGACGCCCTTTTCGTAATCGGCAAGGACAATCGCGTCGAGGCTGTCGTTGAGCCGCCGCTTGACGAAATCTTTCAGCGCGTCAAATTGCTCGTCACTGCGCGGCGACATATCCTCAAAGTCCATGCGGAACATCTGTACGTGCCCGCTCATGATTCGGACTTTGGTCGTCGTGGGCCAATCCGTCGCGATAAGACCTTCCTGATCGATGCCGCACTTTTGCAGTTGCACGGACAGCGTCTCAAAATTATGGTCGTCGCCGACGAAGCCCGCCACTGAAGTTTTGCAGCCGAGATTCGCCAAGTTGTGCGCAATGTTCGCCGCCGCACCAAGTGAATTGCGCCGCTTGACAATCTTCGCGACGGGCACGGGCGCATCACTTGCGAACTTGCGAACTTCGCCGTAATAATATTTGTCCATCATGATATCGCCGATAACCAGCACGTTGCACCTGTGAACGCGCGTCGCGAAAAAATTTTCCCAATCAGCTTTTGTCATAAGCTCAACCTCCCGAAAAAAATTTTAGCCATTATATCACGCACGCGGCAGGGTTGAAGGCGTCGTTGCAGAATTTTTCCGCCGAGGTGATTCAAATGACTGAACTTGAGCTTAAATACGGGTGCAATCCCAATCAAAAACCCGCGCGAGTTTTTTCGGAGGCGGGCGATTTGCCGTTCGAGGTGCTCAACGGGCGACCCGGTTACATCAATTTGCTTGACGCGCTCAACGGTTGGCAACTTGTCCGAGAACTGCGAGAGGCAACGAAACTTCCCGCCGCCGCGTCATTTAAGCACGTGAGCCCCGCAGGTGCCGCCGTTGCCGAGCCGCTTGACGACGTGCTGAAAAAAATTTATTTCGCCGAGGATGTCGAGTTGAGCCCGCAAGCCGTCGCGTACATTCGCGCACGCGGTGCCGACCGCATGAGTTCTTACGGCGACTTCGCGATTCTGTCCGACGCGTGCGACGAGCCGACTGCCGCTTACCTGCGCCGCGAAGTCAGCGACGGAATTATCGCGCCCGCTTACACGCCGAAGGCTTTGGAGTTGCTCAAGTCCAAGCGCGGCGGAAATTATCTGGTGCTCAAGGTTGACGCCGATTATGAGCCGCCCGAAATTGAGCGCAAGGAAATTTTCGGCGTGACCTTCGAGCAACGGCGCAACGACGTTAAAATTTCCGACGACTGCTTGAGCGACGTACCGACCAAAAATAAAACTTTCACGCCTGAAGTCCGTCGCGACCTTTTGACCGCGCTGATAACGCTCAAATACACGCAATCGAATTCCGTTTGCTACGCCAAGGGCGGACAGGCAATCGGTATCGGCGCGGGGCAACAAAGCCGCGTCCACTGCACACGACTTGCCGGCAACAAAGCTGATTATTGGTTCCTGCGGCAATGCCCGAAAGTTTTGGAGTTGCCCTTCAAGCGCGGCGTCAAGCGTCCCGACCGCGACAATGCCATCGACGTTTACATCGGCGGCGAAACTTTCGACAACGGCTGGGAAAATTTGTTCACCGTCAAGCCCGCGCCGTTGACTGCCGACGAAAAGCTTGCGTGGCTGAAAAATCTGCGCGGCGTATCGTTGGCGTCGGATGCGTTCTTCCCCTTCGGCGACAATATCGAACGCGCTCACCTGTCGGGCGTGGAATTCATTGCGCAAACGGGCGGCTCAATCCGCGACGACAACGTTATCGATACCTGCGACAAATACAACATTGCGATGGCGTTCACTCACGTGCGGCTGTTCCACCACTGAAAAAAATTTTTGTCAGCGTCAAGCCTCGGCAATGCGTTGGGGCTTTTTGATTGGCGGCGGAATTGTCGCTTTGAAAGTGACCACACGAAAATTTTCCCGTGATATACTTCGCGTCGAATCAAATTGAAAGGACTGTTGCACATGAAAAAAATTTTGTCACTGCTCGTTATGGGTGCGCTTATCGTCGGAGTACCTGCGGCGGCGTCGGCGGATGTTCACGTCCGCGGTCACGTAAGGAGCGACGGCACGTATGTTCCCCCGCATTATCGTTCCGACCCTGACGGCGACCGTGACAATAATTGGAGCCATATCGGCAACACGAATCCTTACACCGGGCAAAGAGGTACCCGCAGAGATTAACCGTCGCCGCGTACAAACATTATCGCGCAAAAAAATCCCCGCCGCTCAATCGAGTGACGGGGATAAATTTTTTTAAGCTGCGCAGAAATTATTTGTAGATGAATTTGCCGAGTTGCCAAACTCTGCCGCTGACACGTTGCAGGGGTTTGTCGCCGGAAATTTCAAGCACGGGCGCAACGTCTTCTTCGGGATAAACGAGCATACTGCAAGCTTCTTCGCCGTTTTGCAGGAAGAGTTCGATAACGGAGCTGTCGACGAACAGGCGGAATTGCAGGTCGAGATTCGTGAACAGCTTGAACTTGCGAATGCCGAGGTCGACGTCGGTATTTTTGCCGTCATTGAACGGGCGAATGCCTTTGCCGCCGAGATTCATGCCGTTGCGGTCGAGCGTCATGATTTGCGTGTCGCGGTCGTATTTGAAGACGAATTTTTCCGCGCCCCATTTGACGGCGACTTCAGCCTTGCGCGCCTGACCGAAAGTAATCGTGATGTCGGATTCGGAGCCTTTCGGGAGCTGAATCGGAACGTTCTGCCCGTTGGAAACGTCAACGTCGGTACGTTCTTTGCGGAGGGCTTCCATTTCTTTGACGGGCTGACTGCGGACTTTGCCTTGATGAATCGTGAGTTCGCGCGGCATTGTCAACGAATACAGCCAACCGTCTTCGGCGGAGGCAACTTTGTCGACGAGGTCGGGCATACCTACCCAACCAACCATGATGTGACGCGCTTCGTTCGCGAAGACCTGCGGCGAATAGAAATCAAAGCCCTTGTCGAGTTCGTGGAATTTGCCGTGAATCATGTCGAGACTGTCAACCGAGAAGTGACCGATAAAGTAGCCGGCGAGGCAGTGATTCTGATAGCGAAGTTCTTGGTGCGGCACACCCTGCGGACAAACAATCAGCACGTCCATATCTTCAAACTGCAGGAGATTCGGGCACTCCCACATGTAACCGAAATCGTAGTAGTCGGTTTTGACTTCGCCGAGCAGTTCCCAGCCGCCTTCGGATTTTTCCTTGTAGATGAGGACTGCGCCGTTGGTCGGGCGTGAAGACTTTGCGGGGTCACTCATGCGCTGTGCCGCCATTGCGAAATAGCGGACGCCGTTGCGATAAAAGAAATTCGGATCTCTGAAATGCGCGGTGTAGCCTTCGGGGTTGCCGCTGATTTGAATTTCGTCGAGCCGAATGGAGCCGTCGTCTTCCATTGTGCCGAAACGTTGCGCGACTGTGCGGACGTAGTTTTCGTCGCGGGCGTTGCAGGTGTAGAACACGCGAACTTTGCCGTCCTCAACGAAGCCGCAACCGCTGTGGCAACCGTCCTTGTCGTGAATGTCTCTGGGCCAAAGCGACAATTCGGGCATCGTGTAGTGAATGAAGTCTTTCGTCGCGGTATGCATCCACGATTTATTTTTGTGCCAGTTCTGATTTTCGGGGACGGGATTCCACTGACAGAAAATGTGATACGTGCCGTCGCAGTTGCACAAGCCGTTGGGGTCGCTAATCAGCGAGTGCGGCGCGTCGATATGGAAGCTGTTGTGCCAGCGCGTGGTGTAGGGAATTTCGCTGCGAACGCGTTCGTCGACAGCTTTTTTGTCGAATTTCGCCTTGATGCTCTCCAATGTTTCGCCGGACTTCTTTGCCATAAAAATTCCTCCTAACTGTTAAACTGCAGTGATATAACTCCTAATATGAACGGGAACTGTCGCCCGATCAATTTCGTTGGTGATAATGTTGACGTGGACGCCGTCAAAAATTTTGCCGCGCAGGTTTTGTTGACCGTGTTGCCGTAAATTCAGCCCGCCGTGACGTAACTTCTTTGTTGAGCGGGAATGCTTGCCCAGTCGACTGCGTTGGCGTTGATACCGTTTTTGAGTGCAAAAGCCGCCGCAATACCCGTCGCCTCGCCCATGCTCATGCACGTCGGCTGAATGCGAATTGCCGCCTGCGCGGGAAAATCCGCGCTGATACACCTGCCCGCGACCATCAGATTTGAAATTTCGTTGGTGATTAGCGCGCGGAACGGCACTTCGTAAAATTCGCCCTTGCCGAGCGTGTGCGTGAGTTGCAAAGATTCGTCGTGAATGTCAATCGGATAGGCGGAGCGGCAGACGGCGTCGGGGAATTTTTGCGCGTTGAAGTAGTCGTCTTTGGTCATGTAGTATTTGCCGCGAATACGCCACGATTCGCGCACGCCGAGCATCGACGCTTCGCGGCTGATGTACGCGTTCTTGAATCCGGGAATATTTTTGCGGAAAAAATTCGCAAGGCGACGAATCATAATCCGCCCCTGCTGAATGGCTTTACTGCGGTCGAGCGCGTTCGTCGAGCTGTAAATATACGGCGACATTTCGGGACAATTCATCGACAGCGTGCCGGGCTTGCCGAGAATGCAAAACGCCTGAATGTACGCGACATCGTCTTTGGTGACTTCGCCGCGCTGAATGCCCTCAAAATAAAATTTTTCCGTATGCGTAGTCTTGGCGAATTCAAATTCGGGCGGCTTGGATTCGCACCAATTATCCTTGAGCTTCTTGACGAAAAATTTGTAGAGCTTCATCTCCTCGACGCCGCCCATTTCAAAGCGCAAACTCATCTTTTGGTTGCGACCGGTGACGTCGGAGCCGCGAACTGAAGGGACGCCCGCGAATCGCGATAACGCCGCGTCGCCCGTCGCGTCAATGAAAATGTTCGCCTCAATCTTGCCGAGACCTTCGACCGTGTGAACAATCGCGTCGGTAATTCTGCCACCTTGAACGTTTGCACCGACAAGCGTCGCGTTGTAGAGGACGTCGACTTTGTAATCGGCGCACATTTCGTCGTAAAGGAATGCAAGCAATTCGGGCGGATATTGACGGGCGTCGCCGCCGTTCTTGTATTGGGGATCGTTGACGAAATCGACATCGAACCCGTGCATGTAAAATCGTCTGTTCAAGTCGGTGATGTACGGCGTGTCGGTATTGAGAACCCTCGTCGGCATGGCGGGGTAGACAAGCCCTTGCGTCTGCAATCCGCCCAAAACAATGCCCTGTTCGACAAGGACGACCTTCAAGCCGTTTTTGGCGGCAGTGACGGCAGCGGCAGTGCCCGCAGGTCCTCCGCCGCAAACGCAAACGTCAGCACGCAACAGCACGGGAATTTTATCGGCGTTCATGGCGAAACTTTGATTCGGGGCGACGGCAGCTTGAGCGGATTCGTTGGAACTTAGGACACTGCCCGCGACGGTCAATCCCGCAAGCTTGAGCAGTTCGCGTCTGGATATCGGTATCAAAAAATTTTTCAACATAAAATCACTCCTTGCACATCGTCCGCCGTGAATGTCGTCCGAAAATTTTTCAGCAAGCGGCGTATGCGTCGGGGAACGTGACAGCTTACGGTCGTCGCAACATTGCGGTCAGTCCAGTTGGATGCAACGTCACGTTACCCGAAAATTTTTCAGCCCGCAGAAACGTAGCTTCGTTGGTGCGCGGGAATTGTCGACCAATCAAGCGCGTTGGCATTGACGCCGCTTTTGAGACCGTAAGCCGCCGCGATACCCGCCGCCTCTCCGATTGACGCGCACGTAGGCTGAATGCGCATTGACGCCTGCAAAATGAAACTCGCGCTGATACATCTGCCCGCGACGATTAAGTTGGAGACTTTGTCACTGACAAGTGCGCGATAAGGAATTTCGTAGTAGCCGCCCGCAGGAAGTTTCTCGGAAACTTTTTCGCCGTGCGCGTCGATAAACCACGCCGTGCGACAAACCGCGTCGGCAAAGCGACTTTGATTGTGGTAGTCGTCTTCGACCATGTAATATTTGCCGCGAATGCGCCACGACTCCCTTGCTCCGAGCATGACGGCTTCACGGCTGATAAAGGCGTTCTCGAATCCCGGCAAGTGCTTGACGAGATAGCGGGCGATATTGCGCATCATCTTGCGCCCGAAGGTGACCGCCTTGCTGTAGCTGACGGGGTCGGTTGCACGGAACGTCACGGGAATTTCGGGGCAGTTCATGCTCATGACTCCGTTTTTGCCGATAATCGTGTAAGCTTGCATGTATTCGGCTTCGGCTTGAGTAATTTCGCCCGTCTCGACGCCGCGCGCCATGAACGCTTCAAGCTTGTAACGTTGCTTGCGGTGCATTGCCTCGGCAATCTCGAAATACGGGAGCTTCGACTTGCACCAATCTTCCTGCAGTTCAATCGCGACGTAGTTGTAAAGCTTTTGCGTGTCGATGCCGCCCATCTCGAAACGGAAACTCAACGGCTGATTGTTACCTGTCTTTTCGTAGCCGCGCTCGAAGTCGACGCCCGAATTCCGCGCAAGATAAGCATCGCCCGTTGCGTCAATGAAAGTTTTCGCCTTAATCGCCGCAAGACCCGCAATCGTCTGCACAATGACCGCAGAAATTTTCCCGCCCGAAGTGAGCGAATCGACGACGACCGTTTGATACAGCACGTTGACGCCCGCTTCTTCGCACATTTCGTCGTGGATAAGCGCAAGCGTTTCGGGATTGTGCCACGTCTGTTGCGTGACGCCGTCGAACGGCTCGATACCTTTTGCGCGAAGACGTTGCTTGAGTTCGGCGACGTAAGGCGTGTCGGAGTTCGGAGCGTGTGTGTCCATGAACGGGTAGACGCAACCCAAAACTCCAAGTCCGCCGAGCGCGATGCCGCGTTCAATCAAGACGACGCTGACATTGTTTCGCGCCGCATTGACCGCCGCCGCAGTGCCCGCAGGTCCGCCGCCGCATACGCAAACATCCGCCGCGCAGAGTACGGGAATTTTTTTGTCGGCGTATTTGATTGTGTCGCCCGAAATTTTTTCAGCCGCCTCGACGTGACTGTCAGCCGTGCCGCTCAAGACGACGCCCGCCGCCGTCACGCCCGCAAGTTTGAGCAAGTCGCGTCGGGAAATCGGAATGTTAAAGCTGTTCAACGTAAAACCACCCTTCGCCGCGATATGTCATATTAGAAAACAGCCGCGCCCGTTGTGAAGTTCTTCCACTCAAACGAGCGCGGCATAGTTTTCAAGCTGTGTAGACGCGTAAAAAATTATTCGTCGTGTTTAAAGAGCGTGTACGTCAACGCGAAACCGACTGCGAAGGCAATCAAGTTGACGATGATGTACTGGAGGATTTGACCGTTCATGTAAAGCAACATACCGGGCAGAACCGTAATGCCCATGCCGGTGCCGGCGAGTCCGAGGAAGCTGGAGACTGCACCGCCTGCCGCGCCGCCGCAGCAACCGAAGATGAACGGTTTCATGAGGCGCAGGTTGATACCGAAGATAGCAGGTTCGGTGATGCCCAAGAACGCGGGCACTGTCGAGGAGATGTACAGCGCACGTTTACGCGGGTCTTGCGTTTTGAGCGAGACTGCCAAAGCCGCGCCGCCCTGTGCAATGGTCGCGCAGGTGATAATCGCGTTGAACGGGTCGGAGCCCTGCGTTGACAGCAGATAAATTTCCAATGCACTGAAAACGTGGTGGACGCCGAAAATAACGATGACCTGTTGCAAGCCGCCGATAATCAGGCCGCCGATAACGGGTATCGTCAAGAAGTTTTGCACTGCGCCGAAAACGATCGATTCAAGACCGTGCATAATCGGACCGACAACGAGGAAGCCCAGTGCCATTGAGACGGTCAGCGTGAGGAACGGAGTAACGATAAGGTCGATCATATCGGGAATGAATGTTTTGAGCCATTGCTGGAATTTTGCTGCGAATATACCGAGAACGAGTGCGGGCAAAACTGAACCTTGATAGCCGACGAGCGGAATGTCGAAACCTAAGACGTGGAGCGGAATCGGAGTTTTGCCGGCGTATTCGGGCAGGGCGGACGCCTCAACCCACGTCAAACCTTTTTCGGCAATTTCGGCTGCCGCGCCACCGACGACATAAGCGTTCGGCAAACCGGGGAAGACGAGCATCAAACCTAAGACGATACCGATAACTGCAGTGCCGCCGAATTTGTTCATTGTCGACCAACAGACGAGTGCGGGCAGGAACGCGAACGCCGTATCCGTCAAGACCTGCGTCATGAGCAGGAAGTTCGGATCCCATTCACTGCCGAGCGAAAGGATTGCACCGCGCGCGCCCATGAAAAGACCTGTTGCGACGAGGACGGGGATAATCGGAACGAACACGTCGCCGAGTGTGCGGGAAATTTTTTGCATAAGGCTCATTTCGGCGTATGCGGCTTCCTTACCGCCGCCGCCCGCCAGTGACGGTTTGAGCTTGATGAATTCTTCCGTGACCTTGTCGACGAAACCGGTGCCGCAGATGATTTGATACTGTTGCGCGGCGAAGAATTGACCTTTGACGCCTTCGATGTTCTCAATTTTCTTTTCTTGAATCTTGGATTTGTCGTTGACGATGAGGCGCAGACGCGTGGCGCAGTGTTCAGCGGTGCGGACGTTGTCGGGACCGCCGACGTAGTGCATAATCGACTTTGCAACGCGTTCCGCATCGGGCAATCCTGCAAACTGCTTAATGACATCGTCATCATCAACGGGACCGGCAGAGACTGCCTCTTCAGCCGCCGCTTTAGCCGTGACTTCCTGACCGTCGAGCTCAACGGTAATGTCGCCGAAGTCCGCGTGATTGGTGACGACAACAGGCGTAGTAGTTTCGTAACCCGCCTTTTTGATGGCTTCGGGGCTGAACTCAAGCAGAATGTCGCCGCGCTTGATTTTGTCGCCCGCCTCTTTTTTGGGCGAGAAGCCTTCGCCGTTCATTTTGACAGTGTCCATGCCGACGTGAATCAGCAATTCGATACCGTCGTCCGATTTGAGACCGATGGCGTGTCCCGTGGGGAAGAAAACAGTGATCTCACCGTCAAACGGTGCAAGAACCTGCCCCTTGGGATCTTTGACGGCTACGCCGCGTCCCATTGCGCCGCTGGCGAAAACGGGGTCGTTGATTGAATTCAACGGAACCAACGTACCGCTCAACGGGCTGATAATTCGGATGTCTTTTGCCATAAAAAACCACACCCCTTGAAAGTTAAAAATACCCTAAAAAATTTGGTTGTGAAACCGCCTAGATTATACTTTCAGAAAGTTTAGGCGTCAATTAAATTTTTTTGGTATATGTAGCATTTGTGCGGTCGAAGGCGGCTAAATTTGCGAATATGAAGGCACGCCCGCCGCGAAATTTGGACCGCGCATGGACGCGCGGTCCGCCCGCAACATAAACAGGATGTTTATATTGCGGGCACATTCGGTTGCGGGTAGGCTCAACGTCGGAACAATTACTACCAACGCCCCCGCGAGGTGCCCTTTTCTTTGCTACTTTCTTTTGGGCAAGCAAAAGAAAGTAGATTCTACAAACTAAAATTGAATTGAAACGTTCAGTCGACGCACCGCCGCCCGCCGCGAATTTTTAGGTGCACATGGACGCGCCGAAATTTTTTTTGGGCACGCAAAGTAGATGCTACAAACAAAATTAGAACAGGTGTTCACAAACGCTTAAGTAAAGTATGAATATGAGAAATTTTAATCAAAGTCTCAGCGGAAGATATTGTTAGCTCATAATTTTTGCTAAGTCGGCGGGAGTGATTGAGCCAGGCAAA
>JADEZP010000100.1 GCA_015206805.1 Quinella sp. 1Q7 | reverse complement strand
TGTCCGTCAAAACCATCAAAGCCGGCAAGATGAAAGACCTCGGCAACCCCTTCCGCGAAATGTCGCCCGACGAAGAAAATTATCTTGAAACGCTCGTAAAAAGTGCTCACGCGGAATTCATCGACTTCATCAAGCTCACGCGCCCGAATGCAATTAATCTCGACGAATTGGCGGACGGCAGAGTTTTGGACGCACGCACTGCGCTCGAAAACAATCTTATCGACCGACTCGGCACGGAGGACGACGCCTTGAATTATTTGGTAACCGAAATTCTTCACGGCGACATAAAAGATTTTACCGTGAACGACACCGCGCCCAAGCCAAGTTTCCTGAAAAAATTGCTCGACATGAGCTCGCCGATTACGATTAAACTTGAGTTGCCGAATAATTTCCCGAAGCTCTGAAAAAAAATTGCCTCGACGCTGTGTCGGGGCTTTTTTATTGGAAACTGCGGGCGGCAGGAAAATTTTTCTGCGCGGCAAAATTTTCCGCCAAGGAGGTCTGATTGTCATGGGTCTCGAAAAAATTTTGGCGGCGATGATTTTTATTGCGGCGACGATTTTTTACGGCGGGTGCGGCGACAAAAATCAAAATCCGCAGGAATTGCGCAACGTCTCCTACGACACGACGCGCGAACTTTACGCCGCTTACAACGAAAAATTCCGCGAACATTGGCACGAACTCGGCAACGGTGAAGTCACGCTGATTCAATCGCACGGCGGCAGCAGTAAGCAGGCGCGCTCCGTTATCGACGGCGTTCAAGCGGACGTCGTGACGCTTGCCCTGTCTTACGACGTGACCGCCATAAAGAACGCGGGGCTTATTCGCGGCGGCTGGCGAAAGGAATTCCCCGACAATTCGTCGCCGTACACCTCGACAATCGTTTTCCTCGTTCGAAGCGGCAATCCGAAAAATATTCGCGACTGGGACGATTTGATTCGCTCCGACGTGAAAATTGTCGCGCCCAATCCGAAAACCTCCGGCGGCGCGAAGTGGGCGTACCTTGCCGCGTGGGAATTTGCCCGCAGACGTTTCGGCGACGACGCGCTGATTCGCGACTTCATGCGGAAAATTTTCGCCAACGTCGTTTCGCTTGATGACGGAGCTCGCGGCGCGACGAAAACTTTTCACGGCGGCACGGGCGACATTTTAATCGCGTGGGAGAACGAAGCTTTGTCCGCCAAAAAAAATTTGCCCGACGCCTGCGACATTGTCACTCCGAGCTTGAGTATCCTTGCCGAGCCGAGCGTTGCGATTGTCGATGCCATTGTCGACGCCGACGGCACGCGCAAGCTTGCCGAAGAATATCTGCGTTATCTGTATTCGCCGACGGGTCAGGAAATCGCCGCGCAGAATTTTTATCGCCCGCGTGATATGACGATGCTTGCCGCGTATGCCGACGTTTTCGAGCCGCTGGAGCTGTTCACGGTTGATGAGGCGTTCGGCAGTTGGGTCAAAGCTTACGACGAACATTTTGCCGACGGCGCGACCTTCGACAAAATTATCGGCACTCCGTAAGCAAAAAAATCGGTCCCGAAGTTTTTTCGAGACCGTTAATTTTTTTGGATGCTCAATTTGCAGTCGCTTGCTCAAGAGCTTTTTTGGCGTCGGCGTTATTCGGATTGACTTCCAACGCCTTCTTGAAGTCGGCAACCGCCTTGTCGGTATCGCCCGCCTTGTAAAGGACGAGCCCGCGATTGACGTAAGCCGTGTCGTATTTCGCGTCGAGCTCAATCGCCTTGTTGAAGTTGGAAACGGCTTGAGCGGCGTCGCCCTTGTCGGCGTATGCTTGCCCGATGTTGCCGTAACCTTCGGCATATTTCGGGTCGAGCTTGACGGTTTGATTGAAGTCTTTCAGCGCGGCGTCGATGTCGTGTTTCATGGCGTATGCAATGCCGCGACCGGTGTAAGCCGCAATGCATTCGTCGTCGAGCTCAATCGCCTCGTCGAAATTTTTTATGGCGTCGTCGGGCTTATTCGCCGTAAGATTTTTGTCGCCCTTGTCGAGCAAATCTTGCAGGTCACTCGTCGACACCGAGACCGACGTTTCGGTTTTGACGGAAGTTTCGGTTGAACAGGCGGTGAACATCATCGCCACGCACAAGCACATCAGCGCGATTAAAATCCGTTTCATGTCGGCACCTCCTCAATCGGTCGTCCACATGACAAGCGAATCGTCGTTGACAAAAATTTTTCCGTTGTAGTCGGGCGGCGTAGTATTCGCAATCGTGAACGTCATCCGCACTGCGCCATTGGCACCAATCGGCACGTTCAGCCCCGTGAAGTCCACGCTGCCCGTCCAAATCGGATTGTGGTCGGCGTCGTAAATCGTCAGCTGATTGACTTGAAACTCCCGCAAATGTACGGGTTGATTGATTGTATTTTCAACGGTCGTGTACAAAACAATTTCGCCGTGAGCTTGGTCGAAGTAAGCTTCGTTGACGCCGATATTAACTTCGGCATGGGCACGCGGTGCAAAAGCCGCAAACATCATCACTGCCGCGAACGCGAAGGTTGCAAAAAATTTTTTCATCGTAAGTTCCTCCTCCGAAATTTTTTTCTGCAACTTGTACGTCGACGCGGGCAGTTTCGTTACGGGAAGATTAAATTATTTTGCAAGTGACCGATTCGCGCCGAGTTGTCAGCCGTAAAATTCGCCGCGACTGATTCGCGCCGCCGTGAACGTTTGCGACAGTCTCCGCCGTAAAAATCGCCGCCGATTATTTTGCGAGTGACCAGTTCGCGCCGCTGTGAACGTCGACAATCAGCGGGACTTTGAGCTTGATGACGCCTTCCATTGCCGCGCGAACGATTTGCTCCACGTCGGCAAGTTCGTCGGTCGTCGCCTCCAAAACAAGTTCGTCGTGCACCTGCAGGATTATTCGACTTTTGAGCCCGCGCAGATTTTCTTCGGCGCGAATCATTGCAAGCTTGATGATGTCAGCCGCCGTGCCCTGAATCGGCGTGTTCATTGCCGTTCGTTCCGCGAAGGTGCGCAGATTAAAATTCCTGTCGTTAATCGCGGGCAACGTCCGCCGTCTGCCGAAAAGCGTCGTCACGTAGCCGCGAGCCCTTGCGTCGGCGACAGTCGCGTCGAGAAAATTTTTCACGCCGGGATAGCGTTCAAAGTAGCGCGTGATGTATTCGCCCGCCTCCTTGCGCGAAATGTGCAGGTCGCGCGAAAGTCCGTAGTCGCTGATTCCGTAAACAATGCCGAAATTGACAGCCTTAGCTTTGCGGCGCAGGTCAGGCGGAACGTTGTCGACGGGCACGCCAAAAACTTCGGCGGCGGTTCGCGAGTGAATGTCCTGCCCGCGATTGAAGGCGTCGATTAAATTTTCGTCGCCGCTCATGTGAGCAAGGAGCCGCAACTCAATCTGCGAATAGTCGGCGGACAAAATGCAGTCGTAGCCGTCGCCCGCCTCGAACAGCGCGCGAATCGTCCTGCCCTCGTCGGTGCGAACGGGAATATTCTGCAAATTCGGGTCGGAGCTTGAAAGTCTGCCCGTCGCCGTCACGGTCTGATTAAAGTTCGTGTGGACGCGTCCGTCGCCGCCGATGAGTTTGCCGAGCCCGTCAAGATACGTCGACTTGAGCTTTGTCAACGCGCGAAAGTCCAGAATCGCCGCAACAATCGGGTGACGCCATTTGAGCTCCTCCAGCACTTCAGCGTTCGTCGAGTAGCCGGTTTTGGTTTTCTTGACGGGCGGCAACTTCAAGCTTACGAACAGCACGTCGGCAAGCTGTTTGGGCGAATTGATGTTGAACGTTTCGCCCGCAAGCTCGTAAATGCCGCGCTCAAGTGTGGCAATGCGATCCGTCATTTCGGCGGATTTTTTTTGAAGTTGCGCCCTGTCGACGAAGACGCCGCGATTTTCCATGCGGGCAAGCACGACGCTCAACGGCAGTTCCATGTCGCGATAAAGTTTCGTCAAGTCCGCGTCGTCAAGAAGTTTTTCGTAGCGGGCGGCAGATTTTTCAAGCGCGACAACATTCCTAATTCCTAATTCCTCATTCCTAATTGTTTTGTCGCGTTCGGGGTACAGCAAGTAGGCGGCAAGCTCGGCGTCGAAAATTTTATCGATGTTCGCGACGTTGAAGTCGTGCAGAAAAGTTTTCACGTCGCACAGAAAAATTTTGCCCGTGAAGCCGTCGAACACGCGTTGAACGTCGTCGGCAGTCGCCGAAAAAATTTCCCCGCCGAAAATTTTCACGGCGTAAGCTTTGGCGTCGCGGCGGGCAATCGTGACAATCTGCGCGGCAAAAATTTTGTCGAAGTCAATCGGCAACTCGACGGGCTCAATCGGCGGCGGAGGTGTCGTCGCGGTGCTGAACAGGTTTATTTCGCCGAAGAGCGCGTGAATTTTTTTCTTGACCTGCGTGAGCGCGTAACGGTTGCAGAATTCGTCGGCGCGTGCAATGTCGGGCTCGATTGCGAAGCTCTCGGCGTCGAATGTGATATTCGGCACGTCGCGGACGATTTGCGCAAGATGTTTGCTCGTCGTCGCGGAGTCGGCTTGCGTCGTCAACAGGTCGCGAATTTTTTTCGACGTGACCTCTTCGCGGCGGGCAAGGACGTTTTCCAGTGCGCCGAAAGTTTTAATCAGCGACGCGGCAGTTTTCGGACCGATACCCTTGACGCCGGGAATGTTGTCGGAAGCGTCGCCGCTCAAGCCCTTGAAGTCGACAAGCAATGCGGGCGCGAATCCGTATTCGCCGAAAAATTTTTCCGCGTCGTAAAGCTCGGCGTCGGATTTTTTAGTCAGCAGGACGTTCGTCGTCGCGTTGATTAGTTGTAGCGCGTCGCGGTCGCCCGTCAAAATTTCCACGCGAAAATTTCCTGCGGCTTGAGCACTCAACGTGCCGATAACGTCGTCAGCCTCGAAGCCCGCCGCCGCGCAGGTTTTAATGCCGATAACGCCGATAAACTCCTTGAGCAACGGGAGCTGCGCCGCAAGTTCGTCGGGCATCTTTTGACGCGTCGCCTTGTATTCGGCGGAAATTTCGTTGCGGAAAGTTTTCTTCGACGTGTCCAGCGCGACAGCCGCAAGGTCGGGCGAACGTTCCCGCAAAATTTTCAGCAGGATATTCGCGAAGCCCGTAACCGCGCCCGTGGGCTCGCCGTTCGGTGCCGTCAAGCTCGGCATTGCATAAAACGCGCGATAAAAAATACTGCTGCCGTCGACAATCAAAAAAGTTTTCATGACTTCGCCGCCTCTAAAGGTCGTTTGTCGTCGGGCAAAGGTTTGCTCGGCGTCTCGAACGGTTTATCGGTCGTTGTCGGTTCGGTTGACGGTTGCGGCTCGGTCGACGGTTGCGGCTCGGTTGACGGTTGCGGTTCGGTCGACGGTTGCGGTTCGGTCGGAGTTGTCGGCTCGGTCGAAGGTTGCGGTTCGGCAGGTTGCGGAGTTGTCGGCTTTACGGGCGTCGGAGGCTTCGGCGCGGGCGCGGGTAATGATTTGAATCTGAAAATTTTCGTGCCGTCAGCGTTAGTCTGAAGTCCGCCTTCCATGTTGAACAGCACGGGCGCATCGTCGGCGTTGCAGTAAAGCTGATCTTTCTTTTCGTAGCAAACAACTTTGCCGTAGCGACTTTCAAGCGTCGATTCGGCTTTGTTCCACGCAAGCTTAGTGCGCAGAGCTTTCGTTACGGGCACGACGGGCAGATAAGCAATTCCGTCTCGCAGGACTGCCTTGGCGAAATATCTGGTGCCGCGGTCGTCAGTCGGCTGAATGACTTCGCCGTTGACTTCGACGTTGTAGGGCTTGCCTATATACGTCGGCTCACCGTCGGCGGCGGCGATTTTCTGCGCAATGTCGGTTTCACTCTCGAAGGCAAGCACGCCGAACGGCTCAATCCACTTGACCACGTCGGCAACGTTGATGACCTGCAAACCGTAGCCGTCGGGGTAAATGTAGTAGGCAACATCGTCGCTCGGAGTTTTCTCGACGACAATTCGGTTGTACATGATTTCGACGGGCGTACCGACTTCCACGGCGTCAAAGAGTTCCTCAACGTCGCGCTCGTTCATGCGAATGCAACCGTTGGAAACGTAGCCGCCGATACTTTCGGGGCGATTGGTGCCGTGAATGCCGTAGTTGCCCCAAATTTGCATCCAGCGGTAGCCCAGCGGATTTTCGGGTCCGGATGGAACTTCGTATTCGGGGTCGTCGGGATCAATCCACGACGGATTAATTTCCTTGCTGTTGATTTTGTAGTAGCCCGTCGGCGTCGGAGTGCTCACCTTGCCCAAGCCGAGGCTGTAGACCGCAACTTTGGTGTCGCCGTCAAAAAACTGCATGAGGCGGCTTGCGGCATTGATGATGATTTTTTTGCCCGCCGCCTGCGCGGGGGCAGTGAACGCGTTCAAAATGACCGTCGCGCCCAAAATGATTGCCGCGAAAAATTTCAACACGCTCATTTGACATCTTCCCTTCCGAAAAAAAATTTTTTGCCAATATATCAGTTGCGTCTGAAAAAAAATAGGAGCAGCCGTTGACTGCTCCACAATATTTACGTCGTCGCTGACGGACAAATTTTCGACAGCGGGCACACGTCGCATTTCGGATTGCGTGCCGTGCAAATCTGCCGCCCGTGCCAAATAAGCCAGTGATGCGAATCTGCCCACAAGTCGCGCGGAATGACCTTTTGCAAGCCGAGTTCGACCTCAAGCGGAGTTTTGCCCGTCGCAAGTTTCAAACGGTTTGCAAGGCGGAAAACGTGCGTGTCCACGGCAATGGCGGGCAACTTGAACGCGACGCTCATAACGACGTTGGCAGTCTTGCGTCCGACGCCGGGCAACTTAATCAGCTCGTCGAAGTCGCGGGGAACTTCGCCGCCGTAATTTTCCAGCAACAATCGCGCAGTCCCGATTATGTGCTGTGCTTTGGAGCGCGACAATCCGCACGGTCGAATAATTTCCTCCAGCCGCGACTGACCCAACTGCAAAATTTTTTCGGGCGTGTTCGTGACGGGGAACAGTTCTTGCGTGACGAGGTTGACGCGTTTGTCGGTGCACTGCGCGGACAAAATCACCGCAATCAACAGCTCGAACGGAGATTGAAATTTCAACTGCGGCACCGCCCCGCGATACGTCTCCTCCAAAATTTTCAAGCACCGGCGGCGGCGCGCGTCGTCCGCGAATATCGCTGCAACGAGTCGTTTTTCGGTGTCGGTTGAACTGTCGTCATTCGTCGCGGGAATCGGCTCCCCGAACAGTTGCGCGAAGAGTCTGCCTTCAATCGCGGCGTTGCGGACTTCCACTTGCGCAACGTCCGTGCCGTCTGTCGTGTCGCGCAGGATGTTTTCGGCAATTTGCTCAAACGTATCGTCGCGCGGCATTAACTCATCGCCGAACATTTCACGGAAGACCGCGCGCAAAATTTCGACAAGCCGTTCAGCGGAACACGAGCCGCCGCACTTCGCAACGCATCGACAGACCAAATCAACTTCGGGGTCGTATTCGTCGTCGTTCAGGACGTTCATGTTCGTTGCATCAAGGAAAATTATATTAATCGGGTCGTGCGCGTCAATCGCAGTTTTCACCGCCTCACGCGTCATGTCAATCACCTCCGCGAATCAATTCCAGATACGGCAACGCCTTGAAGCCGAGCCGCCTGTAAAAATCCAAAGCATTAACGTTGTCCGCGTCGACCTCCAACCGAAAAATTTTGTCGGGATAACGTTCCTTGACGTGGCGGATAAATTTCGTGCCGACGCCGTGTCCGCGCCATTCCGCCGCAATAAAAATGTCCTCAATCCAAATGCATTCGCCGCCGAATTCGGTTGAGTAGCCGTGAGCCGTCATGCCGTAGCCGATAATTTTGTCGCCGCTGACGAAAACGAAGCCTTCCACAAAGTCCGAGCCGCCCAGACAATTTTCAACGTTGGCGGCGAAAATTTTTTCGGATCCGTTCGTTATGACGGCGGGCGAAGTGTAAAAGTCGCGCATCATTTCAACGACGGTATCGGCGTCACTGCGGCGCATTGGTCTGATTGTAATGTCCATGTCAATTCGTCAAGCTCCTAACCGGCGCGGGAATACGTCCGCCGCGCGCAATGAACGCCTCCGAGCTCCAATCGCTCCTGACGGGTACGACGGGACAATATCCGAGCAAGCCGCCGTATTCGACGATGTCGCCGACCTTCGCGCCGGGCACGGGGATAAGTCTCACGGCGGTTGTCTTATTGTTGACGACGCCGATAGCCGCCTCGTCCGCGATAATCCCGCTCAACGTCGCCGCGCTCACGTCGCCCGCAACCGCAATCATATCCAAGCCGACACTGCAAACGCACGTCATAGCCTCAAGCTTTTCAATCGACAGGGAGCCGCGCTTGACCGCCGCAATCATGCCTTCATCTTCGCTGACGGGGATAAACGCGCCGCTCAAGCCGCCGACGTGAGAACTTGCCATGAGACCGCCTTTTTTGACGGCATCGTTGAGCAGGGCAAGTGCCGCCGTCGTGCCGGGTGCTCCGCAAGCTTCGAGTCCCATTTCCTCAAGAATTCGCGCAACCGAATCGCCGACTGCGGGCGTGGGTGCAAGTGACAGGTCGATTATCCCGAACGGCACGCCCAATCGACGCGACGCCTCCTGCGCCACAAGTTGACCGACACGCGTAATTTTGAACGCAGTCTTTTTAATCGCCTCGGCAATTTCGGTGAAGTTCGCGCCCTTCAAGCCCTCAAGCGCATGTTTGACGACGCCGGGTCCGCTGACGCCGACGTTGATAACTTTGTCGGGCTCGCTGACGCCGTGGAATGCGCCCGCCATAAACGGATTGTCCTGCGGAGCGTTCGCGAAGATGACCAACTTTGCGCAACCGATAGCCTGTCTGTCGCGCGTAAGTTCAGCCGTGCGCTTGATGACTTCGCCGCACTCGCGGACGCAATCCATGTTAATGCCCGCCTTCGTCGACGCAAGATTAATCGAACTGCAAACCAAATCGGTCGCGGCAAGGGCTTGCGGTATCGACTCAATCAAAAGCCTGTCGCCCGCCGTGTAGCCTTTTTCGACAAGCGCGCTGAATCCGCCGATAAAATTCACGCCGACTTCCTTTGCGGCGCGGTCGAGAGTTTCGGCGACGGGAACGTAACTGTCGACGCGACAAGCCTCTGCGGCAATGGCAATGGGCGTGACGGATATGCGCTTGTTGATTATCGGCACTCCGTATTCCGCCTCAATCTCCTCGCCGGTCTTAACGAGAAATTCCGCCGCACGCGTGATTTTGTCGTAAACGTTGCGGCAGAAGTCGCGCAGGTTGGGGTGAGCACAATCGCGCAGAGAAATTCCCATCGTTATCGTGCGCACGTCGAGTTTGTTGACGGTTATCATCTGATTCGTCTCTAAAATGTCTTCAATCGTTATCAACGCCGCGCCCCCTTAAATTTTGTGCATCACGTCGAAGATGTCTTGATGTTGCGTCTTAATTTCGACGCCGATAGATTCGCCCTGCTCGCGAAGTTTTTGTTGCAGGTCGACGAGTTTAATTGTACTTTCGCTGGCCTCCGCGAACAGTATCATGTTAAAAAATCCGTCCAGAATATTTTGATTGATGCTCAAGATGTTTACGTTGTTGTCGGCTAAAATTTTCGTCACGGCGGCGATAATGCCGATTCTGTCTCTGCCGACGACCGTAATAATCAATTTCATGTGTTCAACCTCATTTCCTGTTTGCAAGGCGATAACTTTGCTCAAGCCGCGCAAAAAGCTCGTCGTCCGATAAAACGTCGTCCAAACGCACGGTCAGCCACGAACGCTTATTCATGTGCCAACCGCGAAAATATTTCTGCCCGTCA
>JADEZP010000023.1 GCA_015206805.1 Quinella sp. 1Q7 | reverse complement strand
TCGCGGCTCTTTCGTTTACGAGTCGTACAAATATTTCGGCTTGCGAGTAGAAATCAGCAAGAAGCTTAAGGGGCACGGCTGGCAAGTCTTACCAAAACGCTGGATAGTGGAGCGGACTTTTGCCTGGTTCAATCACTCCCGCCGACTTAGCAAAAATTATGAGCTAACAATATCTTCCGCTGAGACTTTGATTAAAATTTCTCATATTCATACTTTACTTAAGCGTTTGTGAACACCTGTTCTAATTCCTCATTCCTAATTGTTAAAAGCGGGTGATTTTACGTTGGAGGTTTGGGACATTTACGCGCAGGCGGCTGCCGAATATCAGGCGGGAAATCTTGACGCGACGCTTGAATTGCTTGACGTGATTAAACGCCGCGAGCCGTATTATCGCAAGACGTACATGCTGGAGGCTTACGTTTGGCGCGACAAAAAAAATTTCGTCCGAGAATTCGACGCCCTGCAAAAGGCTTTGAAACTGATTGACGCGTTCGATCCCGACCAAAAAGATTTGGCGACCGAGGCGGTGAATTTGCTGGCGTTCGCATGTTTCTGGTTACGTTTGCCCGAAGAGGCAATGCGGCTGTTCGTGCGCTGTGCCGAAATGTCTCGCGACGATAAACCCTACGCCTGCATGAAAATCAGCAACGCAATCTTCATGGCGTGTCACGTGGAAAATTTTTCCGCCGCCGACTTTGGCGCGCTTTACTCCGAGTACAAAAAATATTTGACGGACGTCACGCCTTACCCGAAAAAATTTTACAATCACGACAGAATTCGTATCGGCTTCGTGTCCGCCGAATTGTACGGTCATGTCGTCGTGAAGTGGGGCTGGAGTTTGCTGACGCGGCTCGACAAAAGTAAATTCGCCGTCTACTGCTATTCCGCCGCGAATGAATCCGACGACATCACAAATTATCTGCGCAAGGTTGCCGACGGTTGGCGCGACCTCAAAGGCTTTACGCCCGCTCAAATCGCACAACTCATCCGTGACGACGAAATCGACATCCTGTTTGATTTTTCGGGACACACGCCGAATTCTTGCCTGTACATTGCGGCGTATCGTCCCGCCACGGTGCAAGTCAGCGGCGTCGGCTACATGAACTCCACGGGACTCGACGCCTTCGATTATTTTCTGTCGGACGTTTACTGCGCGGGCGACACTTTCGCAATGAACAAATACTTCACGGAAAAAATCATCGTCCTGCCGCAAACTCACATATGTTACGAGCCCGACGGTCAGCCTGCAATCGCCGACAAGCCGCCGTGTCGCAGAAACGGTTACGTCACGTTCGGCAGCTTCAACAACTTTACGAAGGTCACCGATTCGATTTTGTGCGCGTGGAAAAAAATTTTGGACGCCGTGCCGCAAAGTCGCCTGCTACTAAAAACAACCATCTTCAACACGGACGACGGCAAAGCTTACATCGGCAAGCAACTGAAAAATTTCGGCATCGACACTGCGCGGGTTGAAATGCGCGGCTTCACGGCAGGTCACATGCCCGAATACAACGACGTTGACATTGCGCTTGACAGCTTCCCGTACACGGGCGGCGTCACGACCTGCGACGCGTTGTATATGGGCGTGCCCGTCGTCAGTCTTTACGGCGACCGTCACGGTACACGCTTCGGCTACAGCATTCTGAAAAACGTCGGGCTTGACGCGCTGATTGCCGCCGACCTCGACGAATACGTTGAACGAGCCGTCGCGCTTGCCGACGATTGGGAATTGCTTGACATCCTGCGGAAAAATCTGCGCGGCATGATGGAACGTTCGCCGCTTATGGATTCGGCAAGCTACGCCCGCGCCGTCGAGCAGGCTTTCGCGACGATACTCAACGCCGAACGCAATACTTGACGGCAATAAAAAAATCCCCCGCAACAGTTTCGTTACGGGGAATTTTTTTGCGCATGTGTCAGACGGGAATTCGGTTTTCAATCGCCTTGGCAAGCGTGACGCTGTCCGTGCCCGCGAAGTCCGCGCCGACCGCAAGTCCGCGTGCAAGTTTGGTGACTTTGACGCCCGCAGGAGTCAGCAGCCGAGATATGAACAGCGACGTCGCGTCGCCCTCAACCGTCGGCTCAAAGGCGATAATCACTTCCTCGACTCGTTCGTCGCCGACACGTTTAATCAGTTCGCGTAAGCGAATGTCGTTCTGCGAAACGCCCGCCAGCGGAGAAATTAAGCCGCCCGTCACGTGATATTTGCCGTCGAAAGTTCCCGCACGTTCAATCGCGTCGAGATCCTTCGCGTCCTTCACGACGCAGATAATTTTGCCGTCGCGCTTGTCGGAAGCGCAAATATCGCAAATATTTTTGTCGGCGTCAATCGTGTTGAAGCAGACTTCGCAAGCGTGAGTGTCGAGTTTTACGGAACGAATCGCCGCCGCCAAATCTTCCACGTCGTCGGATTTCATTTCCGCGATATGATAAGCAAGCCGAGCGGCAGTTTTGGCACCGACGCCCGGCAATTTTGTAAGCGACTCAATCAAAGCCGCCATTGCTTTTGAGGACATATCACTTTTGCGGACCGCCGAGGAATTTGCCGAGCAGATCGCCCATGTTGCCCAGATTGTTCAGGTCGAGCCCGCCGAGCGCGTTGCTTGCGAAAGCCGACATGTTCGCGGAAACTTTCTTGTCAATTTCGGCGTTGGCGGCATTGACCGCGCTGACAACCAAATCTTCAATCGCGCTGACGTCGCCGTCTTGAACGAGTTCGGGCGCGATTTTAATTTCCTTGACGACCTTTTCGCCGTCGACGGTCGCGCTGACCATGCCGCCGCCGACTTGCGCCGTGGCAGTCTCCTGCTTGAGCCGAGCTTTGTTCGCCTCAAAATTCTGTTGCAACGCCTGCGCCTGTTTCAAAATCGCGTTAATGTCAAAACCTTGCTGTGCCATGGAAAATCCTCCTCAATCGTTAATTTTGTCGGCGTCGTTGGCGTGGAAAATATCCATTGCGCCTGCCAAATTGTTGCGGGCGGATTCGGACAAATTCTGCAGGACGGGCGCGGGCATATTTTTATCGACGACGACGGAAAATTTTATCGCGCGCCCCGCGACTTGTGCAGCCGCCTGTTCAAACTTCGACAGATTTTTTTGGAACAGCCCCGCCATTGCGTCGGACTTGAACGTCAAAGTCAACGTGTCGCCCGAAAAATTCGTTACGGCGGCTTTGTCGGTAATGCCGTCAACCGATGCGTCCGTATCGCCCAGAAAACTTGCAGTATCATAAAAAATTTTTTTCGCCGCGTCAAGATTAACGGTCGGTTGCGCAATCGGCGCGGCTTGAGTCGTCGGCGGCAGGGTGAGCGTCGGAATCGACGAGACAAGTTTCATCAGCGTCATTTCCAAAATTATGTCGGGGATGCCCGAGCCGTACATTTCGCCCGTCGATTTGCGCACCGCGTCGATGATTCGGTCGAGTTCCGCGAAATTTTTTTCGCCGCGAGCAAGCAACTCAAATTCCCTGTCGCGCAGACGTGTGATTAACGCTTCGGCAATGGCATTCGCCGCAATTCCCGATTGAAACGCCGCAGTGACCGCACTTGCGACGGCTGACCTGTCCCGCGCCATAATCGCCGCAATAATTTCGTCAAGGCTTTCGTCGCTGATTAAGCCGAGCGTTTCGTTCACGTCGTCGAGCGAAATTTCCTTGTCCGCCATAGCGTAGCACTGGTCGAGATACGTGAGCGCGTCGCGCATTGAACCTTCGGCAAGCCGTGCAATTTTTTTAGCCGCGTCCTCGTGAAGTGCCACGTTCAATCGCCGCGCAAGCTTGAGCAAATACGGCGCGATTGTCTGTTGCGGAATCAGTCGGAAGTTGAGCACTTGGCAACGCGAACGGATTGTCATCGGGACTTTGTTAATTTCGGTCGTCGCAAGGAAGAACGCGACGTTCGGCGGCGGCTCCTCGATTAGTTTCAGGATTGAGTTGACCGCCTCGAACGACAGCATGTGAACTTCGTCGATTATGAACGTTTTGACGCGGGCACGCAGCGGCGCAAGGTATGCCGTCGACAAAAGGCGCGTCACGTCCTCCACGGAACGATTTGACGCGGCGTCGAATTCCACATTGTCGGGCGAGCTGTCGAAATTTCGGCAGGCGTCGCACTTGTTGCAGGGAATTTCCCGCTTGTCGAGCTCACGACCGGAACTTTGCGCCTCGTGAACGGCGTCGCAATTCATCGCCTTTGAGAGCAGTCGCGCCGTGGAAGTTTTGCCCGTGCCGCGTGTTCCGACGAGCAAGTAAGCGTGCGACAATCTGCCGCTTGAAATTGCCCGCGCCAACGCGTTTGAGATGTGCTCCTGCCCGACGAGTTGCGACAGTGTTTTCGGGCGACCGCGTGTATAAAGTGCTTCGTATGCCATAAAATTTCCTCCATAAAAATTTACCGCGTTAATTCGTCGCCGCACGCCGCCGCACTCGAACGACGCAACGTCCGCCGCGAATTATGAGGCGCGCATGGACGCGCGCCCCGCCCGCGCACTGAGCGTGATGCGAAGTCCGCGGGCAACAGTCTGCTACGGGGCGGCTCAACGTCGGAACATTCGGGAGGATCCGCCCCGCGCGCAGCGGCGAGTTTCTTTTGCTACTTTTCTTTGCTCGGTCAAAGAAAAGTAGATTCTACAAACTCAATTTGAATTCAACACTACGAACGGCGCAACACCCGTCAACGCCACACCGCGTCGCCGCAAAAAAATAATTCCGATTGTCAACGCAGAGGCTTAATCTCAATCCGAAGCTGCGCTACAATAACCTCGCGTTGCTGCGTATGCCCTGGCGCGATTGTCAGTACAGTTAGTGTTCGGCGAAACCAAGTCTCTGCGTTCACAATCGGAACTAAAATTATCAAGAGTTATGGCGGAGAGTGAGGGATTTGAACCCTCGGTACGCTATCAACGTAACACACGATTTCCAGTCGTGCTCCTTAAGCCGCTCGGACAACTCTCCGCGACAGTTACGAAGTTTATCATTAGCACCGTTGCCTGTCAAGAAATTTTTTAGTCGGCGGCGGAATGAAGGTTGTCGATACTTCGCCGAGACCGTCCGTTGCCCGTCAAAAAATTTTAGTCGGCGGGCGGAATGAAAATTTTGTTAATCGGGACTTCGTTAATCGGCAAATCGCCGTCCGCGTCACTCAAAACGCCGCGCGACCGTCCGATAATCAGTTCGTTATTTTGGCGCGCCCACTCCAAAATTTTGCGGTAAAAGTTGTAGCGAATATCCTTGACGGGAATGTTCGTCAGCGCAATCGGCTCGCCCGACGTGTCCTTGTCAAGCGTAGCCCACGTGTCGTCCAAATCGACGCGCTCGACGACCTGCACCGTGCCGTTGACCAAATCGAACTTCAGATCATCCGCGCGTCCCGCAAGTCGATCGTAGCCCTTGAGCGAAAGTTTTTTCCAGCGGCGTTTCTGAATCACGTCGTCAATCTGAATGTTGTCGTACATGCAAACCGTCGGCACCATCAGCGTCGTCAAATCAAGCGTGCCGTCGTCGCGGATTCGATAGCCGCAATGTTTATGATTGAACCAGTAATTGCCGCGCGGCGTCGACTGCACCCACATGTAAATATCCGTCGGCACCTCGGTAATTATTTCGCCGTCATCTTCGTAAGCAAAAGTCGGGGACGCCGAAAAAATTACAGCCGCCGCCGCAATCCCCGCGAAAAATTTTTTGTGACGCGAAAAATTTTTCATGTCGTTCATCCTTTCCGCGCAGGATTATAGCATTTATCACTTGGGCTTTGCAACGTCAACGCGACCGGCACTCTTGACGTAGCGACCGAGTTCGTCCAGCGTGAATCGGGCGCAACTTTTGTCGTTGCCGGCGGCGGGATAAATCACGTCGAATCGCTCAAGCGACGCGTCCAAATAAATCGGCACGCCGTCGTTGACCGCAAACGGACACACTCCGCCGACCGCGTGACCAATCAGCGACTCCACCTCGTCGACGGGTATCATGTGCGGGCGGCAGTTGAATTGCGCCTTGAATTTTTTGTTGTCGATTTTCATATCGCCCGACATCAGAATCAGCACGGGGCGTTTGTCGACGAAGACCGAAATTGTTTTGGCAATGCGCCCGACTTCGCAACCGAGTGCCTGCGCGGCAAGTTCGCTCGTCGCCGTGGACTGCTCAAACTCAATCACGCGTTCGGGCTCACCGATTGACGCGAAATAGGCTTTGACTTCTTCGATGGACAAATCAGTTTCCTCCCAAAAAATTTTTCAGCGGCAAACCGTCACGCGTCCGCCACTCCTGAAGACCGTTCGCGGAATTGCCGATGACGAATTCGGCGGCTGTCGACGCGGAATTGAATTCGACATCCTCCGTCAGCCGACCGTCCGAAATTTTTTCCGAGTGGCGAAGTTTTTTCAGCGGCGCGGAAAGTTTGTCGCTGTCAATCGGACAAATTTCACTGCCCGCCAAAATTTTGTAACCTGTCGGCGTGCGCGTCATTGTCGCGGCGATTGTCCTGCCGATACGCTTAATCTTGCGCGACAGATAAAAAATTTCGTCGTCAGCTTCGGCAGCGGGCGGCGAAGAATTTTTTTGCGGCGGCTCAAAAATTTTGTAACCGATCGCGCTCAAGACAAGTTGCGTAAATTCGGCGTAGTCTTCAATGTCGCTCGCCTTTTCCTCGGTGATGTTGCCGGGCGAAGGTTTGTTGCCGTCGACGACCTCGCAACGACCCGCCTTAATCGCCATGTTGCAAAATTTGTGCTCCAGCCAACTTATTTCCGTCGCGCCGAAAGAATTGTCAACCGTAGTGAGAATTATCGCCTCCGACCAAAAATTTTTGGTAACGTCGCGATTGTATTCGTTCAGGCGGTTGAGAAGACCTTTGCCGTTCTTGCGACTGCCCGCTTGACCGACGTAAATTTTTTGCCGACCGTCCGCTTCGCCGAGCAAAAAATAGACGCCGTCACTTTTCAGCGCGTCGAGTCCGTTGCACTTCGATAAATCTTTGCGCGGGATTTTTAAAATGACGCCCGTCCGACCGCTGATTGTGCATCTGATTCGTCCGCCCGCCGTGCCGTCGAGCAAAAATAAACTTATGGTTACCGATTTGGACACGCCATCACTTCCCGAAAAATTTTCCGCCAATATATCAGACGCGGCGGCAAAAGGCAAATTGAATTCGCGGCGACGATGTGTTATAAATTTCGCGGAGGTGAGCGCAATGTCCAAAAATTTATCGCTGTTCGACGACGAATTGTTTGCGGGCTTCGATGAACTTCGCGCCGTGACTTTTTCTGCGGGCGTGCGGCAAATTGAACACGTCATGAAAAATTTTCGGCGCGGCGAAGTCATAATCGGCAGCCACGAACAAATCAGCGTCGACCTTGCCGAGGTGCTTGCCCTGCAAAAATTCGCCGTCGAGTTCATGAGCAAAAATTCTTACCTGCAACGGCGGATTGCGGCGCGGGAATTCAAGCTTTACGTGACGGACAGGGTGCACGCGAAAATTTATTTGATGTGCGCCGACGACGGGCGTTGCCGAGTGATTTTGACGTCGGCGAATTTTTCCGCCAACGCGTGGCAAAGTCGGCAGCGTGAAACTTTCGTCGTGATGGACGAGCCCGCCGCTTACGAACATTATATGAGCGGTTTCGAGGAGCTCAAAAATTTTTCCGCCGAGGAAATTGACGTGACTGCCCGCCCGCTTAAAGACGACGGATCGAATTTGGAACAGTTGCCCGCAATAAAAAATGCCGCTTACGTCAAGTCGGCGGTGGTCGTGCACGAATTGCCGCCCGAATCGCGCGAGGAGGCGGATTATCTTTTGGTACAGCAGGCAACGGCTCAAAAGTTTCGCACACTGTTCAAGGAAGTTGATGTTCATTCGGACACGCACGGAAAAACTTTGCTCGTCGCCGAAAAAATTATCCGCATGAAAAAAATTATGCGCCGCACTCACGAAGATGACGTTGCCCGCCGAAAAAATAACAGCATCGCGCCCGAATTGCTTTTGGATTGCGACAATCTCCGCGTGACTTTCAACGATGAGCCGTGGGATTTGAATCCGTCCGCCGCTGAAGTCCGCGCCGATTTGCAAAGCTTGATTGAGTACGTCGACGGCGCGGAAAAGTTCACGGGCGACGTTGCCAACCTCAAAACGCTGTATTGGAAAATTGTTCTGTATATGTTCGTTTCTCCGTTCTTTGCGCGACTAAGATATTTTTACAGCCAACTCGTCCCCGCCAACTCGACCGGCAAGACTTTCCCGATGTACATGATTCTGCGCGGTCCGAAAAACGGCGGCAAGTCCTCAATCGTCGCGACGGGGCAAAAGTTGATGTTCGACCGAATCCTGCCGACAATCTCCGCAAAAGATACCGCGCCGAGCAAAATTGAAAGTTTCAAGCTCACCGTCAAGGGCTGTCCGATTTTGATTGACGACGTGACGAACAGAAATTTGCAATACCTCAAGGACATTGTCAAGGACGACAGCTCCTTGATAAGCGGCAAAATTCTTGACCACGGCACGTTCATTTTCACGGGCAACGACGCCGAACAGATACGGCAGGAAATTTCAAAGCGCGTCGTCGTCTTCACAGTGCCCAATCAGCTCAACGAGGATGTTGCCGCCCGCCACGACGCCGCCTTAAAAAAACTTCAACATAAGATGCACAACGCGCTGTATCGTGCTTACGTGGCGAAAATTTTTCCCGAAGTGGCGACGTTGACCGAAGAAATTATCTGCGGCGGCAAGGACGATTGGTTGCCCGATATATTCCGCGTCGCCTCCGAGACGCTGATAAAAATTTTTCGCGAACACGAGCTTGCCACTCCGCCCGAACTGAAAATTTTCACGTGGGCAGATTATCTTGGCGAAGGCGTCAAATCCGCGCAGGCAGTCGGCACGTTGGAGCGGCTGTTTAAATTTTCGCGTCGGTAGTCGCGAGCTTGCGGCTGTCGGAAATAAAAAAATTCGCCCGCGTATCGTTCACGGACGACAAAAACTTTTTTCGGAAGATATTCGATTTGTTCAGCCGAAATTGATTCGCTCCAGAATTTCTTGCGGGCTGTCGACGATAATTTGAGCGCGGGCGTCGACAAGTTCACTGCGCGGGCGGAAGCCCCACGTCACGCCGACGGACAAAAATCCCGCGTTGTGAGCCGTTTCAATGTCGACGGCTGTGTCGCCGAAGTAAGCGACATCTTCGGGCGCGACGCCCAAAATTTTCGCGCCGACAAGTGCACGCGTCGGATCGGGCTTGCGCGGTTGACCGGGCTCGTCGCCGCTGACGTAAGCAAATTTTATCGGCGCAAGAATTTTTTCGGTAATTTTAACCGCTGCGGCGTGCTGTTTATTGGTGCAGATGCCGAGCGGAATTTTTTTTGCCGCCAACGCCGCGAGCAAGTCCGGAATGCCCGCGTAAGGCTTGACGTGGCGCAGACTGTTGGCAATGTAAGTTTCGTTGTAAAGCGCGAACGCCTCCGCAACAAAATTTTCGTCGTCGACGACATCGGCGGGCAGACTGCGCAACAAAAATTTTTTCGCGCCGTTGCCGACGAAGCGTTTGACTTGGTCGAAAGTCAGTTGCGGGAAATTGTAATGCGCAAGCGTGTCGTTCATGCTGTGGTGCAAATCGGCAAGCGTATCGGTGAGCGTGCCGTCCATGTCGAAAATCGCGCCGCGATAAATTTTCATGATATCGCCTCCATTTCGTCGAGCCGTGCCAAAAATTTTTTCAGCCGCGACAGTTCCGCCGAATCCGTCACGCGCCGAGCCGAGTAAAAAAATTCCACCGAGCCGCCGTGAGTTTCCGACGGTCGCGCCTGAAGTTTCGTGCGGCGAATCAATTCGTTGACGGTGCCCGCGTTGCCGTCGAGGATTTTTACGTGCGGCGGCAAAATTTTTCGGAACGTGTCCTTGAAGTAATTGAAGTGCGTGCAACCCAGTACCAGCGACGAAAAATTTTCCCAGTCGTAAGGCGCGAGCTCCCCGCGCAGATAATTTTCGACTGCCGACGACGTGAATTCCTGCCGCTCCGCGAACGTCACCAGCTCCGACAACGCCCGCAACTCCGTGAAATTTTCCGCGTGCAGACGCGTTATGAGCCGCCGAATTTTTTCGCCCGTGATTGTGATTGCCGTCGCCGTGACCAAAACTTTTCGTGCGGGGAACATGTCGAGCGCGACTTTGAGCGCGGGCTCCATGCCGATTATCGGCAACGAAAATTTTTCGCGCATTCGACGCACCGCTACCGATGTCGCCGTATTGCACGCCACGACGATTGCTTGCGCACCCTGCGCCGTCAAAAATTCAAACGCCGCGTCGACCAGCCGCAAGACTTCCTGCCGCGATTTTGTGCCGTAAGGAACGTTGTCTTCGTCCGCAAAAAAAATGAATTCTTCCTGCGGCAAAATTTTCATTGCGTGGTGCAGGACGCTCAATCCTCCGACGCCCGAATCAAAAAATGCAAGCTTCATACGCTCAACCCCGCAAACTTAATCAGCACGAATATTGCCAGTCCGACGACGCTGCCGACGATTGAGCCGTTGAGCCGAATCCAAATAAAATCCTGCTCCGCCTTATCGTAAACCAGATTGTTGAGCTGATCCTCCGTCAGCCGTTCAAGTGCCGATTTCGCGACGACTCCGACCAGCGGTTGCGCGTAAAGCGTGGCGCGTTTCGTCAGTTCGTCGATAAATTTTTCAAACGCCGCGCGAGCTTTCGTATCGCCGCGCAGGAGTTCGATAAGCTTGCCGTATTCGTCGTTGAAGATTGTCACGAGCAGGACGCCCAAACTTTTGCCGCCGAGTTTGAGCGATTTCGACGCCTGCGCCTTCGCAAGTGCCTCGTCCACGTCGGTTGTCGCGATTTGACTTTCAAGATGTATCAGCGCGAGTTCGATTGCCTCTTCGAGCGGCAAGGCGTTGGCGGCGTCGATTTGCATTCGTTCGACAAGGTCTTTGAATTCGGGCGTGTCGGCGAGTTCGGCGATTTTCAGTCGGCATTCGTTGAGCGTGCGCCGATGAATTTGCGTATCCGCCGCCAATTCGTCAAGGAGCTTGAGCAACTGCGTCTGCATGATTTGCGCCGCCTCTTCGAAGTTGACTAGGTTGAGCATTTGCGCGAGTCCCGCCATCAATATCGAAAAGCCGCCGGAATTTTGCGTTCGTTGAGCGGCGTACTCTTCAAGAATGGCTTGCAATCTGTCGCAAGTTTCGGGCTTCGCGGCGACGCGGCGCATTGCCTTGACGATGTCGATAAAAATTTCGCGATCCTTACCGTTGCGCTTGAAATGTCCGCCGAGGTCGGCAATCATGCTTTGCGCGGGCAGGTCGCGCAGGATTCGGCGCAGTTCGTTGGCGATTGTCTTGGAAAGTTTTTCCTTATTCTGCGCGGCGAAAAATTTCTTGACGACGCCGAACAGCTCCTTGACGACGAGTTGACGCGTTTCATTGCGGGCAAGGTAATCGACGATTCGCGGCATGAGCTTGAAGTCGCCGAGCTTTTTAAAAATCGTGCGGCGAGAAAAAAATTCTTGCTGAACCATCACGGTCGACGCCTTGATAAAATCTTTTCGACGGTGCGGAAGTATTGCCGTGTGGAACGGGAAGCCCAGCGGCTTTTTGAAAAGCGCGGTGACTGCAAACCAGTCCGCAATGCCGCCGACAAGTGCCGCCTCCGTCACGAACAGGAAGCCCTCCGCGACGACGTTATCGGGGAACGTGATTTTGCACCCGACTGCCGCCAAAAAAAATAGCGCGGCACAAAGTAGCGTTGTGTCCGCCGTATTCCATCTGTTCAAAAATTTCACGACCTTTCGTGCTGTGAATCAAATGTTGCGTTCAAAGTTCGACAGTGCGACGTTGGTGCCGATAACAAAAATTTCGTCGCCCGCCGAGAAAACGTGCTGTGGCGGCGGCGGAACTAACGTTTTCCCGCCGCTGATTAGCGCGATGATGTTCACGTCGTAAGCCGCGCGCAAATTCAGCTCAATAAGATTTTTCCCGATAAATTTCGGCGGCACGTCCAATTTTAAAATTTTCAGCTCCGCGTCAAGCTCAATGTAGTCGACGACGTTTGACGATACCAGGTGCGCGGCAACGCGTCTTGCCGTGTCGCGTTCGGAAAAAATAATTTTTGTCGCGCCGAGTCGTTTTGCCATCTCCGCGTGGCGTTCGTCGATTGCCTTAACGACAATTTCGGGAACGTTGCGCTCACTGCAAAGCATCGTCGCCATAAGTGACGCCTCAAGATTTTTCGACGCAATGACGACCGTATCGAAATTTGCAATGCCGATTTGATCCAGCGTATGCGAATCGCGGAAGTCGAAGCTCACAACGTGCGTCAAACTTTCCGACAATTCCGCCGCAACATTTTCGTCGCGGTCGACGCCGAGAACTTCGTAACCCATATCCTCAAGCGTCAGCGCGACATTTTTCCCGAAACGTCCCAAACCGAGTACCGCGAATTGTTTTTTGTCAGCCATAATATCAACCACCATAATGTTTTCAGTCGCAAGCGTGACGCGACGTTTTGCCGAACGCGACAGCTCCAATCAACCATAATGATATTTTTCGGCGCAAGCGTGACGCGACGTTTTGCCGAACGCGACAGCTTCAATCAACCATAATGATATTTTTCGGCGCAAGCGTGACGCGACGTTTTGCCGAGCGCGACAGCTCCAATCAACCACAATGATATTTTTCAGTCGCAAGCGTGACGCGACGTTTTGCCGAGCGCGACAGCTCCAATCAACCACAATGATATTTTCAGGCGCAAGCTTGACGCGACGTTTTGCCGAGCGCGACAGCTCCAATCAACCGACCATAATGTTTTCCCGCGGATATTTAATCGCCGAATTTTTTTGCGTTATCAAAGACAACATGAAAGTCATTATGCCGACCCTGCCGACCAACATTGTCAGCACAAGAACAAGCTTGCCGTAAACGTCCCACTCCGACGTAATGCCGATTCCCATGCCGGCCGTCCCGAAGCCCGACACCGTCTCGAAAATGACGTTTTCAAGGTCGTGGACTTCCTCGTCAATCGCCGACAGAATTATTCCCGCCGTCACGACCCAGATTGTACCCATTGTGAAAATCGCAAACGCTTGGTCACGGAGTTCGCGGGGAATGCGTCGCCCGAAAACTTCAAGCTCCTGCTTGCCGCGAAAGACCGACCACATCGACAGCAGTATCACGTAAAACGTCGTGCTCTTTATGCCGCCGCCCGTCGACAGCGGAGACGCGCCGATAAACATCAAAATTATCATAACGAGCTTTGTAATTTGTTCAGCCTGCGCAAGGTCGAACGTGTTCATGCCCGCCGTCCTGCACGAAACCGACGTAAAGCACGCGTTCGCAAGTTGCGCGGGAATGCTCAAGTTGCCGACGGTATCGGGATTATAATATTCCACGGCGAAAATTAAAAGCGTTCCGACGACAATCAGCGCGATATTTATCACGACGACGATTTTTGTATGCAGGGAAAATTTTTTCCAACGCCGCCGATTGATGAAGTCCGACATAACCGTAAAGCCGATGCCGCCCAAAATTATCAGCAAGCCCAGACACGTCATCAAAAAGTAGTCGTCGTTGCGTTTGCATAAGCTGTCGTAGTTGCCGAACAAATCGAAGCCCGCGTTGCAGAATGCCGACACCGAATGAAAAATTCCGTAGCCGACAGCATTAACGCCGAATTCGGGTATGAAGTGAATCGTCAGCACCACGGCAAAGACGCCTTCGATAACGAACGTGTATTTGATTATTCGGCTTATCAAATCGAACAGTCCCGCTTGCCCGCTTTGATTGAGCGACTCTTTGAGCGTCAAACTTTCTTTCAGTCGGAAGCGGTAACCCAGCCTGTGCACGACGAGCGTCCCCAACGTCATTATGCCGAGCCCGCCGATTTGAATCAGAATGAGCATTACGACCGTCCCGAAAATTGTTAAGTCGTTGTGCAAGTCCACGACCGTCAAGCCGACGACGCACGACGCCGAAGTCGACACGAACAGCGCGTCAATCCACGCCAGCCCGTGATTGTTCGTCGTGCTCACGGGCAACATCAAAAGCACCGTTCCGAGCAAAATCATCACCACGAAGCTCAAGATTATTACTTGCGTCGGCTTGAGGCGGAAAAATTTTTGCAGGCGATTGAACATAAATAACTCCTTAACTGCGTGCAATATGTTCGATAAGTTGCGCGACGACGTACAGGAACATGCCGACAATCGCGCCGCAAACAGAACCGTTAATCCGAATCATCTGCAAATCGTCCGACACGTGCCCTTCGACGAATTCGGTCAACTCATCGTCGCTGAATTTGTCGAGCCGCTCACGAATCATCATCGGAATTTGTTCGCGGTATTCGTCGAGCAGTCCCGCGACAAAATCTTTGATGAGCTTGTCAAATTTGCGCTGAAGTTTTTCGTCGCGGATAAATTCGTCAATCTTTGCGTCGACCAAATAATCGACGGCGTCGCGCCAAATGACGGGCTTGCGCTCAACTTCGACAATGCGAGTGACGTTCGGATTCGCCGCCTGTTGCCGCCGAAGCCGCTCCAAAATTTTCGGGTCGGTTTCGCCCTTGACGTTGATGTCAAGCCACGTCGCGACGAAGTCTTCCGCGTCGAACTTCTGCAGGAACAGCGTCTTGAGGTCGTCGAGAAATTTTCGCGTGTTGAAAGTTCCTGCCGCCGAATTCACGAAGCCGCCGAACGTTTTAATCATGTCGGAAGCGGCATTTGCAGTCGCGCTGTCGACCATGCCGGTTGCACGCAAAATTTTTTCGGCGTCGGAAATTTTTTTGTCGACGGTGTCGTTGAGGATGCTCAAAATTTTTTCGTCGGTCAAGTCCATTGAGCTCAACACAAGCGCACGTCCCGCCGAATCGCCTTCGTAAGCCGTGCGCAGTTCCGTAATTTTGTCGAGAATTTCCGCCTGCATATGCCGACTGCGCAAAATTTTATGTCCCGTGTCCATGAGCATGATTAAAATTTTTCGGCTGTATGTATCGTTCGTGACGACCTTCAGCACGGCGTCGAAGAATTTTTGCGCGTCGATGTTCTTAATTTCGGCGGTAAGTATCGGCGCGACGCCCTTGCCGATTGTGCGCGTGTCGAGCCCGTTGAACAGTTCGCCGAGCACTTCGCGGACGAGGACTTTAGTTTTTTCGCGACCGTTGTTGCGCTCAAAGAATTCAATCAAAAGTTGCGCGGTATTTTCGTCGCGGACGGTCTCCATAATATTTTTGGTGTTGAGCAAATCCGTGCCGACGAACTCAACAATCGCGTCCATGATTCGCGCACGATTGCGCCGCAAAATTTCCGTGTGGAAGCCGATTCCAAGCGGTTTGCGGAAAAGTGCCGTCACGCCGAACCAGTCCGCCATTCCGCCAATCGTCGCGGCAAGGAAGCCGTGATTGAGCAAGCCCAGTATCGTTGAGCCCGTCGCGCCCGTCAAAATAAATTTCAGCGGCGAAATTTCCGGCAACGTCGAAATTGCGCACAGTGCGCTTGCCGCCAAAGTTGTCGTCGCCTTAGCTTTATTGTCCAAAAAAAATTTCACCTCCGTAGCTTTTGAATTATTGTATCACGAATCGGCGGCGGTGTCTTCAAAAACTTTTCAGGCAACAAAAAAATCCCCCGCACATGCAGGGGAATTTTCATTTCGACGTATCATTGATTGGTGCCGGTTGCGTCATTTGATATTGTGCTTGCGGCGTCGCAGGCGGCGGAGTTTCGTTCCGTGCGCCCGTCAACACGAATACCCACGTTGCAATGGCGATGGCTCCTATTCCAACCATTGACGCTATTGTAAGGTTTTGAATGTGCTTGAGCGTGCCCTTTACGTCTTCGCGCATTTCGCGCATGTCGGCATCGTGTTTTTCTTGGAATTGTCGTCTGTCCTCGCGCTGTTGCTGAATTTCGCCGATAACCATGTCGACTTTTGCCGCGACCGTTGCCACCTGCTGTTCAAGCGTCGTGAATCGTGTTTCGAGTTTGTCGACGCGTTCTTCCGTCGTTGCCATTTAAATCGCCTCCTTTCGCGTTAATTATATCACATATGCAGTTGCCGCGTTCGCAAAAAAAATCGCCGCGCAGTGTCTGCACGACGTGAAAATATTTTCGACCGATTATTTTTGTTTACGCTCTTTGATACGCGCCGCCTTGCCCGTGAGCTTGCGCAGGTAGTAAAGTTTGGCACGACGGACTGCGCCGCGACGAACGACTTCGATTTTTTCGACGCGCGGTGAGTGCACGGGGAACATGCGCTCGACGCCGACGCCGTAAGAAATTCTGCGGACGGTGAACATTTCGCGCACGCCGCTGCCTTGACGACCGATAACGACGCCCTCAAAAATCTGGATGCGTTCGCGGTTGCCTTCGACGATTTTGGCATGGACGCGCACTGTGTCGCCCGGCGCAAATTGCGGAATGTTTTCGCGAAGCTGTTCGCGTTCAATAAGTTCGATGATATTCAATTCGGAATCCTCCCATCTTTGCCCGACGTTCGTGCCCGCACGCAGAGGAACGCCTCAACAGTTTGCAAAGTCTAACATAAAAATTTTGTCGCTGTCAATCTGCGCGGCAAAGTTTTTGTTGACAAACGCGGCGATTTGTAGGATTATACGGGCGTTGAAAATTTCACAGCGATTGGATCGAGTGGCGCAAGCCTCAATAGAGAATCCGGTCGAAAGCCGGAGCGATCACGTCACCGTAGCGGGGAGCGACTCTGCATTTATGTCACTGAGAAAATTTTTTCTTGGGAAGGCGCAGATTAGTTTTGATCCGAAGTCGGGAGAACTGCTCGATTGACAATCACCGTTTGACCTGCGAGCGACAGGAAGGGGATTTTTGGCACGTGCAATGCGTGTCGATTTGAATTTCCTGCGCCCGCGATTCGGGCGTTTTATTTTTGGCGGCAACGGTTTAATTCAGGCGAAAAGTTTTCCCCGCAAGGGGAGGCATTGCTCATACATACTTTGCTGAGGAATCAGCGGCTCTCGTCACGTCGACGGGAGATTTTTTTATGTCCGCCACGCGCCGAACTTCGGCAAGCGTCGTTAAGCCCGCGAATTTGTGCGAATCAACATCTGAAATTATTTTATGTCCGCCACGCGCCGAACTTCAGCAAGCGTCGTCAAGCCCGCGCGGATTTTTTCAAGTGCATCGTCCGCCAAAACTTTCAAACCCGATTCAAGCGCGGACGTGCGTATTTCGTCGAGGTCGCGGCTCGTGCGAATCAACTGCCGCAAATTTTTGTCGACGCGTAAAATTTCGTGCAGGGCAAGCCGTCCGCTGTAACCCGTCCCGCGACATTCCGAACAGCCGACCGCCTTGTAAAGTTGCGTCGCGCCCGTGAGTTGCCGTTCCAAATCGTCCGCCGCGCAAAGTTTTTTGCACCGTGGACACAGCCGCCGAACGAGTCTTTGCGCCACGACACCGTTCAGCGTCGCCGCCAACAGATACGGCTCGACGCCCATTTCCAGCATACGGAAGACCGCGCTGCACGAGTCGTTTGCATGAAGCGTCGTGAAGATTAAATGTCCCGTCAATGCCGCACGCACGGCGATTTTCGCAGTCTCCGCGTCACGTGCCTCACCGACCATCAACACGTTGCAATCCATGCGCAACATCGCCCGCAAGCCCGCCGCGAACGTCAAGCCCGTCTTCTCGTTGACCTGCACTTGACTGATGCCCTCGACGTGCTGTTCAATCGGATCCTCCAGCGTCATTATTGAGCGCGTCGGCTGATTGAGTTCGCGCAGTGTCGCGTAAAGCGTCGTCGATTTGCCGGAATTCATCGGTCCCGTCAAAATTATCATGCCCGCCGACGTGTCAATCATTCGGCGGAAAATTTTTTCGTTCGCGGACGTGAAGCCGAGGTTGCCGAGATTTTGCAGGGCAAGCGTCGAATCGAGCAGTCGGATTGTCACACTTTCCGCGCCGAATGACGGCATACTTGCCACGCGCATTTCCACGTTGCCGAAACGAATTGCTCCGTCCAGCGGCAGGAATGCGGCTGTCGTATCCATGCGCGCCAAAATTTTTATGCGGGCAGTCAGCGCGTCCGCCAAATTCAGCGGCAACGATTGATGGAGTTCCTGCAGTTGCCCGTCGACGCGATAACGCACGCGCAGTGCATTTTCATACGGCTCAAGGTGCACGTCGGACGCCCGAATTTTTATCGCGAAGTCGAAAATCAAATTCACCAGCTCGACAATCGCCCGCGAGGAACTGCCCGCGAAGTTGTGTCGCTCCATGTGAATCAGCTTGCGCAACTGTTCGTCGAAGTCGTTCATTTCGATTGAAGTTCCCGTTCGACTGCGCGGCGCATGACCTTCAAATCGGGAAGTTCGCCCGTGTAAAGTCGGTAAGCCTCCCTGCCCTGCAACAGCAACATTGACAGCCCGTCGAGCGTCGGGAAGCCGAGTTCTTTTGCCGTGCGCAGGAATTTCGTTTCGACGGGATTGTAAATTATGTCGTAGACGAGTGCGCCTTCGGGCAGCAACTTCAGGTCGACGGGCGGCATATCGTCGACGTGCGGGAACATTCCGAGCGGCGTCGTGTTGATGACGATGTCCGCCGTCTGTAAAAGTTCCTTGAATTCGTCAGTGAGCCAATCGTAGCCCGACACTTGCCCCTGCGACAGGAAGTCGTTGGCGAGTGCTTGAGCTTTCTGCGGATTTCGTGCGCCGATTGTGATATATTCGGCGCGTCGCTTGCACAAACCCCATAAAATTGCACGTGCCGCACCGCCTGCGCCCAAAACTACGGCGTGGCAGTCTTCGGGCAGAAAGTTCGCCTCCGACAGCGCGGCAAGAAATCCGACGACGTCCGTATTGTAGCCCGTCAACATGCCGCCATCATTGACGACGGTGTTCACCGCGCCGATAACCATTGCGTCCGCGTCAATGGCGTCGAGATATTTCATGATTGTCGACTTGTGCGGAATGGTCACGTTCACGCCGCGAAATTCCAGCGACTTGATGCCTTCCACCGCAAAAAAAAGTTTGCCCGCCTGCACAGGCAACAGTATGTAATTGTAATTCGGGAAGCCCGCCGCCTTGAATGCCGCCGTGTACATTTGCGGCGACAGCGAATGCCCAACGGGGTAGCCGAGGATGCCGAAATTTTTTATGTCCGAAGAACTCATGTTACAGGCTCCTTTCTTGACGCCAAAATTTTTCGCAAGCGATTGTACAGCATTTGCCAACGCCTTGCAATAAAAAAACTCCCCGAAACGTTCGAGGAGAATTTTTGTTGCGGAAAAATTTTTACACGGCTGACGCGTCCGAGCTGTCGACGACCGCAATAAATCGCCGCACCTGCAGTCGACGCCTCCGAGCTGTCGACGACCGCAATAAATCGCCGCACTTGCAGTTGACGCGTCCGAGCTGTCGACGACCGCAATAAATCGCCGCGCCTGCAGTTGACGACTCCGAGCCGTCAGCACCGCAATAAATCGCCGCGCCTGCAGTCGACGCCTCCGAGCTGTCGACGACCGCAATAAATCGCCGCACTTGCAATTACACGGCGTCGTAGCCCAACTGCAATGCCGTCATGTTTTGTTCGACGGTGTGCGGCGGGACGCGTCGCGCCACGGATTTTTTTATCGTGTCGAAGTCGACGAGCCCCGTAACCTTCACGAGGACGCCGAGCGCGACGATATTCGCGAACAGTGCCTTGCCGAGCTTTTCGACGGCGAGTTTCGTTATCGGCACGCGAATAATATTTTTGAACGCGGGCGACGTCGGAACTAAGTCGTCGTCCAAAATCAGCGTGCCTTCGGGATTCAAATCGGCGAAATATTTATCCGCCGCCTTTTGCGTCATTGCAAGGACAAAGTCGGGCGTCTTAACGTGCGGGTGATAAATTTTTTCGTCGTCGATGATGACTTCGGACTTCGACGCGCCGCCGCGAGCTTCGGGACCGTAGCTCTGCGATTGAACAGCCTGCTTGCCCTCCGAGACAGCCGCCTCCGCCAAAATAATCGCCGCAGTGATGACGCCTTGACCGCCGCTGCCGGAAAGTCGTAACTGCTTCCTCATTTCGCCGCACCCCCTGCAAGTTCAATGACCTGTTGATAAGCCGCGTCGTAATCTTGCGCCTCCGCGCGATAGAACAGCCCGATTGGGAACTTGTCGCCGACGCGCTTATCGTCGGGCAATTTGTCCCACGCAGACTTCATGACGGCATTGTCGCGCATCCACGCCATCATTTTAGCGGGGTCGCCCATTTTGTTGCGCCGCCCGTAAGCCGTCGGACACTGCACCAACGCTTCAATGAACGAAAAGCCACGATTGTTCAGACCGTCTTCAATCGTCTTGACGAGATGTTGAACGTGGAATGCAGTCGAGCGCGCGACGTAAGTTGCACCCGCCGCCTCCGCAAGTTTGCACGCGTCAAACGGTCGGTCAACACTGCCGTAAGGCGCGGTAGTCGCTTTTTTGCCGAGCGGCGTCATCGGGGACGCTTGCCCGCCCGTCATACCGTAAATATTGTTGTTAAACAGCACGACCGTTAAATCGACATTTCTGCGGCAACCGTGAATGAAATGATTTCCGCCAATCGCCGTGCAGTCTCCGTCGCCCGTAATGACGACAACATTGAGTTCGGGACGCGCAAGTTTTATGCCCGTCGCGAAGGGAATTGCCCGACCGTGCGCCGTGTGGAGCGTGTCAAAGTCCATGTAACCCGACGCGCGACTTGAACAGCCGATACCGCTGACGATAACCGTATTGTCCTGCGTGAAGGCGGGATTTTTTTCAATCGCCTGAACGATTGCCTTCATGACGATGCCGTTGCCGCAACCGGGACACCACAAGTGCGGCAGACGATTCTTGCGGAAAAATTTTTCGTAACTGCGCTCAACCATTGCCGTTCACCTCCGCGACAAGTTCATCAATCGACTGCTCAATCTCCTCCGGCTCAAAAATCGTCATGTCGTATTTGGCGCAGAGTTTGACGGGGCATTGACCGCAAACGGCGCGTTCGACCTCGCGGACAAGCTGACCGTAATTGAGCTCCGCGACAATCAGCCCGCGCAGGTTTGCCGACAACTCGCGAATGATTTTTTCGGCAAACGGGAAGATTGTAACCAGCCGCACGAATCCGACCTTTAAGCCGCGCTTGCGGGCGTTGAGAACTGCCTCGTAAGCCGTGCGTGCCGTGCCGCCGAAGCTCACAACTGCAAATTCGGCGTCGTCCATGAATTCGCGGTGCACGTCGATAATCTCGTCCTCTGCGCGGGAAATTTTGTCGTGCATGCGTTTAATCGCCTCGCGCGTGACTTTCGGACTGCCGCTCGGAAAACCGGTGTCGTCGTGAATCAAGCCCGTAACGTGAATGTGATAACCTTCGCCGAAATTCGCGACGTTGGGCACAAGGTCATCATCGGGCGCGTAGGGCTCGTAACCTTCGGCGCGAGAAATTTTCGGCGTGCGGCGCGGATAAACTTCGACCTCGGCGGGCAGTTCGACGTTTTCGCGCAGGTGCCCGACAATTTCATCGGTAAGCAATATGACGGGCACACGGAAACGTTCGGCGTAGTTGACGGCTTTAACGGTAATGTCGAACGCCTCGCGGACGCTCCACGGGCTCAACACGATGACGGAGTGATCGCCGTGCGTGCCCCAGCGTGCCTGCATGACGTCGCCTTGACTCGGCGCGGTAGGTTGACCCGTTGACGGACCGACGCGCTGAACATTGACAATCACGACGGGAATTTCAGCCGCCGACGCGTAACCGATAAGCTCTTGCTTGAGACTGATACCGGGACCGCTCGACGCCGTCAAAACTTTCCGACCCGCAAGCGACGCGCCAAGTACGACGCCCATGCTCGCAATTTCGTCTTCCATTTGCACGAAGGTGCCGCCGACTTTCGGAAGGAGTTTCGCCAAATTTTCGGCAATCTCCGTCGAAGGCGTGATGGGGTAGCCGCCGAAAAATCGCACGCCCGCTTTGAGCGCGCCCTCGGCGATGGCTTCGTTGCCCTGCATTAAACGTGCGCTCATTTCGCCGCCTCCTTTGCCGGTTTGATTTTGTCCATGAATATCGCGTAATCGGGGCAGCGCAGCTCACATTGCCCGCACGCGATGCACTGTTCATGGTGCGCCACGTAAACTTTGCCCAGCGTGTCCAACGCCAAGACCTGCTTCGGGCAAAACGATACGCAGATACCGCAGCCCTTGCACCGCTCAAGCTTGAGCGTAAATTCAGACTTCATTCAAGCTCTCTCCTTTGCAAGAAATTTCGTAAAGACTTCGCGCCCGAATCCGTCAATCCTGCGCGGGCGGCAAAATTTTATTCGGCGTGACGTAAAGCGTGCGCTGATTCGTGAAGATGACAAAGCCCGGCTTCGCGCCCGACGGTTTCTTGACGAATTTGCAGGGGACGTAATCGACGGGCACATTCGACGAATCGCGAGCCTTGGAAAAATACGCGGCAATCTGCGCGGCAAAGTCCAAAGTTTCGTCGCTGACGCGGCTTGAACGAACAATTACGTGCGAACCCGTGATGTCCTTGGCGTGGAGCCACAAATCGTCGGGCGCGGCAAGTTTGAACGTCAAGCGGTCGTTTTGCGCGTTATTTTTGCCGACAAGAATTTCCGTGCCGTCGGGGGCAGTGAATTTCAGCGGTTGAGGCTTTTTGCTCGGAGCAGTGCGTTTACGCGCATCCTTGAGGTAACCGCCCGCAATTAGTTCCGCGCGAATTTCGTCGACGTCAGCAAGCGTGGTGCTTGACGTGAGCGCGTGAGCAATCGTCTCAAGGTAGGCAATTTCTTCGCGGCAAAGGTCAATCTGCTCGGCAATGAAGCGCGTCGAACGCTTGAGCTTGTCGTATTTTTTGTAGCAGGCGGTGACGTTTGCGGCGACGGTCAAGCGGCGGTCGAGCGGGATTGAAATTTCCGCGCCATCGTAAATATTTTCAACGGTAACTTCGGCGTCGGCGTGATCTTTGAAGCGGTAACGATACGTCGACAGATTATCCGCGCGAATCCGCCAGAGGTCGGCATTTTCGGCGGCGGCAAGTTCCTCGGTCAACACGGCGATTTTATTTGTGGCGCGGTGAAGTTCGTTGCGCACGAGCTTGGAAAATTTTTCCTTGTCGGGCGGCACGTAAGCATTCGTCAGCGCGTCGGCAGTCTCCAGCAACTCCGACAGCGTGTCGAACGTGCGAACATCCCCGCGCAGATAATTCAGCTTGACGGCGGAAATTGCGACGACTTTGCCCGCGTCGACAATCATGCACGGCGTCGGCAAGGTCGCTCCGTCACGAATCTCAATCAGCGCGTCGCGTAAGCTGTCGAAGTCCGAATCGTCCAGCGCGGAAATTTTTATGTCGGCGGGCAGTCCCGCAAGGTAAATCGTTTCGCGCACGCTTTGCGGTCCGAAGCCTTGGCACGCGCCCATAATCGCCTTGTCGAGCCGCGCAGTTCCGTCGAGCTTGATTCGCGACAAAATTTTTTCCACGTCCGCCGCGAAGATGTCGAGCTTATCTTGAGCGGGCGGCAGTTGATACGGCTGATTCGGCAGGACGGTGCGCACGCGGCTTGAGTTCGTGCCGATACGTTTGAGCGCGTCGACAATCAGCCCGTCGGCGACAAGAATCAAGTTGCTGTACTTGCCGATAAGTTCTGCCGCGAGCGTGAACGTTTGAATTCGTCCGCCCGCGCCGATTGAATCCACGTCAATAAAAATTATGCGGTCGAGTTCGTGTTGACGAATCGCCGCAATTCTGCCGCCCTCCAAATTTTTCCGCAACACCATACAAAACGTCGGCGGCTCCGGCAAATTTTCGGGCGACGTGCTCAACAAATGCACCGACGGATTTTGCGGCGCGGTCGATAGTCTCAAAAGCAACGTCTTGCCCGGTCGACGGATTGTCAGCGTCAAATTTGCTTTGTTCTGTTGCGTGATTTTATCGACGCGCCCGCCGACAAGTGCCGTTTGCAGTTCGATTGTCAGCGGACGCATGGAAAAGCCGTCCAAATTCAATGGTATCACCTCAATAGCGTTTCAGTAGCGTTTCAAGACCGAATGCCACGCCCGCGCGATGTTTGCGTCAAGTTCCGCCTGCGAACGCGATTTGAGCGTCGGAGTCATCCGAAATTTTTTTTCGTCGGCAGTGACCTTGACCCATTGAAAACCCGCCGCCTCCACGACGAACAGGAACGCGCGTTCAATGGCGTGGGCAAGCGTCCCGTCAACTTGTCCGCATTCAGCGGGAAAGTCGTCGAACGTCAGCCCGCTGTCGAAAAGCGGCGCAAGTGCCTTGGGCTTGAACCAGAACATTGAGCCCGCAGGGAACTCCACGAGGTGGCGACTATCCGTTTCGATGCCGAGCCGACTCAAAAAATTTTTCGTCGCAAGATAATTTTCTCCCCAATTAATCGACACGCGAATCGGCGTAAAATATTGCGGGAAGACCATTCCGATGCGCTTGTCCGCCAAAATTTGCAGGATGTCGCCGACGATTTCGGGACTGCCCAAAAGATTCCGGTACAGATGGTCGCGCCAACCCGACAGACGTTTTTTTGCGTGCGGAGATTTTTTGCTGTGAATGTGAATGCACGCGTCGTAGTCGTCGAAAATTTCGCGGAAGCCGACGAACGAGGCGGCAATGTCGCGCCCGCGATTCTCGAAAATTTTTATCGTGACGCGCCCCTTGTCGAAGCCCGCGAAAACTTTTTCGATCACGGACTTGCGCATTTCGTCCGTCGTCGAAATGAACACGTCGACCGAGCAGGGAATGTTCAGCAGCAAATTTTTCAGCTCGTCGGCAAGTTCGGGGTAGAATATGTGCACAATCGCCGCGACTTTGAACTTGACGGGCGGCGCGGAAAAATGCAACGGCACCTTCAGCGCAAAGTCGTTTTCGCGCTTGAGGTGGACAAAATCGTCGAAGCCCTGCATACGAATGAACAGCGCGTCGCCGCAGTCCTCGAAGCTTGCACCGTGGCGCAGTCGATAAAAAATGAACTCGAAAATTTCCGGGCGGTGAAGCGCACAAAAATCCTCGAACGGCCACACGAAATTTCTGCCGATAAAACTTCTGACGATGCGATACAGGCTCATGAGTCTTTTCCCTCGTAAAGCGCGATATATTTTTCCGCGACGTGTTCAATCGAAAATTTTTCGGCAACTTTACGAACGCGGCTGTGAATTTTTTCGTAGGCGGTCGGATTGTCGGCAAGCGTGCGCAAAATTTCGGCAAGCGTGTCGACGGGAACTTTGCCGTCAACCAAATCGAAGACAATTCCCGCGTCCTCAACCATTGCGGGCACTTCGCCAAGGTTCGTGCTGACGACGGGGCGGTCGGCAAAAAAACTGTCGATTATCAGCAACGGAAAACTTTCGCCCGCGTATTCGCTCGGCAACAATCCGACATCAGCCGCCGCAAGATAATCGCGGACGTTGCTTTTGAAGCCGACCAAATGAACAAATTCGGACACGTTCCCGACAAATTTGTCGTACATTTCGCCCGCGCCGACCAGAATCAAATCGATACGCCGCCCGCCGCGACTGTTGGCAAGCGTGACGGCCTCAATCGCCGCCTGCCAACCTTTTTGCGCAATGGCACGGCTCACGACGCACGCAACGAACGATTCGGCGGGAATGTCGAGTTCTGCGCGGGGAACGGGATTTATCGGCAGACATTCAAGCCCGTTGCCCAGCTTGCGGAAAATTTCTTCGCGCCCGAAATTATTTTCGCGGAAGGGCGCAAGATTTTTGTCGGCAATGTAAACGAACACGTCGACGGATTTTTTCACGGCGGACAAAATTTTTTCGCGGTAGGCGGCGTCGGCGGCGTCGTACATGCCGTGAAGCGTGACGACGTGTCGCAAATTCCCTGCGGCGACGTAACTTGCGGCGGCGTCAACTGCTCCGTGGTGCGTGTGAATTACGTCGATTTTGAACTGCGCGACGACCTCTGCAAGCCCGCCCGTATCGTTGATTCGGACAAGCGGCACAGTCGCGTTTAGTTTGCGTCGAACGTCGGCAAGCTCGTCCGCCATCTGAAAATCCAGCACCGTGACGGGAAAACCTCTGCGGCTCAATTCGTTGGCAAGCGTCAGCGGGAAAGTCTCGCCGCCGCCGATTGTCATTGCGAAAACGCACATTAATATGTTCGGTTTACGTTCGGTGCGCAGAATTTTTTCCACGTCGAAAAGTTTTTCAAGCTCGCGAACGTCGGAGCCGCCGTAGTAGCCGAAAAAATGATCCTCCAGCCGCCGACGATGTTCACGGTGAATTTCGGCGGGCACGCGATAATTTTTCGCGACGAATTCGGCAATCAGCTCATGTTCGCGGAAATATTGCGGCTCTCGCTGAATTCTAAGCGACGTGCTGTTTTTGTGCACGCGATAAAAATTCGTGGCGTGCGGTGAATAATAAACGCAACCGCCCTTGATGATGTCCAGATAAAACGCCCAATCGCCGCAAAGTTTCATTTCCCGCCACAGCTCCAAAACCTCGGCGCGAATATTTTTCGGGCGACGGAAAATTGTGCCGCTGACGTTCGGGATAATATTTTTGACGGCGAATCCTCGCGCGACGAATTCTGCGGCAGTCATTGCGAAAATTTTTGTCGCGTCGAAGTTCGGCAGGTCGGCAAGATATTGTTCGGTCGTGAAAGTTTTTTGGTCGCCCTCGATAAAATCTGTTCGGCAAAAGGCAAGTTGAACGGCGTCATCTGCGAAGGCGGGCACCAGCTCCGACAAAAAATTTTCCGCGCTGAAATCGTCGCTCTCGGCAATCCAAATCAGCTCGCCGCGTGCAGTCTCAAGCCCTTTGCGCCACTGATTGAACACGCCGCCGGAATTTCGCTCATTAAAAATCAGCCGCGTATTGTCCGCGTGGAGGCTTTGAAACTCGCGCAGAATATCGCGGCTTGAATCGGTGGAGGCGTCGTCGAGCAGGATCACTTCAAAATTTTTGTACGTCTGTGCGTAAATCGTTTCGAGTCGTCGGCGCAGGTACGGCGCGTGATTGAAATTCGGGACGACGACGCTCACTTGCGGCGAATAATTTTTTCGCGCGACGATCTTCCACGTCGGTGCGGGCGCAGATTTTTTGCCGCGTGCCATTGAAAATTTCAGCAGTGCGGACTTGGCGTGCGCCTTCAGCGGCAGAAGAATTTTTTCGCGGACGGTCGGCAAGTTCAGTGCGCAGAAGTCGTCGAGTCGTCGCACAAAACTCCTTACGGTCGTGCTCGTCAATGCGCGGTAAATTTTTATCTTCAAGCTCAAAAAATTTCACTCCCGCAATGAGAATAATCAAAAGCGCGTCTAAAGTCAACACGGAGATTTTACCCCGCGACTGTGTTATAATTCGCGTCATGAAAATTTTATACGACGAAAAAATTTGCGTGCGATGTTTGGCGTGCGTCGGCGAATCCGAATTCGGCGGCGTCACTTACGAGCGCGGACAACTTCACTTCGACGAGGCGCGTCCCGAAGACTGGGAGAGCCTCGCCGCGATTTGTCCCGTTGCCGCCATAAAAATTTCGCGCGACGATTCGGAGGTTGATTGATTTGGACGCGACAACGTTCATGTATTTTTTGACGGCGTCGATTTTGCTGACACTTGCGCCGGGACCCGACATCCTGTATCTGCTGACGAAAAGCCTTTCGGACGGCGCGCGGTCGGGAATAATTTTGGCGTGCGGCTTGGTGAGCGGCATCGTCTTCCATACGCTGTTGGTCATGCTCGGCGTGGCGGCGTTGATAAAATCTTCGGCGACGGCTTTAACGTTGCTGAAAATCTTCGGCGCGGCGTATCTGTTATTTTTGGCGGCGGGCGCGTTCAAATCTGCGCGGGCGGCGAAAAAATTTTCGTTGACGCGTGCGGGAGCGAAAGTCCCTTCGGCGGCACTGTACAAGCGCGGCGTCTTGATGAACGTGCTCAATCCGAAAGTGCTGTTATTTTTTTTGGCGTTCCTGCCGCAGTTCGTCGACCTTAATGCCGACGGCGCGAGCTTGACGATAATTTTTCTGGGCGTGACGTTCGCGGCGCAGGCACTGATAATTTTTTCGGGCGTGGCGATTTTTGCGGGGCGCGTGAGAAATTTACTCCTGCGCAAAAAAAATATCGGACGCGTGCTGAATTACGTCGAGGCGGCAGTTTTGGCGACGATTGCGGCGGGCTTGATATTGTTCTGACACGCGGCGATAAGCTACGGTCATCGTTAATTGGACGCGTCAACAGGATGCAACGTCACGTTGCCGGCGGGACTGTTGCTGTTTAATTGACGGCGCGGGGCAACTAAGATATAATCGCCGCAATGATTCACGAAATTTTCAGTGACGGAGGAAATTACCATGTGCGGAATTGTCGGATATATCGGCGGGAAAAAAGCGGCTCCCATTCTTTTGGACGGGCTGACGAAATTGGAATATCGCGGCTACGATTCGGCGGGCATTGCCGTTGACTGCGGCGACGAAATTTTTATCGAAAAGACGGTCGGGCGGCTCGACGCGCTCAAAGACAAATTACGCAACCGCTTGCCCGAAGGCACCGTCGGCATCGGTCACACGCGCTGGGCGACGCACGGACGTCCTTCCGACAGCAACAGATCGGAAGAGCA
>JADEZP010000099.1 GCA_015206805.1 Quinella sp. 1Q7 | reverse complement strand
AGGAAAGACTTCTTCCAATGCGGAGCGGCGATTTTCACGTCGGCAAGCAGTTTCAACGCCGCGTCGAAGTTTCGCGCCTTGTACTGCGCCAATGCCTGCGAATATTGTTGCAAAATGTCCACGTCAATCACCGCTGATAAAACGGCGGATTTCGTTTGTCGCGGCGGAAACGTTCGCCCTTGTTGACGAGCTGAATTTGCAAAGCCTCCAGCCGCAAGCCCGCGCCTTCGGTGCCCGCAGGTTCGCCGTTCTTCGCCCAGCCGAGCCAGCCGATATTTTGCACGTGCGCCCGATAGTAAACGTCGAAATAATTTTGCGACCGACCGACCAGCTCAATTCGAACAGCCTCCATAGGCAAGCTTTGACCGACCGTGCCGGAAACTTCGCCCTCGTAAACCCAATCTTGCCAGCCGTAATTTTGGACGTGAGCGCAATATTTTATGCCGCCGCGAAAATTTATGACGAACGCCTCAAGGGCGCGACTTTCGCCGACCGTGCCGATAACTCCGCCGTCGGGGACAGGCTCCTGCCAGCCGTAGTCCGCCACGTGCCCGCGATAGCTGACGTATTCGTAGGCGGCGGCAGTGTTCGTGAGCGCAATCAGCACCGTAAAAATCATCAGCGCGAAAAATTTTTTAATCATCGTGATCGCTCCTTCAGTGCGCGTTCAACGTCGCGCATGGCAGATTTTTCGTGCAAGGCGGCGCGTTTGTCGTAGGTGTGTTTGCCGCTTGCCAATGCCAACTCAAGTTTCGCGCGACCCTTTTTGAAATAAATTTTCAGCGGCACGAGTGTAAAGCCCTTTTCGCGCGTTTTGCCGAAGAGTTTCAAAATCTCGCGCTTATGCAGGAGCAGACGGCGTCGGCGCAACGGCTCGTGATTGAAAATATTTCCCTGCTCATACGGGCTGATGTGCAGGTGCTCGATAAAAATTTCGCCGTCGCGAACTTCGGCGTAGCTGTCGCGCAGATTCGCCTTGCCCGCACGCAAACTTTTGACCTCCGTGCCGCGCAGTTCAATGCCCGCCTCGTAGGTCTCGTGGATAAAATAATCGTGCCGCGCCTTGCGATTTTCACATGCAATTTTTATGTCGCTTTTCGCCATACAAATCACCTCTGCGAAAAAATTTTCTACGCGCCGAAAAAAAATCCCGCCTCCGACTTTGGAAGCGGGTTAAAATTTTTTACGCCGAAATTATTTCTTGTTGAGTTTGCCGCCGCTAAGCTGATACGTGTCGTCGTTGACGTGGAAGGTCGTTGTCGAGCCGAAATTTTTCAGCGTGACGGAGCCGCTGCCGACTTTGAAGGCGATTGATTTTTTGGAGCTGTTGTAGCTCGCTGTGAAGGCGTCGGTTATCTGCAACAGGTCGCCGCTTTCAAAACCGCTGATAACGTCCTTGCCGTCGCCGCGCGTGTAAATGAACGTATCGTTGCCCGCGCCGCCCCACAGCGAATCATTGCCCGCGCCGCCGTAAAGCGTGTCGTTGCCCGCGTCGCCGTAGAGTTTGTCCGCGCCTTTGCCGCCGCTGATTGAGTCGTTGCCCTTGCCGCCGTAAAGCGAATCGTTCTTCTTGCCGCCCGTTATGGAGTTGTTGAGGCTGTTGCCCGTGATTTTGACGGCTGATGTCCGTTTCGAGGCGTTGACGGTTTTAATCGCGGCATTGAGCGTGACGGGCGATTTTGTCGAGTTCGTGAGCGTTATCGCCATTGAATCGGTCGCGCCGACAACTGCCGAATACGATTTACCCTTCGAGTCGGTGATTGCGAGCGTTTTATCTTTGCCGCCCGTGACGGTGAGCGAGCCTTTGCCGACGGTGAACACGACGTTCTTGCCGCTGACGGAAGCTTTGGAAATTGCGCCGCCGACGGAAATTTTATCGCCGCTGGCGTAGTCGCTGATAGCGTCCTTGCCAGCCGTGTAAATGAAAACGTCCTTGCCCGCGCCGCCAAAGAGCGTATCGTTACCTGCGCCGCCGTAAAGCGAATCATTACCCGCACCGCCGTTGAGACTGTCATTGCCCGCGTTGCCGACAAGTGAGTCGTTGCCCGCATTGCCGACGAGCGTATCGTTTTTCGAGCCGCCGAGGATTGTGTTGGCAAGTTTGTTGCCCGTGATTTTAATTGCCGTCGTGCGAGCCGCCGCGTCCCCGACAGCAATGCTTGAGCCGAGCGTAACGCTTTTGCTTGAGCTGTTGCCGTAAAGTTGTGCGCCGCCGATAATCGCGCGAGATTTGCCCTTTGCGTCCGTGAAGACGATCGACTTGCCCTTGCCGTTCTTGACGGTGAGCGTGCCGCTACCAATCGTGAAGACCGCATCTTTGCCGCTGAACGTCGACTTGGAAATTGTGCCGCTGATTTTGATTTTGTCGCCCGCCGCGTAGTCGGTGATAACGTCCTTGCCGCCGCTGTAAACGAAAACATCCTTGCCCGCGCCGCCCGTAAGTGTGTCGTTACCTTTGCCGCCGTTGAGTGTGTCCGCGCCCGCGCCGCCGTTCAAGCTGTCGTTGCCGCTGCCGCTGACGATTGAGTTTGCCGACGCGTTGCCGAGAATTTTGACGCCGCGCTTGAGTGCCGAGGCGTTGACTGTCTTGACGGTGTTCGCGATATTGAGCGTGCCGTCCTTAAAATCCGTCGAGACCGTCAGCACGGTTTTATTCGCGTTGTAGGAGATGCCATCGGGCACTCCGTCCGAATAATTTTTCGCAAGGTAGCGCATGCGAGCATAGCCACAGTAATTGTCATAGTACCATTCCCTATAGAGACCATAACTTGTCGTGTCAAAATCGTAGCCGCCGACAATGTGACAAAGTCCTGCGGCAATTTCCGTAGGTAGTTTGGTGACGTAGGGAACGTTTGCTTTCAAAGTTATTTCTGTCATTGCATTCAAGACCAGCCGATCCAACTCACCAAAGATTAAGTGACCGTAGTTGCTATTGCGAGCAATCCCATGGAAAATATCTGCGGCTTCGTCGAGCGTGCCGTTTTTATCGTTGGCGGTCATTTTATAGAGGAGGTCGGCGTTGATTTTCAAGGTAACGTCAGAGGCAAGTCCCAAGTCATAGTCCATTTCGAGATCCAAAGCAAAATTGTCGCCCAAGTCGTTGACAAACTGTATGTTAATCTCGTTGATGTTGGCGCGCCCGTCGGTGAAGTTGACGCCGAGCGATTCGTTGATTAGGTCGAGCGATTCGGGTATCCACCAATTATACAGCGCACGAGTGACGAGCTTTTGTTTGGCAAGGTAAGTCGCGCCGCTGTAGCCGAAATTTTCGCCCGCGTCGGTGTCGCTGACTTCATTATAGGTGACGTTGACTTTGAGCCCGTTTTTCGTGAAGGATTTGTATTGGGCGTTGGTGATACTTACGGCTTTGGCGGTTTCGGGGACGATTGATTCGTTGGTCTTGGTGACGGAGCCGCCCGCGTCAGAGCCGGTGATTGCGCCCGTGTCTTTGTTGTTGACGCGAATGCCGCATTTTTGCTCCAGAAAATCTTTGGTGATCAAGCCCGATTGAGCCGATTGAAATTTCGATTTGAACACGGAATAGCTTGTTGCCCCGACAGCTTTAAAGGCGGCGTCGGCGGCTTCGGTGCCCTGCTTGCTTGTCGTCATCAGCGTGTTGACGAACTTCTTAATAATGCCTACCGGTGTGGACATAAAATCATCTCCTTGTATAACGAAAAAATTTTCTTCTATTGTAAAACAAATTCGGGGGAGGGTTAGCAAGCGTTTTGTGCAACAAAAAATCCCGCCGAAGTTTTTCCGACGGGATGAAAATTTTTTCAGCCGAAATTATTTCTTGTTGAGCTTGTTGCCGCTAAGTTGGTATGTGTCGTTGTTGACGCGGAAAGTCGTCGTCGAGCCGAAGTCTTTGATTGTGATTGAGCCGCTGCCGACTTTGAACGCAACGGACTTGGTTGACTTGCTGTAGCTTGCGGAGAATGCGCCCGTTATCTTGAGCAGGTCGCCGCTGTCGAAGCCGTGGATAACGTCGGTGCCGTCGCCGCTCGCGTAAATAAACGTGTCGTTACCCTTGTCGCCCCAGAGGTTATCGTTGCCCTTGCCGCCGCGCAGTGTGTCATTGCCCGCGCCGCCGTAAAGCGAATCCGCGCCACTTCCGCCGACAATCGAGTTTGCCGACGCGTTGCCCGTGAGTTTGATTGCCTTCGTGCGTTTCGAGGCGTCGACAGTCTTAACGGCGGCATCGAGCGTCACGGGCGATTTTGTCGAGTTCGTGAGGTTAATATTCATTGAATCGGTCGCGCCGACAACTGCCGAATACGAATTACCCTTGGCGTCCATGAGTGCGAGCGTTTTATCCCTGCCGTTGCTGACGGTGAGCGTGCCTTTGCCGACGCTGAACACGACGTTCGAGCCGCTGACCGACGCTTTGGATATTGCCGCGTTGACGGAAATTTTATCGCCGCTTGCGTAGTCGCTGATAACGTCCTTGCCGCCGCTGTAAATGAAAACGTCGTTACCTTTGCCGCCCGTGAGCGTGTCGTTACCGCTGCCGCCGTTGAGTGAATCCGCGCTGCTTCCGCCGACAATCGAGTTTGCCGACGCGTTGCCCGTAATTCTGACGGCTGATGTCCGTTTCGAGGCGTTGACGGTCTTAACGTAAGCCGGAACGGTTACGGGCGATTTTGTCGAGTTGGTGACGGTCAAAACGTCGCTGATCGTCGCAGTCGAACTCTTGCCCTTAGCGTCGATGAGCGCGAGTGCTTTGCCCTTAGCGTTGTTGATTGTGAGCGAGCCGCTTCCGACGGTAAAGATGACGTTCGAGCCGCTGACTGTCGTCGCCGTAATTGCCGCGCCGAGGGAAATTTTATCGCCCGCCGTGTAATCGCTGATAACGGTCTTGCCGCCTTTGTAAATGAATGTATCGTTACCTTTGCCGCCCGTGAGCGTGGCGTTACCGCTGACGCTCATGATTGTGTTGGCAAGGTCGTTGCCCGTGATTCTGACGGCTGATGTTCGCGCCGACGCGTCGATTGTCTTAACATACGGAGCAACTGTTACGGGCGATTTAACAGCGTTCGTGACCGTCAAAATGTCGCTGACGGTTTGCGTCGAGTTCTTGCCCGCCGAGTCGATAAGCGCGATTGATTTGCCTTTGCCGTTCTTGACGGTGAGCGAGTTTTTGCCAATCGTGAAGACGACATCTGAGCCGTTGAGGCTTGCATTGGAAATCGTGCCGCTTGCGATTTTGATTGTGTCGTGCCCTTCCGCGTAATCGGAGATAAATGCTTTGCCCGCGCCGTAAATGAACATGTCGTCGCCCGCACCACCGCTTAACGTGACGCCGTCGCCGCTGCTTGTGATTGAGTCGTCGCCCTTGCCGCCGCTGACGTTGACGTTCGCGCCCGTGTTGATAATTGAGTCGTCGCCCGTACCGCCGACAATCGTAACCTTCGCGCCGCTGTTGATGACGATATCGTCGCCCGCGCCGCCGTTGATTGAGACGTTCGCGCCCTTGTTGCCGATTGAGTCGTCGCCCGCGCCGCCGAGTATCGTAACCTTCGTGCCGCTGTTCGTGACGGTATCGTCGCCCTTGCCTGCGTTGACGGAGACAGTCGCGCCGGTGTTGGAAATATAATCGTCGCCCGCGCCGCCGAGTATCGTAACCTTCGCGCCGCTGTTCGTGACGGTATCGTCGCCCTTGCCGCCGTTGATGCTGACGTTCGCGCCCTTGTTGCCGATTGAGTCGTCGCCCGCGTTGCCGACGATTGTAACCTTTTTGCCGCTGTTGGTGATTGTGTCGTCCAAAATTGTCCCGACGAATGAAATTGAGTTGAGCGCATTGTCAGCCTTGAGCGCGGTCGGTCCGACGGGTTCGGTCGGAGTTTTATCGGGCAAGCCGCTTGGCATGAGCGTATCGCCGACGGTTTTATCCGCGACGAGAATTTTATAGACGCTGTCGCTTGAAGACAATTCCTGCGTGTTAATCGTCTTGCCCGACGCGCTCTTGAGTGTCATTCTGCTTGTGCCGTCCGTCAAGACAATGTCGTTGCCGACCGTGGAGACACTTAGCGCGGCAATCGCTTTGACGGTGTCGCCCGAATGGTAATTGTAGACAAGGTCTTTGCCGCCGCCGAAGATTATCACGTTGTTATTTGTGTTCGAGGAGAGACGGATTGTATCGTTGCCCTTGCCCGTGATGATTGAGTTGCGTTCGCCGCCCGTCGGCGTGATTGAGTTGCGTCCGCTGCCCGCGTTGATGTAGTTGTAGTTGCCGCTCGTGCGAATCGCGTCGGAGCCCGTGCCCGCCGTGATTGTGTTGTATTGGTTGTAAGCGGGATCGTAGTAAGTGCTCGTGATAATCGAGTTCCTGCCGTTGCCGACGGAAATAATGTTATTGGAGCCTTCGCCGCCGAGTGAGACAAGGTCATTGCCCGCACCCGCGTAAATTTCGCCTTCGGTCATTGAGCTGTTGACGGTGATTCGATTGTCGCCCGCGCCCGCAACGATTGAAGTATACCAACCGTTAGAATAGTTTCCGCCGCCCGTGATGATTGTGTCGTTGCCAGAACCTGCCGCGATTGTCGACAGCTCGACATTGCTGTTGTTGATGTAGTTGTTGCCGTCGCCCGCGTCAATGTAGTTTTTAGTTCGTGTATCCGTGACTTCTTCGGCTTTGTCGTCAACGTTGATTGTGTCGTTGCCCGCGCCCGTGAAAATGTCGGTGTTGCCGCCGTAAGTCAGCAAAACATTATTCTTGCCGTCGCCCAATTCGAGATGTCCGCCAGCAACGGTGACTTTATCGTCGCCCGCGCCCGCCGTGACATTTTCGCGCCCGCTGCTTATCAGCGTGTTGTTGCCGCTACCGAGCGACGCGTTGTTTCCGCCGCCGTTGTAAGCCATGATAACATAATCGTCGCCGCTGCCCGCAATGACACTGTCGCCCGAACTGTAGAGGCTCACGAAGTTTTCGCCCGCGCCGACGTTGATTGTCGAGTTGTCAATATCAGCGATAACCGAATCGTTGCCGCTGCCGACGGAAATAATGTTGTTGTAGCCTTCGCCGCCGATTGACACGAGGTCATTGCCCGCGCCCGCGTAAATTTCGCCGTAACGCATGTAGCTGTTGACGGTGATTCGATTGTCGCCCGCAACGATTGAAGTATAATAACCGTCGCCGCCGCCCGTGATGATTGTGTCGTTGCCTGAACCTGCGCTGATTGTCGACCGCTCCACATTACTGTTGTTGATGTAGTTATTGCCGTTGCCGACGTCGATGTAATTGCAGTAGCGTATTTCTTCGGTCTCGTCGCGTTCGCCGACTTGAATGGTGTTGTCGCCGTCTCCCGCCGTGACGGTTTGATAGCCGCCCGCCGCGCCGTCAATCGAAATAGAATTGTTGCCTTCGTAGGCGTTGATTGATACGCCGTTGCCGCTGCTGTAAATAACGTCGGCTTCGTCGTCGCTGCCTTCAATCGTGACGTAAGAATCAGTGTTTTCGATGTAATTCATGCCGTTCCCTCCGTTGATACGTGAATTATAGCCGCTGTTTTGAATGGTGTCCTTGCCGTCCGCGCCGTTGATGCGTGAATTGTCGCCGCTGTTGACGATTGAATCATTACCTGCGCCGCCGTCAATGAACGAATCCGCGCCGCTGTTGTCGATTGTGTCGGAGCCGTCCGCGCCGACGAGTGTAGCTTTGTAGCCTTCGTTGTAAATGTAATCGTTATCGTCGCCGGCGTTGATTTTGACCGTCGCGCCGTAGTTGTAAATTTTATCCGCGCCTGCGCCCGAATTAATCGTGACGTTGTTGCCGCGATTGATGATTGTGTCGGAACCGTCAAAGCCGTAAATCATGACGTTGCTCAACGTGTTTTCGATGTAGTCGTTGCCGTTGGTGCCGCGCAGAGCTTTTTGGTCGCTCCACAGCCCGTCCATGAGAACAATCGCGTTGTTATACGGATTGGTGAAGAAAATTTCCCCACTCGTCGGCAAAGTTTCGTCTTCGGCAAGTTCAATCGTGTTGATGTTGATTTTTAAATCTTTGGCGTCCTTGACGATGATGCCGCCGTCGCCGACATATATCAGCACATCGTTGCCGCTGATGACCGTGGAGTAGTTGCCCTTGATTTTGATTAGGTCGCTCACGTCGTAGCCGTAGATAACGTCCGTGCCGTCGCCTTGCGTGTATTCGATGACGGTCTTTGTCGCGCCGCGCAATTCAATCAAATCGGTATTCGCGCCGCCGCTTACGGTATTCGATGCGCCTTGAACAAAGATATAATCGTTGCCGTCGTTACCGTTGACGATGTTCTTGTCCTTGTAAATCAGCAGATGATCATCATTATTGCCGCCCACGATTGTGCTGCCCGTGTCGTGAATGTACAGATAATCATCGCCGTTGCCGCCGAACATGGAGTTGTATTTCGCGCCACCGTAGCTTGAGACCAAATCGTTGCCGTGCCCCGCAAGAATCGTGACGTGTGAATAAACGTTTTCAATATAATCGTCGCCGTCCTGTGCGTAAAGACTGGTACTGCTACCCGAAACAGTCAAAACATCTGCAGTACTCGTGGAGCCGTATTCGCCCTTCAAAGCGGCTTCACGGACGAATTCCATATAATTTTTTTCGCTTATGGTAATTTCGTAACCGAAATCGCCCGAAAAAGCATGAGCCAACCACTTGCATCCCTCGCTCAAAAATTGTCCCGCCTTGAACGCGACATCATCCGCGCCCTTCAAGTAAGTTGTAAATGTTTCATGGAGTCCGCTTGACAGTGCGTCGAGTAATGCTTCCTTGCGGGCAATGTCTTCGGGCAAGCCGTCGTCGCTGTAATATTCCTCACGCACGCCAATTTGCGAAAAACCTTCGATTATTCCGACAAACGCCGAAACACCCATATCAACCAAGCCGAACGGTGCCGTAAATTTTTCCGCGTTACTCGCAAATTCTTTAAGGAGAGTTTTAATTGTCGTGCCACCGGATTTAATAAAAGTTTTGTTGATTTTGGTTTGTGCCTCCGGCGTTAAATTGTCGAGCGACGCCAAAACCGTCAAGCCGTATGAGAGCGACGCCGTTACCAGAGACAAAACAAAACCACTTTCACCTTTGTTTTGTAAGCGTGTAGCGGTGTTGCAAATTTTAAGTGCCTCGTTTGTAATTCCAAGGCATTTATTCGTAACGGTGTCAGCGTCCGCGCCGACAAGATTATCGTAAACGTCAAGGATTGAATCGGCTATTTTTACCGCTGACGAAAAAAGATCCGCTTCCTCTTTGAGCTTAAGCAAACCGTTTTTGCCGAACTGTCGCTTGTACAATGAGCCGATAAGACTGTAAACGGGTGACACGTTTTTATCGATTAATTCCAACGCGTCCTTATTGTTCTCCAAAACAGTGAAAAGCGCAGTAACGATGGGATTTTTCGCGACGTTGCATATCATGCGCAAATGCGGCAAACTGCTTTCGCGAAGTTGTTGCTTTTCGTCCGTATTGAGCGAATCATCATCTACGAAACGTTGCAGATCAAATTCAAATGCACTCATAAAATCCCGCTCCTTCCAAAAAATCGAAATAATTTCTGTTGCCGCAAATCTTATATCATGTGGGGGGGTGTGTGCAAGTGATTGCCGCACAAAAAATTCCCGCATCCGATTTTGGACGCGGGATTTTAGATTGCGAGATTGCGAGTGATTAAGATTGCAAGTGACTTGCAATCTTGCAATCTTTTAATCTTACAATCTTGTGAGCTTGGAGCCGCTTAATTGATATGGCGTGTTATTTACGTTGAAAGTCGTCGTCGAGCCGAAGTCGCGGAGTGTAATTGCGTTGGCAGTCGAGCCGACCTTGAAGGCGATTGAATTCGTGGAGCTGTTGTAGTGCGCGGAGAATTTGCCGCTGATTTGTAGCAGGTCGTTGTTCTCGAAGCC
>JADEZP010000002.1 GCA_015206805.1 Quinella sp. 1Q7 | reverse complement strand
ATCACAGCCACGAACATCGCGCGGAGGTCTGGAATTTCATTGCGGGCACGGGTCGGGTTGTCATTGACGGCGCGGAAAAAATTGTTCACGCGGGCGACACCGTGACAATCCCCGTCGGCACGAAACATACTGTCATTGCCGACGAGCCGCTTAAAATTATCGAAGTCCAATTCGGGCGCGACATTACGGTTGAAGACAAAATTATTTGGCGGGAGATGATTCAATGATAATTTCGTACATCATAAGCGGCATCGGCAACCAACTTTACCAATACGCGGCGGGACTTCGGCTTGCCCGCAAACATAAAACGCAACTAAAATTGGACACAACTTATTATGCCGTCGACAATTTACGTTCGTATGCGTTGGATCAATTCAACATAACGGCGACCGTTGCGACGCCCGACGAAATTCAGCGCGCAAAAAAAATTTTGGAGCGGGACGGCGGCGACTTCATGCCCGAAGTGTTGGATTGTCCCGACAACGTTTGGCTTTACGGTTATTGGCAGCACGAAGAATATTTTGCGGACGTTGCCGACGAATTGCGCAGGGAGTTCACGCTAAGACAATCGCTCGGCGCGACGGCTCAACGTTGGCGCGAAAAAATTTCTGCCGCGCAGTGTTCGGTATCTGTTCACGTGCGCCACGGAGATTTTATCTACAATCCGATAAACGCGACGTTCGCCGTCCTGCCGCTCAAATATTATCGCGACTGTATTGACCGCCTCAAGCGTGAGCATTCAAACATAAAGCTGTTCGTTTTTTCGGACGACCTCAACTGGTGCAGGGAAAATTTTCGTTTCGGAGTGCCGATTGAATTCGTGACGGGCGACGGGCTTACGGACGTTGAAGAACTTTACTTGATGAGCACCTGTCAACACAACGTCATTGCCAACAGCACTTTCAGTTGGTGGGCGGCGTGGCTCAATCATAATCCGAACAAAAAAGTTTTCGCGCCCGACCCGTGGGCACGCAGCGGTTTGTGGAATAACGGAATTCCCGCGAGCTGGACGAAAGTTCCCGTGAATTACGATATGCTTTTCGACGAGACCGAGCCGCTCCTGTCGATAATTGTTTATGCCAGCAATAACGCCGCGACTTTGCCGTTGTTGCTGACGAACATTTTAAATCAGACGTTCAAAGATTACGAGCTGATTCTGATTGACGACGCCTCCACCGACGGCACGGCTGACCTTTGCCGACAAGCCGCGTCGAATCGAAAAGTTACGCTCATAACTTCGGAAAATCGCGTTGGCAAGGCGGCGGCGTGGAATTTCGGACTTGAACACGCGCGCGGCAAATTCGTTATGTTTTTGCGCGGCAACGACTGCATTTCCAAGGAGACTGTTCATTTTTTGTGCAAGATGTATTTGTCGCAATCGGCGGATGTAATTTGTTCCGTGCAATGGCTCAAAGAAAATCCCGAAGGTAACATGATTGTTGACGATATCGCGGACAAAAAATTTTCTCACTGCGTCGACGAGCAATTTAAATCTCCGGACGCGCCACAAATTATAAAAAGCGATGACCTGCCGAACAAGCTTTTGGCAATGAGCACGCAGGCTTTTAATCTGTTGCTCGGTACGAAATTTTTTCGCCGCGACTTCCTGCTGAAAAATTCCCTGCGCTTCAATGAAAACGCCGTCTGCGACGTGGAATTGCCGTTTGTCGTCAATGCGGTACTTTTCAGCGAGGAACTTTTTTTCACGCCGGATTTGCTTTACATTGAGCCGAATGAACAATACCTGACTTAACGGAGATGATTTTATGATAAGCGTTTACTTGACGGGCGGCATCGGCAACCAACTTTACCAATACGCGACGGGGCGTCGCTTGGCGGACAAGTTGGGCACCGACCTTGAACTCAACGTGGAGTTTTACGAAAAATATCGCTACTATTCTTACGTGTTGCCCGCCTTCAATCTGCGCGAATATCGTATGACCCGCGACGACTATTATCACGTTGCGAAACGCATTCCGCAGGATCGGTGGGTGATTGAACGTAACACACAAATTTTTATGCCCGAAGTGTTGGATTGTCCCGACAATGTTTACCTGTACGGCTCGTGGGAAGATGAGCGTTACTTTGCGGACATTGCCGACGATTTGCGGCAGGAGTTCACGTTTCGGCAACCGCTCGGTGCGACGGCGCGGCTTTGGCAGGAAAAAATTTCTGCCGCGCAGTGTTCGGTATCTGTTCACGTGCGCCACGGAGATTTTACGTACAATCCGATTTTTACCAAAAGGTCGGAGTTTATGCTTTTGCCGCACGAATATTATCGCGACTGTATCAATCAGCTCAAACGACAGCATCCGAACATAACGGTGTTCGTTTTCTCAAACGATCTCAACTGGTGCAAGGAAAATTTTCACTTCGACGCGCCGACGGAATTTGTTGCGGGCGACGGTTTGACGGACATGGAGGAGTTTCGCTTGATGAGCTCGTGTCAACACAACGTCATTGCCAACAGCACTTTCAGTTGGTGGGCGGCGTGGCTCAATCATAATCCGAACAAAAAAATTTTCGTGCCCATTCCGTCAGACATCGTCGGCACGAAAAAATCTTACCGGCACTTTTCCGCACAACGCAACGAAAATTCTCCGCTGGAGTCCGACAAGTGGATTCGCGTGCCCTTCGACGCCGACAATCAACCTGCCGTCAATATGCGACCGTATTTTTCGTTGCTTATGGTCGTTAATGATAATGTCGCCACGCTCCGCGAAACGTTCGACAGCATTTTCGCGCAGGATTACAAATATTACGAACTGATAATCGTCGACAACGCCTCGACCGACGGCAGCCGCGAGCTCTGTCAAAATGTCGCCGCTCACGAAAATGTAACGCTCATAAAATTGTTTGAACGTGTTCAAGACGGTGCCGCATGGAATATCGCGCTTGATGCCGCGCAGGGCAAGTTCGTGATGTTTCTGCGCGGCGACGACAAACTTTTGCCCGACGCGCTGACGAGAATTTATCTTGCCAACGAACGGATTGTGGCGGACGTGACGCACTCGTTTGCTCACCTGCGCGAAAGTGACGACGGCAATATCACGGACGACGCGGGCAAAAAATTTGTCAAGGAGACCGAACGCGCATTCGACGGGCTTGAAGGCGTCCTGCGCGTAACGCTCAAGCCCGAACGTAATCTTGTCGCCGACGAAACAAAAATTCGGAACTTGCAGTTGCCCGCGCTGATACATAAAATTTACGGCGTCACTTACAGTCGAGCAATGTTCCTGAAAATTTTGGCGGACAACTATTGTTGCGAATTTATCGGCACGGATATTTTCAAGCGAGAATTTTTGACGGGCAACGCGCTCCGATTCAATGAACGGCTTGACGGGCGCGACGCCAAGTTGCAGTTCACGGTCAACGCGATGATTCAAACAGATGAAGTCGTTTTTATGTCCGAATTATTTTATATCGCGCCTCCGAATCCGTGAGCTTTGCAGACGCCACAACGCGTGCAGCCGTCGAAACATTTTGGCGTTGATTTGAGCGCGGCGGCACGTTTGAATTCGTCGAGCAGATATTTTTTCGTGAAGCCCTGCTCCAAAAAATCCCACGGCAAATTTTCGTCGAAGTCGCGTCCGCGCAGGTAAAAGTCCTCGTCGAGACCAGCCGCCTTGAAATTTTGGCGGAAGTCCTGCACCGACTCCGACTGCGCCACAATCCGCGAAAGTGCCCTGTCGCCGCGTGCAAGTATCGCCTGCACCTGCGCCGACCGCACAGACTCCGAAATTATTTCGACGCCGCGAATCGACTTCAATGCCCCGCGCAGAAGTTTGAACGCCGCGTCGAGATATTTTTTTTGCGCGAACGGTGCCCATTGAAACGGCGTAAACGGCTTGGGCACGAACGGATTCACGCTCAACGTCAATCGCCCGCCGCAAAATTTTTTCACCCGCGCAGACAGCTCCGCAATCGCCTCCACGTCGCCGAGCTCCTCAAACGGTAAGCCGACCATGAAGTACAGCCGAAAATTTTTTATGTTCGATTTAAGTCCGAGTTCGACCGCCGTGAAAATATTTTCCTCCGTGAGTCCTTTGTTGACGACGGCGCGCATTTTGTCCGAGCCGACTTCGGGCGCGATTGTCAACGTTTTGAGACCGCTTGCCGCCAACGACTGCACAAGCTCCGCCGTGACCGAATCCGCGCGGAATGACGCCACCGACATTTGCAAACGCGCGTCCGAAATGAATTTGCACAGCGCGTCGATTTGCGGGTAATCGGAAATTGCCGCGCCCATCAAGCCGATTTTCTTGCCGAATTTTTTTGCGTCGGCGATATTTTTTTTGAGCACGTCCAACGAACGGTTGCGCGGTTTACGAAAGCAATAGCCCGCCATGCAAAATCGGCAGTGTCGTCCGCAGCCGCGAGCCGTCTCCAGCAGATACATGTTAAATTCGGCGTCGTCGGTGAGGATTGTCGAGTGGGCGGGGGACGAGTCCAAATCCGTCAGCCATTGCCGTGCGACGCGTCGCGGAAATTTCGGCACGTAAACGCCCGCAAGTCGTGACAATCGCTCCAGCCGTTGACTGCGCGGCAAATGTTCCGTCGCGATAATTTCGTCGATCAGCGGCGGCAAAATGACTTCGCCCTCGCCGACAACAAACGCGTCGAAAATTTCGGCAAGCGGCGCGGGATTGAACGTGGCGCACGGTCCGCCCGCAATGATTATCGGGTCAAGGTCCGTTCGTTCGCTTGAGCGCGGATTTATTTTGCCGAGCTTGAGCATTTTGACGACATTGAAATAATCCGGCTCAAAGCTTACGGCGAATCCGACGACCTGAAATTTTTGGAGCGGCGTTTGCGTTTCGAGACTCAACAGCGGGACATTTGCGCGGGAAATTTTTTCGAGCGTCGACGCTTCGGGCAGGAAAAATCTTTCGCACGCGACATCCCGCCGCGAATTCAGCAGCCCGTAAATTATGTGAATGCCCAAGTTCGACATGCCGACGCGATACGAATTCGGGTACGCCAATGCAAATCGCAGGTGCCCGCCGCAGTCGCCGACAAAATTTTGTTCGCGCTCAAGCCGCGCCCGCAATTCGGCTTCGTAACTCCACGCCATCGAATCCCTCCGGAAATTTTAAATCAATCGCCCTCGGCAAGCCGCTGTTCATATCGCAAAATGTCGCGCAACACGGGGTACGCGTTCAAAACGTTTTCCACGTAAGAGAGCGTCAATTTTTTATCGCCGTCGTTTTCGTGGAACAAGCCGACATTCTGCGTGTCGGGAATGTAATTGAGCGCGTCGATATTATTCGGCACGACGTTGACGCGCCGCCCGTTAAGCAGTGTTTGCGCCCAAAACCACACGTCATCATTTGTCGGGGCAAGTCGCATAAAAGTTTTTTCGTCGAAAATTTTATCGTCCAAATAATGCGGCGGATACAAAACTCCTCCGACGCCCGTAAATTTGTGGCAATACGCGGGCTTGTCATACGACAGGGCAGAAAATTTCACGTCGCCCGAATCAGTCAAAGAAACCGTCGTTGCGCGGTGACATTGAATGCAATTCGGCTCCGCGAGATAACCGATTAAAAGCCGCTCGACGACTTCCGCACGATAAAAAATGTCGTCGTCGAACGTGATGATTATGTCGTCGGGAAAATCTTTCAGCGCGGGTATCAGCTTTTTGTACGGGCGGATATTTTTCGTCCAACGTATCTCGAAACGCTCCGAACGCAACGCAAGCAGTTCACGCGGCAAATTTTTTTCGCGGCGCGGAAATTCTTCGTCCGCCAGATACAAAACCGTCAAGTCGGGTCGGCGCGTCTGATTGAGTATCGTTTGAATTGCCAAGTGAGCCGTGCCGATACGTTTTGTCCACGACGTGAGCGACGCGATAATTTTATGTTCGGCAGGCGGCTTAGGCGGCGGCGGAAATTTTACCTCGTGCATAAATTTTTTGCGCACGCGATAATCAACAGTATTATCAATGTGTATCGGGGGGGGGTTGGTGCAGGCAACGTCAGCAACGAGCCGAGATATTCGTCGGTGCCCGCAGACTTGTAATAAAAATTTCCCGCGCCCGGCGTGAAGGTCATTTCGCCGAAGTAAACATGCCCGTCAACCTCGTACAAGTCCACGCGCACAAAGTCGAAACCTTCGGCGAGCGTGGCGGCGAGTTTTTTCATAAGCTCAAAATTTTTCGGTTGCGGAATGTTTTCGGGATGTTCGCTATTCGGATGAGCACCGTTTTCAAAACCGTTTGGTTGCCAATCCATATCGAAATAATCAATGCGCAAATTGTTGATGTTGCCGTCAGCCGTCCTGCCGCTGTCAAAGCCACAAAAATTCGGCTCACCGTTAAAGCACCAAAATTTATAATTGTCGATGTCGGGCAAGTCGCCGTTCGCCATGAACTTTTCGGCGATGATTTTACGTTTGATTCGCGTGTAATGGAGCTCAAGGAACAGCGCGGAATAATCGAATGCAAGCCACGCGTTGATTTTTTCGCGGGCGGCGCGTTTGTCGAAGGTGGACTTGTCGCGGACGATGACGTTCATTCCGGAGCCGTGGTTGCACTTCAAAACAAATTGGTCGGGCAGGTCGTCAAAGTCGATGTCGTCGAAGTCGTCCCACACGCCCAAAAGCGGTATCAGATACTGCGCGCCGATTTTATCGGCAATCCAGCGGCGCACAAGGTATTTGTCGGTGAGGCGGCTTTTAATCGGCGTCGCGTCGTAAAGCTTGATCCACTGCAATTTTTCCGTGAACGTCCGCGGATTTGTAAGGTTGAGCGGTCGCCGCATGCGTTGCCGAAAACCTTGCGCCACGACGGCGGAATAAAACTGCGGGTTTAAATTTTTGACCTGCCGCTGAATTTGCATGCGAACATGAGTTTCGCCGAAAAATTTTTTGTCGTCGTCGTTGCGAATGTGAAACTCCAGCCCGCAGAAATACGTCCGTTGAGTGCCGTCGGCGTCGCGCAGGCTGAAAAATTCCCAACCGCGTTTTGCGTCCCACAGGATGATTTTTCGCGGTGCAAGTCCGCGTCGCAGGAAAAATTCCACGGACGATTTGTCGGCAGTGAAAATTATCGCGTCGACAGTCTTGTAAGCAAATGCAGGCAAATTTTTCGGCGCGAAGACCTCAAGCTTGGCGACGGAAATTTTTTCGGGCGCGTCACTCAAAAGCGCGACGACCTCATAATCGCGGCTGACGGCGTCGGCAAAAAATTTCTGCAGACTGTCCGCCGTGCCGTGTACCAAAATTTTCTTGCGTATCAAATCGAATCGCCTCCCAAAAAATTTTTCGCTGTGTGCAAAAAAAATTCCGCGTCCCGAAAAAAATTCCTTGTGCCGAAAAAACTTTTGTGTTATTATTCGCGGCAAGAGGCTTAGGAATTTTTACGTCACGGAAGATGAAAGGGTGATCCAAATGGCAGCGATAGGCGCAATGACTTACATCAATCAATACAACCGCACCAACACCGCCACGCAACGGACAATGCAGACGATAGCGACGGGCTCAATGCACCCGACCGCCGCTTACGGTGCGTCCGAATACTCGATAGCCGCCCGCTACGACAGCAACATCGGCGCGACAAGGCAATCGATTCAGAACACGCAGAATATCGGTCAAATGATTCGCACAGCCGCCGGCGCGACGCAAAATACCGTCAGCGCATTGACGACGATTAAAGATTTGCTCATCAACGCCGCCAACGATACCAACGGCTCAATCGACCGCGCGGCTTTGCAGGAAAACATCAATCAGCTCGTCGGACAGATAAACGAGAACGCTTTTGTCGAATACAACGGACAACGCGTCGTCGACGGCTCGCGCGAAAGCTTGACGTTGGCGGGCATTGACGGCTACGAAAACTTCAACATGGGCAATATCCGCACCGACGCGCTCGGCTTGACGGACGGGCAAGGCAACGTCACAATCGACGCGACGACCGTTGAGTCGGCAAACGCTTCGCTTGCAATCGTCGACAACGCGCTTGATTATGCCCGCGTGCAAAATGATTCGTTGCACTTCATGGAAGACTACGTCACGGACGGCGTCTCCTTGAACAGAGCACTTGACGAGGCGACGACTCAAGGCGCGCAACTTAGTCGGCTGGAGTATCAGCAGGCGAACTACACGACGATGGAAGAAAACATGCTTGCCGCACGTTCGACCATTGACGACGCCGACATTGCACGGCAAATTACGCAAATGCGCAACCAGCAAATTCAAGAGCAGCTTGCGACGTTCGCGATAAGGGCGTCCAATCAAAATCAGCAGAACGCTCAAGTCGGTGCACTCAACATGGTGCGATAAAAATTTTTCTGCGCGGGCATAGTTCATCGGTAGAATGCGAGCTTCCCAAGCTTGAGAGGTGGGTTCGATTCCCATTGCCCGCTCCAATCGAAACATCAGAGGCACGTCACGCGACGTGTCTCTTTAAATTTGCGCAATTTGCAGTCGCGGTCGAGTGAATCACGGCGGGCGTCAACGCGGCGATTTTCAGTTGCGGGCGGTCGAGTGAATCACGTCAGGCGTCAACGTTGCGATTTTCTGTCGCGGTCGGTCGAGTGAATCACGCCAGGCGTCGACGTTGCGATTGACTGTCGCGGGCGGTCGAGTGAATCACGCACGGTTTGGCGGCACGCTTGCATTTTCGGTAAAGCGTGATATAATTCGTGCGTATCGTTCGGGGGCAACGTCTCCCGTCGGTCGCAAGAATTTTTTCGTTTGTAAGGAGATTTGTTTAATGGCTTTTGAAGACAAAACCCTCGTATGCAAGGACTGCGGAAAAGAATTCATCTTCAGCGCGGGCGAACAGGAATTTTACCACGAGCGCGGCTTCGAGAATGAGCCCGTGCGTTGCCGTGATTGCCGCGACAAACGCAGACGTAACCGCGACGGCGGCGAAGGTCGCCAAATGTTCACCGTCATCTGCGCCGATTGCGGCAAGGAAACCGAAGTTCCGTTCGAGCCGAAGAATGACCGCCCCATCTACTGCCGCGATTGTTTCAGCAAGCATCGTCCTGCGCGGCGCGGCGGACAATTCTGATTCGCACGGTTTGCCGACGAGAATTCCATATCGACAAAAGCAAAAGCCCGAAGGTTGTCTTCGGGCTTTGTTGTTTATTTGAACACTCACGGCAGAATTTTACGCAACGCTTGACCTGTATAAGAATTTTCGACGTGGGCAACATCTTCGGGCGTGCCGCAGGCGACAACTTCCCCGCCGCGATCTCCGCCGTCCGGTCCGAGGTCGATTATGTAATCGGCGCACTTAATTACGTCCAAATTGTGTTCGATTATGATAACCGTGTCTCCGCGTTCGACAAGCCGCTGAATCACGTCAAGGAGTTTGCTCACGTCGTCGAAGTGCAAACCCGTCGTCGGCTCGTCCATGATGTAAATGTTCGCCGCCCTGCCGAGCGGTCGCGCAAGTTCGTAGGCAAGCTTGACGCGTTGAGCCTCACCGCCGCTGAAGGTGTTCGCCGACTGCCCAAGCTCAATGTAACCGAGTCCGACATCGTGGAGCACCTGCAACATGCGCCGAATCGTCGGCACGTTCGCGAAAAATTCCAACGCCTCATCAACGGGCATGGCAAGCACGTCGGCGATACTCGCGCCCTTGTACTTGACTTCAAGCGTCTCCGCGTTGAATCGACTGCCGCCGCAAACGTCGCACGTCACGTAAACATCGGGCAGGAAATTCATCGGAATTTTCAGCACGCCGTTGCCGCCGCAACTTTCGCAACGCCCGCCCTTGACGTTGAAACTGAATCGTCCCGCATTGTAGCCGCGAAGTCGTGCGCCGTTGGTCTCCGCGAAAATTTTTCGGATGTGGTCGGCGACGCCCGTATACGTGGCAATGTTCGAGCGCGGCGTCCGACCAATCGGGTCTTGGTCAATCATCGTGACTTTGCTCACGCCGAACGGGCTTAAATCCATGTCGCGCAATCGCGGGTAAACAATTTCTTCAACGAGCGTCGACTTGCCCGAACCGCTCACGCCCGTCACGAGTGTCAGCGCGTGCAACGGGATTGTCACGGAAATATTTTTCAGATTGTTTTTGCAGGCGTCGGAGAATGTCAGCGTCTGCACGAGTTCACGGCGCGATGTCGGCACGGGAATTTTTTTCCGCCCGCTCAAGTAATCGCCCGTCAAAGAATTTTCGACGCGGGAAATTTCGTCGGCGGTACCTTGCGCAATTACGGAGCCGCCCGATTTGCCCGCGCCGCGTCCGATATCGACGACGTTATCCGCCGCGCGAATCGTCTCTTCGTCGTGCTCAACGACAATCAGCGTGTTTCCGAGGTCGCGCAAATTTTTCAGCGTCGCCAAAAGTTTTTGATTGTCGTGCTGGTGAAGTCCGATTGACGGTTCGTCGAGCACGTAAAGCACGCCCGTCAATGCCGAGCCGATTTGCGTCGCGAGTCTAATCCGCTGTGATTCGCCGCCGCTCAATGTCGCCGATTTGCGCGACAAACTCAAATAATCAAGCCCCACGTCGCACAGGAACTTCAAGCGGGAGTTAATCTCCTTGAGCACCTGCGCGGCGATTTTTTTGTCGGTGTCGTCGAGTTCAAGGGCGGCGAAAAATTTTTTGCACGCGTCGACGCTCATATCGACGACCTGCGCAATGTTCCTGTCGCCGACAGTCACGCTCAACGCTTCGGGCTTGAGTCGGTGTCCGTGGCACGCGGGGCAGGCGTCTTCGGGCAAATCGGTCATCTTGAAATCGTGCACCGCCGCCATCCACTCAAACATCGTCGACCAGTCGCGCACGTCGAAAACCTTGCCGAGCCCGCTGCACGTCGGACAAGCACCTTTCGGGCTGTTGAACGAAAACAACTGCGGCGTAATGTCGGGCAAGCTTATGCCGCAGTCGACGCAGGAATTTTTTTCGCTGAACGTCAAAGTCTGCGCGTCCGTTTCGACAAACACGATACCGTTGCCGAACTTGAGCGCGGTCTCCAACGAATCCGCCAGCCGTGAGCGAATCCCGTCGCGAATTATCAGCCGGTCGACGACGAGCTCAATCGAATGCTTTTTGGTTTTGGCGAGCGAAATTTTTTCGCCGAGGTCGCGAACTTTGCCGTCAACTTTCACGCGCACGAATCCCGCCGCGCTCAATTTGGCAAGCGTATCTTCGTGCGTGCCCTTGCGGTGATTGACAATCGGCGCGAGCAAACTGAATCGCGTGCCTTCAGTGAGCTTGAGTATCTGCGCAAGAATTTGGTCGACGCTTTGACTTTTGACGGGCTTGCCGCACTTCGGGCAATGGGGCTTGCCGACGCGTGCAAAAAGCAGTCGCAGGTAGTCGTAAATTTCGGTGACGGTGCCGACGGTCGAGCGCGGATTGTTATTGGTCGTCTTCTGGTTGATGGCAATGGCGGGGCTCAAGCCTTCAATCTGCTCAACGTCGGGCTTATCGGGCAGTCCGAGAAATTGACGAGCGTAGCTTGACAGCGACTCCATGTAGCGGCGTTGCCCTTCGGCGTAAATCGTATCGAACGCCAACGAACTTTTGCCGCTGCCGCTGACGCCCGTAACGACGACGAGTTTGTCGCGGGGAATTTCGACGCTGATATTCTTTAGATTGTGGACGCGGGCTCCGCGAATTTTTATCGAGTTCAAAATCATTCCCCCAGCTGTTTGAAATGCATTGCCACTGATGCGCAACTTTCCGCGTGTTCGATGTAATATTTTTCGTCGTCGGGCAAGTTGTCGTAATCGAAGTACCACGGCAAATGGTAAATTTGCAAATCGCCCGTCGTGCGCAGTGAAAATCGCAAGCTGTAATGACGTAAATTCGAGTGAAGCGCAAAGGTCGTGTCCACCTGCGTGAAGTAAATTTCGTCGCCGACGCGCGTGCCGTCGTAAAAGTTTGATTCGATTTCTTGAAACTTCGCCTTGCCGAAGAAAGTTATATCGTCATACACGATACCGAGCCCGACTTTGCGCAATTCACGGTTGCCGTCGAGCAGTTTCATCAGCCGCTTGAGAAAATCTTTCGGGCAACGCTCAATCGGCAAAACGTCGGGGTCGGTGTAGACATACGGCGTGGAAATTTTCAGCCGCTCCAAAATGTTCGACAGCCACAGTGCCTTGAAGCCGAAATTTTTTTGCAGGCGGATAACTTTCACGCGACGATCCCGCTCAAGCGCGGCGTAATATTCCGACAGCGGTGGGTAGGTCGAATCGTTGTCAAGGACGATTAATTTTCGATAGCCCGCGTCGAGCAGCCAATCGATTAATTTTTTCATGACGCCGAGTCTGTCGCGGGCATTGATGAAAATCGGCACGTCGCGCCAATTCGGGAAGTTCCACAAGCTTTTGACATCGCGGGCAAGATTTTCGGTCGTGCCGCGCAGGACAAGCTCAAGGTTGCGTTTTGCCTCGACGAAGGCGGAATTAATCGTCAAAGTCTGTTCGTAAAGTTTGATTGCCGCGTTGAAGTCGCCGAGCATTGCCGCACAGTTGCCGCGATAAAACAAACTTAGTTCGTCGACATCATTCCACTTGACGTTGCGGGCTTCGTCGTAGCGCGACAAAATTTTCGCCGCCGAAGGATAATTGCCGACCATGTACAGCGTTTTGCCGAGCAGATAGAGCATGTGAAAAAATCTGTCGAAACCTTCAACGTTATTTTTGGCAAGCGCGAGCAAATATCCGTATGCTTTACGTGAGTTGCCGTCGTGCAAAAGTTTCATCACGTGATAAATCAGCACGTTGACATGTTCGGCGATACGGACGGCATTCGGCGGAATTTCGTTTCCCCTGCCGTTTACCGCCAATCGATTGCCGTATTCGTTCACCTGCGCGATAATGTCGCTCATTGTCGCGAAGTCGTCAGCCGCCTTTGCCGCCGTGAATCGCGCATAAATCCGGTCAAAGTCCATGAAATTGCCCTCCGTGCAAACAAAAATGGTCTTACGCTTGCCAAGAGTAAAACCATTGAATTCGGTCGAAAAAATTTTTCAGCGACTGCGCGAATTGCTCATTGCGTCGTACATCGAATCGGAAAACGTTTTGCCCGTCGATTGCGATTTTTTTTCGGCGGCGCGACGTTTGGCGTTCATGGCTTCGGCGTATTTTTGAGCGTTCTGCTTGAGTTTGGCGGCGCATTCGTCGCAATAAGCACCGCGTTCAATCAGCTTGCCGCAGTTGCCGCAGGGATATTTGGCGTCGCGCAAGCCGCAGTTTTCAAACTGACCCTGCATGACCATGCGCCAGACAAGTTTGCCGGGCGCGCCCGAACCTTCAATCAGCTGGTTGACCGTGATACCGGGGTGGTCGCGGACGTAGCTCTTAACGTGCTCTTCCAACTTCAATTCCTCGGCGCGACAGTCGGGGCAAATTTTTTCGCCGCTCACAGGCATGAATATCCGCTTGCAACGCGAACAGTTCCTTATGTTGAGCTTCGTCATTGAAATCGCCTCCGCGAATTCACGAGAAAATCTTTTGCTACAGTTTCTGCGCCCGCGACGAATTTTCCTGCAAGCATGACGTTTCGACGACTGCAAGCCGTCACGTCAGCCGACTGCCCGACGAAAATTTTTGTGACGTTTACGCCTCGAACAGGTCGACTTTCTTTTGAGCCGCGCGTTTTATGTCGAACAGCTTGACAAGCTCCGCGACTGCCTGCGTCGGCGAAATTATTCCGTCCAAAACCGCCGCTTTGATTTCGGGCATTCGTCCCGTTACCATTGCGTCGCCGAAAAATAAATTGTGCAGGTGCTCGTCAATCATTGCGTGCATCCAATCAAGCAGTTGTGAATCCCGCCGCCGCTGAAAAACGCCGCTTGCTTGAGTCGTCTTTTTGAACAGCTGAATCACCTGCCACAATTCAGGCAAGCCCATTTTCGTGACGGCACTGGCAAGATAAGCGTGCGTTGGCCAACCTTCGGTTGCGGGGCGGATAAATTCCGTCATGCGTTCGTATTCGCCGCGAGTGACCTTCGCGCGGACAAGATTGTCGCCGTCAGCTTTGTTTACGACAATCGCGTCGGCAAGCTCCATGATGCCTTTTTTGATGCCCTGCAAATCGTCGCCCGCACCCGTCAAGACAACCAGCATAAAAAAATCCACCATTGAGCGAACGGTCGTTTCGGACTGCCCGACGCCGACGGTCTCAATCAAAATCACGTCGTAGCCCGCCGCTTCGCACATGAGCATTGTTTCGCGACTTTTTCGCGCGACGCCGCCGAGTGTTCCGCCCGCGGGACTTGGTCTGATAAATGCTTCGGGGCGACGGCTCAAAGTTCCCATGCGCGTTTTGTCGCCGAGAATCGAGCCTTTCGTAATGGAGCTGGTCGGGTCGATTGACAGCACCGCCACACGATGTCCGTCGTCGCAAAGCATGTTGCCGAATGCCTCAATAATCGTCGACTTGCCCGCGCCGGGGACGCCCGTTATCCCGATTCGCAATGCCTTGCCCGTGCGTGGAAGGAGCCGTTGCAGGACGCGTTGTGCCTTCGCGAAATGTTTCGGACTGTTGCTTTCAATCAGTGTTATTGCCCGCGACAAAATCATTCGATCTCCGCGCGTCACGCCGTCGACGAGTTCATCTTCCGTCAACATCATGCGACGTTTCGGCTTGAATGCGCCCGACGCGAACGCGGGGTTTATGTTGCCGACGGTCGTATCTTTAATGCCTTCGATGCCGCTCATCACCGCCGATTGATTCGACACCGCCCAATCGGGCGTCGTTGTCGTGTAATTTGCCATGCGCTCAACTCCAATCAAAAAATTTCTTGCGCCGATTATATTACGTCGACGCCGCTTGCAACTTGAAACGCGTCTGAAAGAATTTTCGGTTGAAAAAAATTTCGGGCTGTGCTATATTCTGCGCGGTCAAATTCCGCAACTGCGATGGTTAACGACTTGAGGAAACACGGCAACTCAAATTCGCAAACCTCCACAATTGCGGGCGACGACCACAAAAAAATTTTCAGCACTTTGCAGATTGGAGGTGTTCTTGTGAAGAAGAAAAAAAAGAAGAACTTGTCTATGGATTTTTCCAGAAAAGTTCTCTTCGGTTTTGGCATCGTAATGGCGGTCGTTTTGGCTAATTTGCTGATTGCGGACTGGACGAAAACTAAGCTTTTTGACGACGTGCCCGAAAATCATTGGTCTTATTCAACCGTCAAAAACTTGGTCGACGCCGGAATTGTCACCGTTCCCGCCGACAAAAAGTTTTACGGCGAACGCGACATCACGCGTGCCGATATGGCGCAGTGGACAGCCAATTTGCTCCTGAAGCTGTCGCCCGACTCCACAGCCGACGCAAAACGAATCACGGACGAGGCGGTTGCCGACGGCGACAAAGCAATCGACCGTTACGAAATTGCCGTAATGGTTGCCGACGTTTACAAAAAACTTCACAAGGGCGACCTTCCTGCCGCAACGAACGCTTTTAAGGACGTGCCCGACGACCATTTTGCAAGCGAGTCCGTCAACTTGCTGACTGCCGAAAATCTTATGGAAGGCTACAGCAACGGCACTTTCCGCGGCGAAAGAAACATGCCGCGTTACGAAGCGGCGGCTCTAATCGGCAAAGTTTACGGGAGGTTATCATCATGAAGAAGACAGTAGTAGCGGCTTTGGCGGCGGCATTCGTCGTCGGAGCAACCTCAACGACGTTTGCGGCGGCGAATCCCTTCAGCGACGTTCCCGCAGGACATTGGGCGTACAATTCGGTTGCCAAGTTGGCGGCGGAAGGCGTTATCGAAGGTTACGGCGACGGCACCTATCGCGGCGACAGAAACATCACCCGTTACGAAATGGCGCAGATGGTTGCCAAAGCTATGGCTAAAAATCCTTCGGGCGCGAATAAAGCCGAACTCGACAGACTTGCCGCAGAATTCCGTGACGAACTCGACGCCCTCGGCGTTCGCGTGAGCAATCTTGAAAAATACGCCGATAAAGTTACGTGGACGGGCGAATTGCGCTATCGCTACTGGAACAACCGCGAAAAGATGCGCGACGGCGGCGACAAATGGAAACGTTCCTCGAACAGCCTGCAAATGCGTTTCTTCCCCACAGCCGAAGTCAACGACCACTGGAAACTTAAAGCTCGTATCACCGCCAACCACGACATGAGCCGCGACGAATCTTCAAGCTTCAAACTTACTTACGGCTACGCGGAAGGCACCTACGGCAAATTCCAAGTCAAACTCGGCAAGCAGGAACTTTTGAGCGACGTTGATCAAGGTCTCGTCGTCGATGATTACTTCAGCGGCGCGCAGGTCAGCTACGGCGACAAATTCAAAGTTTTGCTCGAAGCCGGTCGCTGGAACCTTGAGAACGCCGACGTTTATTCCGTCAAAGATGAGGGCGTCGACCTCGACCCGCCCGCAAGCTATCAAGGTGCCGAACTTTCCTACGACATTGACAAATTCTATATCGGCGCGGCACTGCGCCATTTCCGCTCCGACGCCTTCAGAAACTTTGTCGGCTACGGCGATCATAAAAAGAACGCAACCATTTGGTCAGTCGGCACGCACTTCAATCTCGGACCGGACTTCGTGCTCGGCGGCGCATACGCTCGCAACAGCAAGGCTCTGCAATACAAAACCGCTTACAACATTGCGCTCGACTACAAGGGTGCCAACAAGGAACGCGGCAGTTGGGGACTCGGCGTCGCTTACCGTTACATCGGGCAAAACGTCGGTCTCGCGCCGACCTTCGACACTTACTGGGACGGTCGCACCAACAAACGCGGCGTCGAATTCATTGCAAGCTGGTCGCCGCTCCATAACACCTTGACCGAATTGCGTTACTTCACCGGCAAAACTCTCGACACCAAAAAAGATACGCAAACATTCTTCGGACGCGTCAGCTGGTTCTTCTAAAAATTTGACTTCCGCATAAAAAAAATCCCCGCAACTCTTCGTGAGCGGCGGGGATAATTTTTTTGTCGCGAAAATTTTTACAGGCGCGAAATCATCATGGCAAGTTGTTTCTTGAGCGTCTGTCTGATTCGATTCGGGAAATTGGTTTTTACTCTGTCGCAATGGCAACGCAGCCACCGATACAGGCATTCGTTTTCTTTGACAAGGATTGTCGCCCGAAATTGCCGTTCGCCGTCAAAAATGTTTCCGTTCGGAGCAAGCGACTTTACTTTGCCGCAACCGAATCGCTCAACGACGGACTCGATAAAACTTTCGGGAAAACTTATCATCAACTCAATCGGCTCGCCGCAATCGCGCTCTTTGCTCATGTGGCGGGCAAGTGAAAAATTTTTGTCGGATTGAAATTCGTCACTGCAAATTTCAAGCTCGGACATCAGGCGCAACTTAAAATCAATCGGCGTCGGCGAATCGTCGACCTTTGCCGTCAGAAAAAATTCGCCGCCCTTCACGACAACGGCAAGCGGCTCGGCAATCCGGTACGTGCGATTTTGACTCGCGCTGTTTGGGCGCAGGCAGAAAGAAATTTTTTTGCCCTCAACGATGCTTCGGCAGATAATTTGAATTTTGCACAGGCACTGCGAAAAATTTTTCGTCGGCTCGCCGTCAAGCTTGAGTTGTCGCCCGAAACCGTAGACGATCGATTGACCGTCAATGTCGGTCGCGGACTTAATCTTGTCGAAAAATTTTTGCTTTTCGGCGGCAGACAGGCTCGTCGTCTGATAAATCATTGCGGTAACGGCGGCGGCTTCGGCTGTGCTGAAAAGTTTTCGTGCGTTGTAGTAGCCGCGTTTGTTATCTTCGTGCACCTCGATTTTGTAGAGCCCGCTCCGATTCATGTCGCGGACGTGTCGGCTTATCGTCGCCGTGACGAAATTTTTTTTGGAAGATTTGTTCAGCGGTTCATTCGGGAAAATTTCGCTCCAACTCCGTTCGACTTCCTTGAGTATTTGACGTGCCGTCTTCGGGGCTTCGTGGTCGGTTTGGCACAACGCCGCGATTATCAGCAGGTCTTTGATAAACGTTTTGGAATAGAAAAGTTTGCTTTTCGCCATGATGATACCCTCCGATTTGTCAAAGAATGAAATACATTTGCATTATAGCACATAATCGGCGACGCACCGGAAATTTTTTCGGCGACCATTGCTTACAACGATTGATGTGTTTTCGGCGGGCGGCGGAATGAAAATTTCCGTGATATACTTTGCACATTGAAAGGGGGCACGCCTTACGACAGCTTGAACGGTTGCGAAAAATTTTTAATAATTTGCAAGGTCTGCATAATCTTGCGGCACATGGGACAGCAAGTCAGCGCGAGTCCCGAAGGCAGCGAAGGGGGCGTCAAATTGTTCGACGCTCCCAACGCATTTAAACGGACATTTGGAGGCGATACCGTGAAAAATTTGTTGACACAATGGGCGCAGGCGGGTGACCCCGGCGCAATGATACGGCTGGCGGAAATTTATTCGGCGGAAGGTGACCTCGACTCGGCGAAAAAATTTTTTGCGCAGGCGGCTGAAAAAAATTATCGTCCCGCCGCACGCAAGCTTGCCGAACTTTTCGACGCGGAAGAAAATTTCCCGCAGGCAATCAAATTTTATCGGAAGGCGGCTGAACTTAACGACGTCGCGGCAATGGAACGGCTCGTTGAACTGTGCCCGAACGACGCGGAAATTTTGGACGCCGTGCTTGAAATTATCGACGCGCAGTACAACGAAATTTATTTTATGTGCGATGTGCTTGAGCAGGTGCGGAGTTTCGGGAGCCACAGACTTTCCGAATTTTTCCCGGGACAGGCGGCGGCGATTGAGCGGCGCAGAATTCGCAACAAAATTCTCAAGCTCAAATCAGCCATGTGAGGAGGACAATCGCAATGACGGAAAAAATTTTTTCCCACGACGAAAACGAACTTGCCGGCATGAAGGAGCGCGCCGCGTTCTACGACAAAAAATCCGGTCGTTGGCAAAATGAGCCGCAACTCGGCGAAAGCGTTTCCATTGAGGAATTTTTTGCCAACATGGACAATAAGCCCGACGAAAATTTTTCTGCGGAGGCGTTCAAGTGGTACAGTCGCGCCGCCGAGTCGGGTGACCGCGAGAGTATGGCGGAGGTCGGTCATCGGCTTTATGACGGCATCGGCACGCCGAAAGACGCAGTTGCCGCGTTCGGCTGGTATAAGCGGGCGGCGGACGCGGGCTTAATTTCCGCAATGAAAGTTGTCGCGCACATGTTGAGCATGGGTCTCGGTTGCGATAAAAACGAGTCCGAATCTTTCCGTTGGTACAAGTCGGCGGCGGACGCGGGAAATCAAGATGCCGCTTGCGAAGTCATCAAATGTTTGGCGACGGGTTGCGGCGTCGACAAAAATATTTCTGCGGCGGACGAGTGGCTTGCGCGGCTTGATGACGATCATTATCGGTCGGCACTGTACAGTTTGTGTCACGGCGCGAATAATCTCACGTGGATTGAGCGACTGGTTGCCGTCAATGACCCCGTCGGCTTGAATTTCATGGCGGAGGAATATTGCGCGGGCTGGTACGTCGAGCAAAATTTTGCCGAGGCGTTGAAGTATTTCATTGCGGCGGGAACGGGCACTTCCCCGCGCTACGACAAGGAATTTTATGCGGAGGCACTTTGTCGGGCGGGCAACATTCTTTACATCGGCGAAGGCAACGTCGAGCCGAATCCCGCGCAGGCGTTCGAGTGGTACAATCGCGCCGCCAATCTTGATTATGCCAAAGCGTGCATGCAATGCGGGCTGATGTGTTATCGCGGAATTGGCGTGCGGCAAAATTTTCGGCGGGCACTGCGATATTTTGAAGCCGCCGCCGAACTTTCCGACCAAGGTCGAAGTTTCGCGCTGGAGTGTATCGGGCGCATGTTGGAGCGCGGCGAATTCGTCGACAAAAATATTTCCGAGGCTTATCGGTTTTACGAGGCGGCGGCGCGTGATTCGCGTAACCAAGAAATTATTTTCAAGCTTGCGGAGGATTATTTTTACGGCAGGAACGTTGAGCGCGACATTTACAAGGCGATTCACTACTACGAGGCGGCGAGCGAATATCCGAGTTACGAATACTTTTTCGAGGCGCGGACGCGGTTGGCGTGGATTTACGAGTCTGGGCAATTTGTTGAGCGCGACCTTGCCAAGGCGGACGAATATTGGAACGAACTTCCGCCCGAATGCAAACCTGCGCGCGATTAAAATTTTGGGAGGACACGAATCATGACGAACGACAAAAATTATCGCGTGGCACTTACGCGCAATGACGGCAGTGAAATTGTCATTGACGGCGACGACGCGGCGACGATTAAAAACGGCTTGATAACGCTCGGCGAAAAAATTTTGAGCAGCGACGGTTGGGCGGCAAGCGACCTTCAAACGGTTGTCGACATTGCGGAGGAACTTTGGGACACGGGCAACGGCTCCCCCGAACATTTGGCGGCGGCGAAGAAATTTTTCGAGGCGGCGGAGGAATACGGCGACCCTAGAGCGACGGACTTTTTGAGCGAACTGCAGGACAATCCGCTTGTTGCGGAGGCGATGTGGTTGCGTGCCGCTGACCGCAATGCGCCGTCGCCCGTGTACAGTTTGCAGGAAGATTACGCGGATCAAGCGGCTTGGTGGCGTAAAAAAATCGCGGCGGTCGAGGGCAACTCTTTCGACGGCGAAGCACCTTCCGACGCAGAAATTTTCGCGTCGCGGCGCATGAAATTTTTCGACGTGTACAAGCGGGCGTTGTCGGGCGACGTTGCGGCAATGAAAATTTGCCTTGAGTTCTGCGAGACGGAAGCCGCTTATTGGAACAAGCGCGAGCCGTAACCGCCGCAAAAAATTTTTCCGATTGTGATATAATTGCCGAGGTTGATTCAAAACGCTCGGCAATTTTTTTCGGAGGACGCATCATGAACGGCAACAAAAATTTTTTCATCAACGGCGCGTCGGAAATTGTCCCGCCCGTCAATGATTCGCCGTACAAACGGATTTTGGCGATTGGCGACGTGCACGGCTCCTTCGGCAAACTGATGTCGCTGTGGAGTAAACTCAACGTAACTGACCGTGACCTTTTGATTTTTGTCGGCGATTACGTCGAAGGTTGCGAACATAAAGATTTGGCGACGTTGCGCCGGCTTATCGAGCTGTCGAAAAATCCCAACGTCGTTATCCTGCGCGGCAATACCGACGACGCTTATTTGCGGCACATGTTCGACAGGCACGGAAATTTTTTGAGCAACGTCAGCGGCAACGTCGTCCGCGAGATACGGGCGGCAGCCGTCGACGAGCCCGACTTGCCGAAAAAAATTTTTGACTTCATGAACGCGTTGCCTTGTTGCCACAGCGTCACCGTCGGCGGGCGGAAATATTTTTTCTGCCACGGCGGCGTGAAGGTCGGCACTCCGCTCAACATGCAGACAAAAACTTATCTGCTCGGCGGCGGTTACATGAACTTCTACGAAAATTATTCGGGCGACGCGCTGATTGTCGTCGGGCACAAAGCTCCGAAAAAAATTTTCCGCCACATGCCGCAACTGTTCGAAGGCGTCGCGAAAAATATTTTGCTCGGTGAGCCGATTAAAATCCCCAGCAAAAATATTTTGATGCTCGACACGCAGGCTAAGCACGTCAACGGCTTCCTGACATGCGTCGACGTTTTGAGCGGCAATTTTTATCGCTCCGACCCCGCCGAGCCGTAAAGGGAGGTAACTTCAATGGACACGCAGAAATTTTTCATCGACGACGCGGCAGAAATTATCTCGCCCGTCAACGACACACCGTACAAACGGATTATCGCTGTCGGCGACGTGCACGGCAAATTCGGCAAGTTGATGTCGCTGTGGAGCAAGCTCAACGTCAATGACCGTGACCTTTTGATTTTCGTCGGCGATTACGTCGATCGCGGCGAAGGCGTCGCCGAAACGCTTCAATGGGTGCTTGAAATGCGGCGGCGGAAAAATTTCGTCTTCCTGCGCGGCAACCACGAACAAATGCTGCTCAATGCCTTCAGCGGTGACGAGCGCGACTTCACAGATAAATTTTTCGGCGGCAATGTCGAGTCGTTGAGCCGCGAAGATATTTTCCGCCACGGAGAAACTGCCGCGTGGATTCTTTACAACGGCGGCAATAAAACGATTGGCGCACTCCAAAAGTTGCGACGCGTCAACAATTCCGTCGTCGACGATGTGTTGAATTTCGCGCGAAGTTTGCCGCTAAGTCACATGCTTACGATTGGCGGACGACAATATTTTTTCTGCCACGCGGGCGTTGATTCGACATTGCCGCTTGACAGTCAGCCCGAAGAATTTTTGCTTTGGGCGCGAGAAAAATTTTATAACCGTTACGACGGAGACGCCGTGATTATCGGCGGACACTCCCCGTTGCAGTTGCTGTTCGATTTCGGAGACGAGCCGTTGCGCCCGATGAAATTCCCCGACAAAAATATTTTGATGATTGATACCGGCTCATTCATTGCGCAGGGAAAAATTTCTGCCGTCGACATTTTGAGCGGGCAGTATTGGCAGAGCGACCCCGAAGTTGCGGGCGAAATTATGTTCGTTTGCGAATGGAACACTTGCCGCTCGGCAATGGCAAAATTCATCATGCGGCACCTGCTCAAGCGCGTTGGACTGGATGAGCGCGTTTACGTCGACTCTGCGGGCTGCAACACGTCGGGCGGCGAAATGCTCGGCAAACGCACGGCTCAAGTCCTGCAAGCGAACGGAATTGACATTGACGCGCACATTTCTCAAGCGTTCACGTCGGAGCACTACAAAAATTTCAAGTGCATTATCGCGCTCGACACGAACACTTTGCAAAGGCTCAAGCAGCAAACGGGCGGTGACCCAGACAATAAAATCATCATGCTCAAGGACGCGGCGGGCAACATTCTAAGCGTCGACGACCCCGGTCCGACGGGCAATCACGCCGAAGTTTTCGCGCAGATTTACGGCGGCTGTAAGGCGTTGCTTACGGAACTCGGCGCGTAAAATTTTATCGGCAATAAAAAATCCCCCGCCGCCTGTTGAGACGTTGGGGGATTTTTTACGTCATTCGCCGCCGTTGAACGTGGCTTGCGTATTCTGATTGAGCTGGTCGACGGCGGGCAAGTTCAAGTCGCCGATACCGTCAAGTTTGCCGAGGCTTGCAATTTGCGTCTTCAATTCGTCGCTTAAGTCGCTGTCGTCGCGGAAAAGTTTCTTGAGCTTCGACGCGGAAATAACGGCTTGCTTGGAGCCGCTCATGTCCCAAATTTTCAGCGTCGCCGCCGCCGCGTCGTTCGTCTGATAAACCGCCTTGGACGGGTCGGAGCTGTATTTCGTCGGCTTCTTGTTGATGTTTTGCAGGACGATGACTTGAGTATCGTTATCGGCGGTGCTGTTGTAGGTGACGATCGCCGTAAAGGTCGGAGATTTTTTTGTTGAGGCGTCGCGGTCGAAGTAAACGCCGCTGACTTTGCCGTCGAGCTTAATGACGTCGGTGCCGGGCGGATTTTCCAACGGTGAGCCGTCGCCCGATTTCGTCGCGCCGATTCCGTAGTCCGTAACGATACCGCCGCCTGCGCTGAATTTGAACGTATCGTTGCCGCTTCCGCCCGTCAAAATATTTTCGCCGCCACCTGTGAGGACGAACGTATTGTTTTTGGCGTTGCCGACGAGCGTTGAGTTCTGTTGCGACGCGGTGATTGAGTAAACGCCGCTTTCCGTGCTCAAGTCGCCTGCACTGCCGCCGACTGTGACTGCCGTGCGCGGTTGATTGAAGACTAACGCGCTGACAACGTCCGCCGTAATCGTAGTGTCCGCCGTGACCTCAAAGACGCCATCATCGTCTGACTCGCCGTTGACTGTGACGTTTTGGAGTAATTTACTTGCGTCCGTCGCCTTGAGTGTGACGGAACCGACAGCGTAGGTTTTGCCGTCGATTGTGATGACCGTGTCGCCCGTGGCAGTGACGCCTTTGGGCAACGTAAGCAGGTAAAGTTGTGTGTTGCCGCTGACTGTGCCGCCTGAGTTGTAGCCGACGAGCCCGCCGACACCGTTACCCGTGCCGCTGACATTGGAAATTGCCGTGTTGCCGCTGACTGTGCCGGTGTTGTTGCGACCGACAAGTCCGCCGACGTATGAATCGGAGCCCGTGCCCGTGCCCGTGACTTTGCCGCTGACTGTGCAGTTTTCGATTGTGCCGCGGTTGGCGCCGATAAGCCCGCCAACAGAATCACCGCCGCTGACGTTGACGTTATCAAGCGTGACGTTCATAATCGTGCCGCCTTCGCCGACGTAGCCGAACAAGCCGACGTTATTGCCGCCGGTGCTGATTTTGAGGTTGCTGATTGTAAAGCCCGCGCCGTCGAATGTGCCGTTGAACATATTGTTGCGGTTGCCGATTGGCGCGAAGTCGACGCCCGTCAAGTCGATGTCCGCCGTGAGCTTGAAGTAAACGCCTTCGTAGGTGTTGCCGCCGTTTACGTCGGTCGCGAGCTGTTGCAGGTGTTCAACGGCGGAAATTTTATAGGGGTCGGATTCGGTGCCGCTGCCGCCGCCGAATGCGCTGTCGAAACGTTGCAGGTCGAACGTAAACCCGTCAGGTGACTGGGGGGGGTTGCCTTTAACGTTGTATAGCTCATAAAGCATTCCTCCTTGAAAATTTTATGCAAGTTTACACCCGCAGAAATTTTCTGTCAACGCAACAAAAAAATCCCCGACGTCCGTTGAGACGTTGGGGATAAATTTTTTTCAGACCGTGCGCGGATTGGTGTTGGTCAGTTGGCGATAAATGAAGTCCGCCAAACCGATACCGCCGCCTTCCGCCGCACGCTTGGTGAGTTCCTCGTTGTACATGTCGCGGTAAATTTCCATGGCGTTATCGTTGCCCTTGCTGAAGAGTTCGCTTTTCGGGACGGTCTTCCACATCTCGGTGTACATAAGCTTGAGCATGATGGCTTCGAGCTGAACGGCGGCGTCGCGAATTTCTTGGTTGCGTTGAGTGACTTCGGCGTCGGTCATCGTCTTAATCTTCGACGCGGAAGTTTGATTGAGCCTGTCGGTTGCCGCCTGCAGTTGCGCTTGGAAGGTTGATTCGTCGTTGAGCAACTGCGCACCGTCCGCTCCCGTATTCGTCGAGCTCATGTGCGGTATCAAATTTACGCCGTTAATCTGCATGGCAATCACTCCTTAAACAATCTCAAGCACCGCGTGAATTGCGCCCGCCGCCTTCATTGCCTGCAAAATCGAAATGCAGTCGCGAGGCGTGGCACCGACGGCATTGAGCGCGCCGATAACGTCGCTGACGCTGGTCGTGGCGGGCATGAAGACCGAGCTTGACGTTTCTTCGCGGGCGTTGAGTTCGACGTTCTTGACGACCATCGACGTGCCGTAAGAGTAAGGTGCCGCTTGATGTCCGCTTTCCGTGCGATTAATGCGAATCGTCAAGCCGCCCTGCGTAATGGCGCACTCGTCGACGCGAACATTGCCGCCCATGACGATTGTGCCCGTGCGTTCGTTGACGACGACCTTTGCAATGGTGTCGGGCATAACGGGCAACTCCTCAATCGAGGCGACGAATTCAACGACGTTGGCGCGATAGTAGCCGGGAATGTTGATGTCGACGCGTCCGGGATTCGCGGCGTGCGCAACGTTGCCGTAAGCGGAATTGATGGCGTTGGTGATTCGTGAAGCCGTCGTGAAGTCGGCGTTCCCCAAGCTCAACGAAAGTTGCCCGTTGCGTCCGAGTTCGTCCTCAAGCGTGCGTTCAACGATTGCGCCGTTTGGAATTGAGCCCGCCGTCGGGAAGTTCCGTTGCGCACGATTGTTGCCCCTGCCCGCGACGAAACCGCCCGTCGAAACGGAGCCTTGCGCCACGGCATAAACTTCACCGTTCGCGGCACGAAGCGGCGTCTGCAATAAAACACCGCCTTGAATGCTGTCCGCGTCGCCCATTGACCCGACGACAACGTCGATTGTGTCACCTTCGCGCACGAACGGCGGGAGCGTCGCCGTAACCATGACCGCCGCCACGTTGTCCGAGTCGAGATCCGCCGCGTTAATCGTTATGCCGTAATTCCTTAGCAGTGACACCGTCGACTGAATCATCTGCCACGTATCGTCGCTGTCGCCCGTGCCGGGCAGTCCGACGACAAGTCCGTAGCCCATCAGTTGGTTATTGCGCATGCCTTGGACTTTGGCAATGTCTTTGATTCGCGTGACTGCCGACTCCGCAAAGACGGTCGACGTCATCAATGCGAGGCAAGTTATCAGCGTCACGACCGTAAAAATTTTTCTCATGACTGCACCTCTTTTTAGATTGCGAGTAGTTAAGATTGCGAGATTGCGAGTGATTAAGATTGCGAGTGACTTGCAATCTTGCAATCTTTTAATCTTGCAATCTTGTGACTGTTTCAACCTGCGCCGCCGAATTCCTGCCGCCGCAACAAAAAATCCCCCGCCGCATTTGACGGGGGAAAATTTTTTTATGTCAGCCGTTGTCGCCGCCGTTGAACGTGGCTTGCGCAGTTTGCTCGAACGGATTGGTTGTCGGAGTTTTACCGTCGGCAATATCGCCCAGATACGTGACCTTCGCCTGAATAAGGTCGTCCAAATCGTTGTCGTCGCGGAAAAGTGCCTTGAGCTTCGCGGCGGAAAGTACCGCTTGTTTAGTGCCGCTCGTGTCCCAAATTTTGAGCGTCGCCGCCGCCGCGTCGTTCGTCTGATAAACCGCCTTGGACGGGTCGGAGCTGTATTTCGTCGGCTTCTTGTTGATGTTTTGCAGGACGATGATATCCGTGTCGTCGCCCGTGCCGTAGGTGACAATCGCCGTAAAGGTCGCGGATTTTTTGCTGGAGGCGTCGCGGTCGAAATAAACGCCGCTGACTGTGCCGCTGACTTTAACGATGTCGCTGCCGAGCGGTGCCGACAAAGTTTTGCCCGTGCTGTCTTTCGTTGAGCCGATTCCGTAGTCCGTGACGATTCCGCCGCCCGCGCTGAAAGTGTAGGTGTCGTTGCCGCCGCCGCCCGTCAAAATATTTTCGCCGCCGCCCGCAATGTTGACGTTGTTGTTGTTCGTGTTGCCGACGACCGTAGAATTTTCCTGCGACGCGGTGATTGAGTAAACGCCGCTTTCCGCGCTGAAGTCGCCCGTCGTGCCGCCGACTTCCACGCCCTTGCCGCCGTTGATTGACTTGAAACTCTCCGCCGAAATTTCGGTTGCCGCGTCGACCGTGAATGTGGTGCCGTCGAGTGTCGAGCCGTCGACGCTGATACTTTGGATTGTGTAGCCCTTCGCCGCCGTGAGCGTGACTTCGCCCGCCGCGTAGGTTTTGCCGTCGGCAGTGGCAACCGTGTCGCCGCTTGCAACCGTGACACCGCTCGGCAACGTGAGTTCGTAAACTTGAATCAAATCGGGATATGTCGCGGTGTTCGCTTCGGTTGCAAGGGTGCTTGTGTTGTCGGCAAGGACGTAATGATTAGCCGCGTCGACTGTCGCGGTGATTGTCGTGTCTTGCGTGACGTTGACGCCGTCAATGACGTAGCCCGTCTTGACGCCCGCAAATGTTACATTGCCCGCCGCGTAATATTTGCCGTCGGCGGTTGCAACGATGTCGCCTTCAGCCGTGACGCCTTCGGGCAACGTGAGCGCGTAAACCTGCTTGAGGTTGGGATAACTGCCGACGTTTTCAGCCGTTGCAAGCGTTGATGTGTCGTCGGCAAGGACGTAATGATTCTCCGTGTCGAGTGTCGCGGTAACTGTCGTGTCTTCCGTGACGTTGACGTCGTTGATGACGTAACCCGTCTTGACTCCCGTAAATGTGACGTTGCCCGTCGCGTAGGTTTTGCCGTCGGCAGTGGCAACCGTGTCGCCGCTTGCAGTGACACCGCTCGGCAAGGTGAGTTCATAAACCTGCACGAGGTTGGGATAATCGGTCGTGTTAGCCGCCGTGGCAAGCGTCGTCGGATTGTCGGCAAGGACGTAATGATTAGCCGTGTCGAATGTCGCGCTGATTGACGTATCTTGCGTGACGTTGACGTCGTTGATGACGTAGCCCGTCTTGACGCCCGCAAATGTTACATTGCCCGCCGTGACGTAAGCTTTGTTGCCGTAGGTGAGCAATGCGCCGCTTGCCGTGACGCCGTCGGGAAGCGTGAGTTCGTAAATCGGCAAGTTGTTATCGGCGTCCGCACCTTCGACTGCGCCTTTGTCGCTGTGATAGTAGTTGGGATTTTCCGACGTGCCGACTGTGCCGCTATTGGCATTTTGACCGACGACGCCGCCGACAAACGAATAGACGGTTTCAGTGGCGGTGAAAGTAGCGGTGACTGTGGCGACCACCTTGGAGCCTGTGACTGTACCGCCGGTGTTGTAACCGGTGAGCCCGCCGACCCACCTATATCCGCTGACTTCGACATTGTTAACCGTGCCGCCTGTGACCGTGCCGGCGTTGTAGCCGACAAGCCCGCCGACGTTATTGCCGTCTTTTGTGACTTTGCCGCCGTTGACCGTGCCGTCTGTGATCGTGCCGCCGTTGTTGACACCGACCAATCCGCCGACGATACGATATGAACTGTTGACTTCGACATTGTTTACCGTGCCGCCGCTGACTGTGCCTCTGTTGTCGCCGACGAGCCCGCCGACAAACTGACCTTTGCCGTTGACTTTGCCGCTGACCGTGCAGTTCTCGATTGTGCCGTCGTTTTGACCGACGAGTGCGCCGAGACTGCCATTGCCGCTGATGTCGACGTTATCGAGCGTGACGTTCTTAATCGTGCCGCTGTTGTAGCTGAACAAGCCGTTATAATGCAATGTTGAGTTGATTTTGAGGTTGCTGATTTTGAAGTCGCCGCCGTCGAATGTGCCGCTGAACGGATTGTAATTGTTCGTATTGGTGAAGTTGCCGATTGCCGTGAAGTTCTCAACGGAGCTCAAATCGATGTCGTCCGCAAGCTTGAAGTTCAAGCCCGCGCAGGTGTTGCCCGCGTTGACGTAAGCCGCCAGAAGTTGCAGACCCACAACGTCGCTGATTAGGTAGGGATTAGCCGTCGAGCCGTTCGCGCCGCTTTCGACGCCCCAAACGTCCGTGGTGGTGAATGTGGTGGTGCTTAGGTCGGTGTCTTTCGCGACGTCGATTGACGTTTCGTTGAGGGCGTATCCTGTCTTCGTCGACAGCAATATAACTGTGCCCGCCGCGTAGGTCGTGCCGTCGAACGTGAAGCTGTTGCCGCTTGCAGTGACGCCGTCGGGCAACGTGAGCTTGTAATAGCGCGTGTTCTTGGAGTCACTGACGACGTCTCTGCCAAGCGCGTCGGTTTGGTTGCCGTAAAATTTATTGTTTGTGGCTACGCTGCCGTTGGAGCCGGCGACCCCGCCGACGGGAGAATTGCTGCCGTTGACCGTGGTAATCGCCGTGTTATTCTCGACTCTGCCGCCGAAGGCGTTGAGACCGACGAGCCCGCCGACATAAGAATTGCCGCTGACTGTGCCGCTTACCGTGCAGTTTGTAACTTCGCCTTCGTTGTCGCCGAGGAGCCCGCCGACATTATTCTTGCCCGTGATGTTGACGTCGGTGAGCGTGATATTTTGAATCGTGCCGCCTTTGCCGACGTAGCCGAATAAGCCGACGTTATTGTTATCGGGCGTGTTAACAGTGAGGTTGCTGATTTTGTAGCCTGCAGAGTTGTTGCCGTCGAACGTGCCTTTGAACTGATAGGAGATCGTGCCGATTGGCGCGAATTCGACGCCGCTCAAATTAATGTCCGCCGTGAGCTTGAAGTTCAAGCCCGTCGTGTCTTTGCCGTCGTTTACGTAGGTTGCAAGCAACTGCAGACCTGCAACGTCGCTGATTAGGTAAGGATTGTTCGCCGAGCCGTCCGCGCCGCCTAAAACGCCCCAATGATCCGTGGCGGTGATTGTCGTGTCTTCCGTGATTGTGAAGCTGTTTTCCGTGCTGTAAATAACGCCGAGCTTTGTCGTGAGTGTGACTGTGCCCGCCGCGTAGGTCGTGCCGCCGAACGTGAAGATATTGTCGCCGCTGACTTCGACGTCTGCGGGCACCGTGAGCTTGTAAAGCCGCGTGTTCGTGCCGACTGTGACGCTGTCTTTTTGGTAGCCGACCGCGTCCGCATTGCCGTAATAATAGTTGTCGTTGATCGGGTCGTTGGTGTCGTTGTAGCCGACGAGTGCGCCGAGAGTGCCATCGCCGTTGACTGTGCCGCTGACCTTGTTGCCTGTGACTGTGCCGCTGGTGTAGCCGACGATTCCGCCGCAACATGCACTGTCGCCGGTGTATGTTGCGGTGACGGTGACATTGCCGACGGTGTTGTCGCTGACAGAGCCGTTGTTGTGACCGACGAGCCCGCCGACATATTGATTGCTGCTGACTGTGCCGCCGATAACCGAACAATCTTTGACTGTGCCGCCGCTGTAGCCGACGAGCCCGCCGACTTTGTCTGCGCCTGTGACTGTGCCGCCGATAACCGAACAATCTTTGACAGAGCCGCCGTTGCTGTAGCCGACGAGCCCGCCGACGGAAGAATTGCCGTTGATTGTGGCGTTTTCGAGAGTGACGTTCTTGATTGTGCCGCCTTCGCCGACGAAGCCGAACAAGCCGACGTAATCGCCCGTGCTACTGATTGACAGGTTGCTGATTTTGAAGTCTGCGCCGTCGAACGTGCCTTCGAATGAATCCGGAGTGTCGCCGTCATAATTACCGATTGGCGCGAAGTCGACGCCGTCAAGGTTGATGTTCGCCGTGAGCTTGAAGTTCAAGTTCGAAGTGTTGCCGCCGCCGTTGACGTAATCAGCCAGAGCTTGCAGACCTGCAACGTCGCTGATTAGGTAAGGCTTTTCCGCCGAGCCGTCCGCGCCGCCTGAAACGCCCCAAACGTCCGTGGCGGTGATTGTCGTGTCTTCCGTGACGTTTAGCGAAGTGTCGCTGATTGTGTAGCCCGTCTTCGCCGCGAGCGTGACTTCGCCCGCCGCGTAATAGTTGCCGTTGCTGTCGGTGGCAACCGTGTCGCCCGTGACCGTGACGCCGTCGGATAACGTGAGCGCGTAAACTTGCTTTAGTTCGGGATAATTATTCGACGCGACGTTGTCCGCCGTGGCGAGCGTGTAGTTGCCTTCCGTGCCGAAGACGTAATGATTCGCCGTGTCGAATGTCGCGCTGACGGTCTTGTCTTCCGTGACGTGAGCGTCGTTGAGCCGCTGTAAGTGTAGCCCGTCTTGACCGTGAGCGTGACTTCGCCCGTCGCGTAGGTTTTGCCGTCGACGGTGACGCAAATGTCGCCGCTTGCAGTGACGCCCTGCAAGGTGAGCGCGTAAACTTGCTTTAGTTCGGGATAATTATTTTCCGCGACGTTTTCAGCCGTGGCGAGCGTGTAGTTGCCTTCCGTGCCGAAGACATAATGATTCGCAGGATCCGGAATGCACGTGACGGTCGTATTTTCCGTGATTGTGAAGGGGTTGCCCGTGCTGAAGGCGTAGCCTTCCTTGAGTTCGCCTGTGGGTTTGAGCGTGAAGGTCGTGCCGCTTGCGTAATAGGTGTTCGTGCCGTAGGTGATTGTGTCGCCGTCCGTGACGGTGAAGGTGACGCCTTCGAGCACCGTGAGCGAGTAATAGCGCGTGTTGTTGGTGACGCCGTTGTTGCTGTCATCGCGTTCGACTGCGTATTTTGTGTTGCTGTAAAATTTGTTGCCGCTGACTTTGTCGTTGTTGAAGCCGACGAGCCCGCCGGCATACTTCCCGCCGCTGATTGTGACGATTGCTGTGTTGCCGCTGACTGTGCCGTTGTAGTTTCGTCCGACAATTCCGCCGACCTGCACATCGCCGCTGCCTGTGCCTGTGACATTGCCGCTGACCGTGCAACCGCTGACTGTGCCTTCGTTAAAGCCGACGATTCCGCCAATCAGTGAACTGCCTGTGATGTTGACGTTTTCGAGCGTGACGTTCTGAACGGTGCCGCCGTTGTAGCCGAACAAGCCGACGTAATTGCCGCTGTTGACTGTGAGGTTGCTGATTTTGTAGTCTGCAGAGTTGTTGCCGTCGAACGTGCCCGCGAACGGATTATCATCGTTTTTGCCGATTGGCGTCCAATTGTGCCCGCTCAAATCGATGTTGGCACCGAGCGTGATTGTCCAGCCTTTGTAGTTGTTGCCGCTGTTGACATTTTTGGCAAGCAGAGCCAATTCCTCCGCGCTGTTTATTGTGATTGTTGTGCCGTTTTGCGACGAGAACGAAGTTGCGGCGTAGTCGCTCCAGTTGTCGTCGCCGTCGAATCGTTGCAGGTCGAACGTAAACCCGTCAACGCTCAAGGGGGGGGGTTGCCTTCAAGATAATTTCTGTCATGTTGCATTCCTCCTTGAATCAGATAAAGTAACTTTACACCCGCAGAAATTTTCTGTCAACGAAAAAATCCCCCGCCGCCTGTTGAGACGTTGGGGGAAAATTTTTTATGTCAGCCGCTGTTGCCGCTCATTCGAATTCGCGCCTGTTGTTGAGCCGATAAGTTTCATTGCCGACCGTGAAGGTGACGCCGCTGTTATTGTCGTTGACGGTGAGTTTGCCGCCGTCTTTGAAGCTGAACGCGACCGCCGAAGATGTTATCGTGTCGATTGTTATGTCGTCAAGCGTGAGATTGACGAAGTAGACGCTGTCGCCGCTGCCCGCATTAATCGTGTCGGAGCCGTTGCCCGCCGCGTAGTAGAATTCATCAGCCGCCGCGCCGCCGTACATCAAATCGTTGCCGCCGTTGCCGCCCCACAAACTCGTTGCGCCGTTGCCCGCGTAAATGACGTTGTCGGCGTCGTTGCCCGCGAGTTCAGCTTTGCCCGTCGAGTTGCGCGCGTCAATAACGGTAAAGTCGCCTTCAAACTGCATATCGCGTCCGTCGTCGCCGAGCCAGATTGAAAGTTTGCCGTCAACCGAGCCGTCGACGTTGACCGTGGCATTCGCACCCGTCGCAAGATAGTATTCCGCCTTGTCGTCGACGTTGACAGCGGTTGAGCCGACCTGCGCGACAATGCCGTTGACTGCAAAGTTTTTGCCCGCGCCGCCGACGAGCAGGGCTTTTTCGGATACGCCTGTGGAGTTGCCGGTAACCTCAATCAGCAGGTCGTCGCCGACAATCGCCACGTTGCTGAAGTGATTGTTCTCAATGTCCGTTTCGATTTGGTCGGCGGTGACAAGCGGCGCGTCGATGTAATTGTGTTCGCCGACGAATTCAAAGCCGCTGATTGTGTTGACCGCGCCGTCGTTTACGCCGAGCACCATGAACGTCGTCGAGCCTTCCTTGTCGCGACCGCCGTAGCCGCTCAAAATGTTCGTGCCGCCGCCGCCGTAAATCGACGTGTTGCCCGCGCCCGCAATTAAAGTTTCTTTCGCGTCGGAGCCAATGAAGAACGTCTTGCCCGTGCCGCCGACGAGTTGATTGACGCCGTTGAAATAAGCCGCATTGCCGTCAATGGAGCTGTCGTACAAATCGCCGCCCAAGTCGACGACCGCGTCGCCGCTGTAGCCCGTGAAGTCAACCGCGCTGTCTTTGCCGAGGTAGGCATTCGCGCGAACGTCTTCATCAGCCGCAACATACATTGTCGAGCCTTCCGCGCCGATTGCCGCCTTGTAAATGGTGCCGTCCGTCGCGTTCTGAAGATATTGCGTCATGTAGTCCGCGCCCGTCGTCGAGACGCCCTCAACAATCGTGTGGAAGTTCGCGCCTTTAATCGTCAAGCTTTCGCCGCCGAATGTGAATTTCATTTCGGAAAGGTCGAGGTCGTCAACGGCAATGGTGTCGCCCGTGAAGCCGCCGATTGTATTGTTGGAGCCGGTGATTGTCGTGCGCCCGCCGCTGACGTTGATAACTGCGCCGTCGCGATTTGAATCGGCGTCGAGTTCGACAAGTGCGTCGCCGCCCGTAACGATTGTCGCGCCCGCGCCGCCGAAAATCGTGGGCTTGCCGCCGCCGCTGACTCTGACATAATGATTATCCGCGTTCAGCGTCATATCTTCCGCGACGTTGACCGTGCCGCCGACATCGTCCGCCGTGAACGCGACTTCGCCCGCCGCGACGTAAGATTTGTTGCCGACGGTGAATTTTGCGCTGTCAACCGTGACGCCGTCGAGCGCGAGTTCGTAAAGATTCGCGTCGCCGCCATAAGAAAAATTGTTGCTGACCGTGCCGCTGTTCGAGCCGACAACTGCGCCGTTTACGACTGCCGCGCTGTTGCTGACCGTGCCGCTGTTCGCGCCGACCACTCCGCCGACGCCGCTTGAGCCGCTGACTGTGCCGTTGACGTTGCAACCGTTGACCGTGCCGAAATTTTCGCCGACAACGCCGCCGACATTTTGACTGCCGCTGACCGTGACGTTTTCGAGCGTGAGATTTTTAACTGTGCCGTCGCTGTCGAGGTTGCCGAACAAGCCGACGTTATCGCCGCCGCTGATTTTGAGGTTGCTGATAGTTTTATTGTTGCCGTCGAATGTGCCGCCGAATTGATTGGTGCCGCCGGCGATTGGCGCGAAGTTTTCGACGCCGCTCATGTCAATGTTGCCCGCAAGCTTGAACGTCAAGCCGTAGCAATCGTGACCCGCGTTGACGTAAGTTGCCAGCTGTTGAAGTTGGGAAGCGGTGCCGATTAAATATTCGTCGGTCGCGCTGTTGAATCGGAGGTTGCCGATTTTCGGATAGCCGTCAACGCCGATATCCGCGCCGCCGTCAATCGTGACTGTGTAGTTGCTGTCGCCGTTGAGCTTGTGATATTGCGTTGTGTCGACGCTGATGTCGAAGGTCGCGCCGTCGGTGTAGTAAGCCGTGCCGTTGATGATAACTTCGTTGTCGTCGGAGCCCGTGTATTCGGCGGTGACATTTTCGGGCGGGCTGAACGTGTACAGCGCGTCGGAACTCGTGTCGTCTTCGTCGGGGCTTAAGTCGGTATCGCCGACATTGCCGAGTTCGCCGACGTCGCGGAAAAGTTGCTTGAGTTTCGACGCGGGCAAAACCGCCTGCTTACCGCTGCTCGTGTCCCAAATTTTCATTGTCGCCGCCGCAACGTCGTTGGTCTGGTAGACGGGATTTTTGCCTGTCTTGACCGGTCGCTTGGCAATGTTTTGCAGGGCGATAAGATGCGTGCCGTCGTCGCTGTCGTAGGCGACAATCGCCATAAATGTCGCGTCCTTTTTATTGGAGGCGGCGCGATCAAAATAAATGCCCGTGACTGTGCCGTTGAGCTTGACGACGTCGGTGCCGAGCGGCGCAGGTAAAATTTTGCCGTTGCCCGATTCCACCGCGCCGATTCCAAAGTCCGTGACAATTCCACTGCCCGATTCAAATTTGTGAGTGTCGTTGCCGAGCCCGCCCGTCAAAATATTTCGCCCGCCGCCCGAAATGATGATGGTGTTATTTTTTGCGTTGCCGACGAGCGTCGAATTTTCCCGCGCCGCAGTTATCGAATAAACGCTGTTGAACGCGCTCAAGTTGCCCGTCGTGCCGCCGACAGTCGCGCCCGTCGCCGCCGATATGTCGGTGTTGTTGAACTTGATACAATCCGCCAAAACCGTTGTCGCCGCGCTGACCGTGAACGTGTCGCCGTCGAGGGTTTCGCCGTTGACGCTGACGTTTTGGATTGTGTAGCCGTCCGCCGCCGTCAACGTGACGGAGCCCGCCGCGTAAGTCGTGCCGTCAATGATTGTTCCCGTGCCGTCGACAGTGAGTCCGTCAACTCCGCTGACCGTGTAGTAAATGTTGTCGGCAACAATCGACACGTCGCCCGTTGCTGTGAAGGTGACGTTGCCTTTTGAATCCGCCGCGACGTTATCAATGCCCTCAACGCCGACGAGTGCCGCGCCCTTGCCGATTGCGAGCGTGACGGTCGAATTCGGCACCACGTAACAGTTATCGCCCGCAGTGAGGACGCCGCTGTTCGTCGGGATGTTGACGCCTTCGGGCAACGTGAGCTGATAAGCTTGCGTGAGGTCGGGATAATTATTCGTCGCAACGTTGCTGCTAGTGGCGCGGATGTAATTGTCGCCGCTTTGGAAGACGTAAACTCCGTCCGCCAATGTCGCGGTGATTGACGGCGTGTCGGAGCTGACGGTGAGCGACGTATTGTTGAGCTTGTAGCCCGTCTTTGCGGTGAGATTGAGCGTCGTGCCGTTCTGATAGTAATTGGGGTAGTTGCCGCCGTAGCTCGTGCCGTTGACGCTTTGGACGCAATTCGGAATGTTGACCGCGTAATAAAAATTTACGGCGTTGCTTAGGTTTGCATCTGCGTTGAGCGTGACGCTGACTGTGCCGTCGTCGTTGTTCGTGTAGTTTGTCGACTTGATGACGGCGTTGGAGGCGGTCGCGCTTAGTGTGACGGTGCCCGCCGCGTAATTCGTGCCGTCGACGGTGACAGCAGTGCCGCCCGTGGCAGTGACACCGCTCGGCAACGTGATTTTGTAAACCTGCGTGTTGACCGGGGTTACGCCTCTGTTATTGTTGATGGCAATCAAAGTAATTGAATCGCCGCTTTGGTAATAGTAGTTGGGAGCGTCCGCCGTGCCGACCGTGCTGTTATTTTTGTTTTCGCCGACAAGCTCGCCGAAAGTACCTCTGCCGCTGACGGTGCCGATGACTGCCGCGTTGCCGTTGACTTTGCCGCTGTTTTGTCCGACAAGCCCGCCGATAACACCTTTGCCTCTGACGGAGTTGACGACTGACGTGTTGCCTGTAACTGTGCCGAAGTCGTTTTTGCCGACAAGCCCGCCGATAAGATGACTGCCGCTGACGGAGCTGACGCTTGCCGTGTTGCCTGTGACTGTACCTTGGTTTTCGCCGACAAGTCCGCCGACATTATAATAATAATCACGTTCGTCGCCGGTGACGGTGATATTGGTGGCTGTGTTGCCGTTGACCGTGCCGCCGCTGTAACCGACAAGTCCTCCTATGCTTGTGCTGCCGTTGATTGTGAGGTTGCTGACATTACAACTTTCGACGGTGCCTCCTTGGCTTAAGCCGACAGCACCGCCGACGAAAGCACCCGTGCTGATGGGGGCGAGGTATTCGATTGTGCCCGTAACTGTGCCGTTGTTGAAGGTGCAGTTTTTGACTGTGCCGCCGTTGCTGTAGCCGACGAACCCGCCGACACGATTAATTCCGGTGACGGAACTGCCGTCGCTGACTGTGCCTGTGATTGTGCCGCCGCCGCTGAAGCCGACGAGCCCGCCGATATTGTTGCCCATGCTGTAACCATCGCTCGTGCCTGTGACTGTGCCGCTGACCGTGACACCGCTGACTGTGCCGTAGTTTTCGCCGACAAGCCCGCCGACGGTTCGTCTGCCTTCGATTGTGCCGTTGAAGGTGCAGTTGCTGACTGTGCTGTAGTTCGAGCCGACAACACCGCCGACAGTGATGCCTTTGGTATTGATTGTGCCGCTGACCGTGCAGTCCGTGACTGTGCCGCTTTGATTGGTGCCGACGAGTCCGCCGAGATTTTCGTCTGTACCGTCGCCGCTGTCGCTTATATTGATGTTGGTAGCAGTGATGTTCTTAATCGTGCCGCCGTCGTTGAAGCCGACGAGTGCGCCGACATGCAAAGTGCCTTTGACGTTGAAGTTATCGAGCTTGAGGTTTTGAATCGTGCCGCCCTCGACGTAACCGAACAAGGCTTTAAAAGTGTATTCCTGTTTGATTGTCAGGTTGCTTATCGTGTGACCGTCGCCGTCGAACGTGCCGCTGAACGACCGCTTGGCGAAACCGTTGGCGTAGCCGATTGGCTCCCAGTTGATGTTATTTAAATCGATGTCGACCGTGACCTTGAAATATTTGCCTTCGTAGGTGTTGCCGTCGCTTACGTCGCTTTCGAGCTGTTGCAGGTGTTCAACGGCGGAAATTTTATAGGGGTCGGATTCGGTGCCGCTGCCGCCGCCGAACGCGCTGTCGAATCGTTGCAAATCAAAAATAAATTCCATGGTAATCGCCTCCTTGAAACTTATACGAAACTTTACAGCGAAATATAACGTCGTGTCAATAAAAAAATCCCCCGACAAATTTGCCGAGGGTTTTTTACTTGCAATCTCGCAATCTGGCAATCTGGCAATCTTACTTGCGTTCAAATTCGCGGTTGCCGTTGAGCCGATAAGTTTCATTGCCGACAGTGAAGGTGACGCCGCTGTTATTGTCGTTGACGGTGAGTTTGCCGCCGTCTTTGAAGCTGAACGCGACCGCCGAAGATGTGACCGTGTCAATTGTGATGTCGTCAAGCGTTATGTCGACGAATTGGACGCCGTCGCCGCTGCCCGCATTAATCGTGTCGGAGCCGTTGCCCGCCGCGTAGTAAAATTCATCGACACCCGCGCCGCCGTACATCAAATCGTTGCCGCCGTTGCCGCCCCACAAACTCGTTGCGCCGCTGCCCGCGTAAATGACATTGTCAGCGGTATTGCCCGCGAGTTTCGACTTGCCCGTCGAGTTGCGCGCGTCAATGACCGTAAAGTCGCCTTCAAACTCTTTGCCGCTGTCGGGGTCGTCGAGCCAGATACTTTCGTCGCCGCTGCCGCCGACGTTGACTGTGGCGTTCGCGCCGAGTGCCAGATAATATTGCGCCTTGTCGTCGACGTTGACAGCAGTATCGCCGACCTGCGCGACAAGACCATTGACGACAAAATCTTTGCCCAAGCCGCCTTCGAGCACGGCGCGTTCAGTTGCAGTGCCGTCATTTTTCGTGACGTCAATCACCAAGTCGTTGCCGTCAATTTTAACGTCGCTGAAGTGATTGTTCTCAATGTCGATTTCAAGCGCGTCCGCCGTTGATTTGACGCCGCCGTAATTGTCGGAGCCGACGAACTCGAAGTCGTTGATTGTGTTGACCGCTTTGTCATTGACGCCGAGCAAGAAGAAAGTCGTCGAGCCCGATTTGTCGCGCCCGCTGTAGCCGCTCAAAATGTTCGTGCCGCCGCCGCCGTAAATCGACGTGTTACCGCTGCCCGCAGTGAGCGTTTCGTTCGCGTCCGAGCCCTTGAAAATAATTTCGTCCGCGCCGCCGACGAGCTGATTGACGCCGTCGAAATATGCGCTTTCGCCGCCGAGCTTGCTGTCAATCCAATAATCGTCCGTGCCGACCTTCGCCAAGTCGACGACCGCGCTGCCCGAAAAGTTCGCGAAGTCGACCTTGCTGTTCTTGCCGATGTAAGCGTTGGCGCGAACGTCCTCGTCAGCCGCGACGTACAGGGTGGAACTTTCGCCGCCGATTGCCGCCTTGTAAACGGTGCCGTCCGTCGCGTTCTGAAGGTATTGCGTCATGTAACCCGCGCCCGTCGTCGAAACGCCCTCAACAATCGTGCGGAAGTTCGCGCCCTCAATCGTGAGATTTTCGCCGCCGAACGTGAATTTCGTTTCGGAAAGATTCAACTCGTCAACGGCAATGGTGTCGCCCGTGAAGCCGCCGATTGTATTGTTGAAGCCGGTGATTGTCGTCGAGCCGCCGCTGACGTTGATAACTGCGCCGTCGCGTTTTTTATCGGCGTCGAGTTCGACAAGCGCGTTGCCGCCCGTAACGATGTTTTGACCCGCGCCGCCGTATATCGTGGGCTTGTCGTCGATGGTGATTGTGATATACGGATTATCCTCCGCGCCGTCCGCAGAAATGGCGACATCCTCCGCGACGTCGGCTGACACGGTGCCGAGAATTTCGCCCGTATCGGTATCCTTCGCGGTGAGCGTGACTTCGCCCGCCGTGACGTAAGATTTGTTGCCGACGACTAGCTTTGTTTTATCAGCCGTGACGCCTTCGGGCAACGTCAGTTCGTAAAGTTTCGTGATATCGGTTTCGGATTCGTCGCCGACCGCAATTTTGTTGCTGTGACAGAAATTGCCGTTGAGTGTACCGCTGTTCAAGCCGACCAAGCCGCCGACATATTCCGTGCCGCTGACTGTGCTTGTCACCGTGCAACCGCTGACTGTGCCGCCGTTATATCCGACAAGTCCGCCGACATTCGACGCGCCGCTGACTGTGGCGTCGGCGAGCGTGAGATTTTGAATCGTGCCGCCGTTGTAGCCGAACAAGCCGACGTAACTGTTACTGCCGCTGATTTTGAGGTTGCTGATAGTTTTATTGTCGCCGTCGAATGTGCCGCTGAACATATTGTTTCGGTTGCCGATTGGCGCGAAGTTTGCGACGCCGCTCATGTCAATATTGGCGTTGAGCTTGAAGGTTAAGTCCGCGCAGTCGTTGCCGTCGTTTACATAGCTTGACAGATGCTGTAAATCTTCAGCCGTGTTGATTAGGAACGGATTCGTCGTTGAGCCGTCGCCGTCGCCCCAAAGTCTCGTGACGGTGACTGATTTGCTCAAGTTGATGTCGGCACTGCGGACAGTGACGGGCGACAATTTGCCGCTTAGGACGTAGCCGGGCTTTACCGTAAACGTGACGTTCGAGTTTCTTGGCGCGTAGGCGACGCCGTCGAAAGTTTCAACGTTATCGCCGTTTGCAATGACGCCGTCGGGCAACGTGAGCTTATAAAGCCGCGTGTTGTTGGAGGCAGTGCCTTTGCCGCTGCCGATAGCGTTCCTGTTGCTGTGATAGAAATTGTCGCTGACGGTGCCGGAGTTTGAGCCGACGAGTGCGCCGCCGACTCTGGGATTGCTGCGGACTATGGCGTCGGCAAAACTGCCCGTGACTGTGCCGCCGTTGTTGTTTTGACCGACGAGCCCGCCGATATATCGACCGCCGTTGACTTTGCCGCTGAAGGTGCCTTCCGTGACTGTGCCGTTGTTGCGACCGATAAGCCCGCCGACGCCGTACTCGCCGCTGACTGTGCCGCTGACCGTGCCGCCCGTGACTGTTCCGTTGTTGTAGCCGACGACGCCGCCGACACGCTCATTGCCGCCGATGTCGACGTTTTCGAGCGCGACGTTTTGAACTGTGCCGTCTTCGCCGACATTGCCGAACAATCCGACGTAATCGTTGCCGCTGACTTTGAGGTTGCTGATTTTGAAGTCGCCGCCGTCGAATGTGCCGTTGAACGGATTGGATTCGTCGCCGACGGGCGTAAAGTCTTCGACGCCGCTCATGTCGATGTTGCCCGCAAGTTTGAACGTAAAGCCCGCGCTGTCTTTGCCGCCGTTGACGTATTCAGCCAGATACTGCAAATCTTCAACCGTGCCGATTAGGAACGGATTGTCCGCCGAGCCGTCCGCGCCGCTTGCACTGCCCCAAAGTTTCGTGACGACGGTGACTGCATTGCTCAGGTCGATGTCGGCGTCGCTGACGGTGACGGGTGCCAATTCGCCGCTCAGAATCACGCCGGGGAGCGTGTCAAAGGTTATGGTCGAGCCTTTTGCCGCGTAGAGGACGTCGTAGAAAGTTTTAATGCCGTCGCCGTTTGCAACAACGCCGTCGGGCAACGTGAGCTTATAAAGCCGCGTGTTGTTGGATTCTGTGCCGTAGTTTATGCCGATACCGCCCACGTTGCTGTAATAGAAATTGTCGTTGATTGTGCCTTCGGCAGCGCCGACAAGTCCGCCGGTGAGACTTTCGCCATAGACTGTGGCGTTGACAAAGTTGTTCTTGATTGTGCCGCCACCGACGCCGATAAGTCCGCCGACTCGACCCCAGCCGTTGACAGTACCGCCGATGACCGCGCAATCGTTGACTTCGCCGTAGTTGCTACCGATCAATCCGCCGACAAAATACTCACCGTTGATATTGCACGTGTTGATTTTACAGTTCGTGATCCTGCTTTCGTAGTTGTAGGCGATGAGTCCGCCGACACTGTCCTTGCCGCTGACGTTGACGTTATCAAGCGTGACATTTTGAACGGTGCCGCCTTTGCCGACATTGCCGAACAAGCCGACGTATTTGCTTTTGCCGGTGATTGTGAGGTTGCTTATCGTGTGCCCGTCGCCGTCGAATGTGCCTCTGAACGGATTATCTCTGTAGCCGATTGTCGTCCAGTTCGCTACGGAGCTCAAGTCGAGATCCGCCGCAAGCTTGAAATTCAAGCCCTCACATTGGTTTTCGTTGTTTGTGTAGTAGTATTCGTCGCTGGCGTTGACGTAGTTTGCAAGATATTGCAGACCTTCAACCGTGCCGATTAGGTAGGGATTCTCTTCCGAACCGTCCCCGCCGTTTAAAACATTCCAATGGTCGGTGACGGTAATTCCGTTTTTCAAGTCGAGGTCGCCGTTTACGGTGACGGGATCCAATTTGTCGCTTAAAACCACGCCGCGCTTAATCGTAAATGTGACGGTCGAGCCGCTCGTCGCGTAGGTGACGCCGTCGACAATTTTAACGCCGTCGCCTTCAGCCGTGACGCCGTCGGGCAACGTGAGCTTGTAATAGCGCGTGTTGTTTTCGACAGTGCCGCCGCTGTTGCCGACTGCGTTTTTGTTGCTGTAGAAGATGTTGTCGCTGACTGTGCCGTCGTTGGAGCCGACAAGCCCGCCGACATTTAAACTGCCTTTGACTGTGCCGTTGACTGTGCCGCCTGTGACTGTGCCTTTGTTCCAACCGACAAGCCCGCCGACTATTTCTATGCCGTCGACTATGCCGTTGAATGTGTTGCCCGTGACCGGACCGCCGCCGTTGTTCTGACCGACAAACCCGCCAATAAAATAATGACCGTCGACTGTGCCGGTGACTTTGCTGTCGCTGACCGTGCCGCTGTTCCAACCGACAAGCCCGCCGACATTTAAATTGCCTTTGATGTAGACGTTATCAAGCGTGACGTTCTTAACAGTGCCTTTGTTGTCGCCGAACAAGCCGACGTGATTGTCACCGTTGATTTTGAGGTTGCTGATTTTGAAGTCGCCGCCGTCGAATGTGCCCGCGAATTGATTGTTGCGGTTGCCGATTGGCGTAAAGTTGCCGACGGAGCTCATGTCAATATCGGCGTTGAGCTTGAAGGTTAAGTCCGCGCAGTCGTTGCCGCCGTTGACGTAAGCCGCAAGAGATTGCAGGTCTTCAACCGTGTTAATCAGATATTGATAAGTCGACCTGTCGAAGACGATGTTGCCGATTTTCGGGCAGTTGCCAATCGTAATGGGCGTCTCGTCGCTAATGGTGTAGGTGTAGGTGCCGTCGGCGTTATAAGTCGTGCTCTTGATATATTTGTCGTCGGGATTATCCGCAAGGTTGAGCGTAACATTGCCCGTGTAGTAAATGTTGGTGCCGTCGCTGAGTGTGTCGGGTTCGCCCGTGACAGTGACGCCTTCGGGCAACGTGAGTTTGTAATAGCGCGTGTTGTTTGAACTTATGCCGTGTTCATAGTTGAGCCCGACAGCGTCTTTGTTGCTGTAGTATTTGTTGTCTCTGACTATTGCACCGCCGGTGATTGGGTCGCCGCCGTTGTAGCCGGCAAGCCCGCCGACATTCGTATTGCCGCTGACTTCGGAAAATACCGTGTTGCTGTGGAGTGTGCCGCCCAAGTAGCCGATTTTGCCGTCGAAGCCGACGATCCCGCCTACCGCGTCATCGCCTTTGATCGTGCCGCTGATTGTGTTGTTGTGGACTGTGCCCCAGTTTTCACCGACAATTCCGCCGACATGACCGGAGCCGCTGATGTTGACATTGGTAAGCGTGATGTCATGAACGACGCCTCTATACCTGACACAACCGAACAAGCCGACGTTACCGTTGGTGCCGGTGATTGTGAGGTTGCTTATCGTGTGACCGTCGCCGTCGAACGTGCCGTTGAACGCGCCGTCGGACACGCCGTCTAACCATACGCTTGTGCTTCTGCCGATTGGCGTCCAGCTTTCGACGGAGCTCAAATCCAAGTCGTTCGTAAGCTTGAAATGCACGCCCGTGCAGTTTTTTTCGTCGTTGTTGGTGACGACGTTGACGTAAGTTGCCAGATACTGCAGACCTTCAACCGTGCTGATCAGGTAGGGATTCTCCTCCGAGCCGTCCGAGCCGTTTAAAGCATTCCAATGGTCGGTGACGGTAATTCCGCTCAGGTCGATGTCGCCGTTTACGGTGACGGTATCCAATTTTTCGCTTAAAGTCACGCCGCGCTTAATCGTAAATTTGACGGTCGAGCCGCTTACCGCGTAGGTGACGCCGTCGATGGTTTTAAGACCTTCGCCGTCCACCGTGACACCTTCGAGTAGCGTGATTTTGTAAAGCCGCGTGTTGTTTTCGACAGTCCTGAAGCTGTCGCCGACCGCGTCTTTGTTGCTGCAGAAGGTGTTGCCGCTGACTGTGCCGCCGTAGTTTCTGCCGACAAGTCCGCCGACATCGGAAAAGGTTGTGGTGGTGCCGTTGGCTGTGCCGACGACTGTGTTGCCTGTGATTGTGCCGCCGTCGTTGAAGCCGACGAGCCCGCCGACATACGAATAATCGCCGCTGACGTCGAAATTTATAAGCGTTACGTTCTTAACGATGCCGCCGTCAACGTAGCCGAACAAGCCGACGTAATCTTCGTTGATACTGGTTTTGAGGTTACGGATTGTGTGACCGTCGCCGTCGAATGTGCCTTGGAATCGATTGTCGTAGTTGCCGATTGGCGTCCAGTCGATGTTGTTCAAGTCAATGTCGGCACCGAGCTTTATGGTGATGCCTCTGAAGTTGGTGCCGTTGTTGACTGCCTTTGCCAAAGCCGCGAGCTGTTGCGCCGTGGTGATTGTTATGACGCCGTCCACGGCGGCGTGTACGGTTCCGACTGTGCCGTCCCAAATGGAAACTTCTCCGTCGAAACGTTGCAAATCAAAAATAAATTCCATGGTAATCGCCTCCTGAAATTTATACGTAACTTTACAGCGAAATATAACGTCGTGTCAATAAAAAAATCCCCCGACAAATTTGCCGAGGGAAAATTTTTATGTCAGTCGTTGCCGCTCATTCAAATTCGCGCCTGTTGTTGAGCCGATAAGTTTCATTGCCGACCGTGAAGGTGACGCCGCTGTTATTGTCGTTGACGGTGAGTTTGCCGCCGTCTTTGAAGCTGAACGCGACCGCCGAAGCTGTGACCGTGTCGATTGTTATGTCGTCGAGCGTTATGTCGACGAAGTAGACGCCGTCGCCGCTGCCCGCATTAATCGTGTCGGAGCCGTTGCCCGCCGCGTAGAAAAATTCATCGACACCTGCGCTGCCGTACATCAAATCGTTGCCGCCGTTGCCGCCCCACAAACTCGTTGCACCGCTGCCCGCGTAAATGACATTGTCGGCGTTGTTGCCCGCGAGTTTCGACTTGCCCGTCGAGTTGCGCGCGTCAATGACCGTAAAGTCGCCTTCAAACTCTTTGCCGCTGTCGGGGTCGTCGAGCCAGATACTTTCGTCGCCGCTGCCGCCGACGCTGACCGTGGCATTCGCGCCGAGTGCCAGATAATATTGCGCCTTGTCGTCGACGTTGACGATATCATTGCCGACCTGCGCCACAAGACCGTTGACGACAAAATCTTTGCCCAAGCCGCCTTCGAGCACGGCGCGTTCAGTTGCAGTGTCGTTATTTTTCGTGACGGCAAGCCGCAGGTCGTCGCCGACAATTTCAACGTTGCTGAAATAATTGTTCTCAATGTCGATATCGAGCGCGTCCGCCGTGACGATTGCGCCGCCGTAGTTGTTGGAGCCGACGTACTCAAAGCCGCTGATTGTGTTGACCGCGCCGTCGTTTATGCCGAGTAAGAAAAATGTCGTCGAGCCCGATTTGTCGCGACCGCCGTAGCCGCTCAAAATGTTCGTGCCGCCGCCGCCGTAAATCGACGTGTTGCCCGCACCGGCAATTAAAGTTTCGTTCGCGTCCGAGCCCTTGAAAATAATTTCGTCCGCGCCGCCGACGAGCTGATTGACGCCGTCGAAATATGCGCTTTCGCCGCCGAGCTTGCTGTCAATCCAATAATCGTCCGTGCCGACCTTCGCCAAGTCGACGACCGCGCTGCCCGAAAAGTTCGCGAAGTCGACCTTGCTGTTCTTGCCGATGTAAGCGTTGGCGCGAACGTCCTCGTCAGCCGCGACGTACATTGTGGAGCTTTCGCCGCCGATTGCCGCTTTGTAAACGGTGCCGTCCGTCGCGTTCTGAAGGTATTGCGTCATGTAGCCCGCGCCCGTCGTCGAAACGCCCTCAACAATCGTGCGGAAGTTCGCGCCCTCAATCGTGAGATTTTCGCCGCCGAACGTGAATTTTGTTTCGGAAAGGTCGAGCCCGTCAACGGCAATGGTGTCGCCCGTGAAGCCGCCGATTGTATTGTTGGAGCCGGTGATTGTCGTCGAGCCGCCGCTGACGTTGATAACTGCGCCGTCGCGTTTTTTATCGGCGTCGAGTTCGACAAGTGCGTTGCCGCCCGTAACAATGTTGTGACCCGCGCCGCCGTAAATCGTGGGCTTGTCGTCGATGGTGATTGTGATATACGGATTATCCTCCGCGCCGTCCGCGGCAATGGCGACATCTTCCGCGACGTCGGCTGACACGGTGCCGAGAATTTCGCCCGTATCGGTATCCTTCGCGGTGAGCGTGACTTCGCCCGCCGTGACGTAAGATTTGTTGTCGACGACTAGCTTTGTTTTATCAACCGTGACGCCTTCAGGCAACGTGAGTTCGTAAAGTCGCGTGGTATCGGTTTCGGATTCGTCGCCGACCGCGTCCCTGTTGCTGTGGCAGAAATTGCCGTTGAGTGTACCGCTGTTCAAGCCAACCAAGCCGCCGACATATTCCGTGCCGCTGACTGTGCTTGTCACCGTGCAACCGCTGACTGTGCCGCCGTTATATCCGACAAGTCCGCCGACATAATCTGTGCCGCTGACTGTGGCGTCGGCGAGCGTGAGATTTTGAATCGTGCCTGCGTTGTTGCCGAACAAACCGACGTTGCTGCCGCCGCTGATTTTCAGGTTGCTGATTGTCTTGCCGTCGCCGTCGAACGTGCCGCTGAACATATTGTTGCGGTTGCCGATTGGCGTAAAGTTGCTGACGGAGCTCAAGTCGATGTCCGCCGTGAGCTTGAACGTCAAGCCGTTGCAGTCGTTGCCGTCGTTTACGTAGCTTGACAGATGCTGTAAATCTTCAGCCGTGTTGATTAGGAACGGATTCGTCGTTGAGCCGTCGCCGTCGTCCCAAAGTTTCGTGACGGTGACTGCTTTGCTCAAGTTGATGTCGGCACTGCGGACTTTGACGGGCGACAATTTGCCGCTTAGGACGTAGCCGGGCTTTACCGTAAATGTGACAGTCGAGTTTCTCGGCGCGTAGGCGACGCCGTCGAAAGTTTCAACGTTATCGCCGCTTGCAACGACGCCGTCGGGCAACGTGAGCTTGTAATAGCGCGTGTTGTTGGAGGCTGTACCTTTGCCGCTGCCGATAGCGTTCCTGTTGCTGTGATAGAAATTGTCGCTGACGGTGCCGGAGTTTGAGCCGACGAGTGCGCCGCCGACTCTGGGATTGCTGCGGACTATGGCGTCGGCAAAACTGCCCGTGACTGTGCCGCCGTTGTTGTTTTGACCGACGAGCCCGCCGATATATCGACGACCGTTGACTCTGCCGCTGATTATACCGCCCGTGACTGTACCGTTGTTGAAGCCGACAAGTGCACCGACATTTAAATTGCCGCCGATGTTAACGTTTTCGAGCGCGACATTCTTAACTGTGCCGCCCGTGCCGACATTGCCGAACAAGCCGACGTAATCTTTATTGCCACTGATTTTGAGGTTGCTGATTGTGAAGTCGACGCCATTGAACGTGCCGTTGAATTGATTAGATTCGTTGCCGATTGGTGTAAAGTTGACGCCGCTCAAGTCAAGGTCGCCCGCAAGTTTGAAATTCAAGCCCGCGCAGTCGTGGTCGCCGTTGACATAAGTCGCCAGATACTGCAGACCTTCAACCGTGCTGATTAGGTAGGGCTTATCCTTCGAGCCGTCCGCACCTTGACCAACGCCCCAATGGTCGGTGACGGTAATGTCGCTTAAGTCGAGGTCGTCGGTGACGGTGACGGGTGCCAATTCGTCGCTTAGAACCACGCCACGCTTAATCGTAAATGTGACGGTCGAGCCTTTTGCCGCGTAGGTGACGCCGTCGATAGTTTCAAGACTGTCGCCGCTTGCAACAACGCCTTCGGGCACCGTGAGTTTGTAAAGCCGCGTATTGTTTTCGGCTGTGCCGCTGTTTTCGCCGATTGCATCGAGGTTGCTGTGATAAGAATTGTCGTTGGTTTTGCTTCTGTTGTGACCGACAAGTCCGCCGACAAACTCATTGCCGTTGACCGTGCTGTCGGCAAAGTTGTCGCTGACTGTGCCGGAATTGTCACCGACGAGCCCGCCGACATTTGCGCCCGTGCCTTTGACTGTGGCAATTGCCGTGTTGCTGCTGACTGTGGCGTAGTTGTCACCGACGAGCCCGCCGACCGATTGATTGCCGCTGACTGTGCCGCTTACCGTGCAGTTTTCGATTGTGCCGCGGTTGTCGCCGACAAGCCCGCCGACTCCTTCACCGCCGCTGACTTTGACGTTATCAAGCGTGACGTTCTTAACTGTGCCGCCTTTGCCGACGTAGCCGAACAAGCCAACATAAATACCGCCGCCGCCGGTGATTTGGAGGTTGCTTATCGTGTGACCGTCGCCGTCAAACACGCCGTCGAACGATTTAATCGAGTTTCTACCGATTGTCTTCCAGTTCGCAATGGAGCTCAAGTCGATGTCCGCCGCAAGCTTGAAGTTCAAACCCTTCGTGTCGTTGCCGCCGCTGACGTAGTTTGCCAGATACTGAAGACCTGCAACCGTGCCGATTAGATAGGGATGATTCGCCGAGCCGTCCGCGCCTTGACCAATGCCCCAAACGTCCGTGACGGTAATGTCGCTTAAGTCGAGGTCGCCGGTGACGGTGACGGGATCCAATTTCTTGCTTGAAATCACGCCGCGCTTAATCGGAAATTTGACGGTCGAGCCGCTTGCCGCGTAGAGAACGCCGTCGATCGTTTTAAGCCCGTCGCCTTCAGGCGTAACACCTTCGGGCACCGTGAGTTTGTAAAGCCGCGTGTTGTTTTCGACTTTGCCGTTGTTGGTGTCGAATGCGTCTTTGTTGCTGTAAAAGATGTTGTCTTTAACGGTTCCTCTGATGTAGTTGTCGCCGACAAGCCCGCCGACCCCATAATCGCCGTTGACTGTGGCGTTGACTGTGTTGCCCGTAACCGTGCCGTTGTTCCAACCGGCAAGCCCGCCGACAGAATCAGTACCTTTAACTGTGGCGCAGACTGTGCTGCCCGTGACCGTGCCGCGGTTTTCGCCGACAATGCCGCCGACATTCCGATTGCCGTTGACTGTGCCGGTGACTTTGCTGTCGCTGACCGTGCTTTTGTAGTTGAAGCCGATAAGCCCGCCGACAGTGTAATCGCCTTTGATGTCGACGTTATCAAGCGTGACGTTCTTAACTGTGCCGCCGTTGACGAAGCCGAACAAGCCGCAGTAATTACCGCCGCTGATTTTCAGGTTGCTGATTGTGTGACCGTTGCCGTCGAACGTGCCCGCGAATTGATTGTTGTTATTGCCGATTGGCGTAAAGTTTTCGACGGAGCTCATGTCGATATCGGCGTTGACCTTGAACGTAAAGCCGCTGCAGTCGTTGCCGCCGTTTACGTAAGTTGCCAAAGCTTGAAGGTCTTCAACCGTGTTAATCAGATATTGATAAGTTGACCTGTCGAAGGTGATGTTGCCGATTTTCGGGCAGTTGCCAACCGTAATGGTCGTGTCGCCGCTGACGGTGACGGTGTAGGAGCCGTCGTCGTTATAAGTCGCGCCCTTGAGATATTTTTCGTCGGGATTATCCGCGATGGTGAGCTTGACGTTGCTCGCGTAGTAAGTCGTGCCGTCGACTTCCAATTTCTCGCCGTCAATGCTGACTCCGTCGGGCACCGTGAGCTTGTAATAGCGCGTGTTGTCGCGGACTGTGCCGCTGTTTGTGCCGACCGCGTCTTTGTTGCTGTAGAATTTGTTGCCCGTGACGGTGCCTTCGTTGTCGCCGACAAGCCCGCCGATTTGCTGATTGCCGTTGACCGGGACAACTGCCGTGTTGTCGCTGACTGTGCCGCCGTTGAAACCGACGAACCCGCCGATATTCCGATTGCCGCTGACTGTGTTGTTGCCGCTGACCGTGTTGTTGCGGACTGTGCCTCTGTTGTAGCCGATAAGCCCGCCGACTTCCTCACTGCCGCTGACTGTGAAATCGGTAAGCGTGACGTTTTGAACGGTGCCGCTGTAAACGTAGCCGAACAAGCCGACGTTATCGCTTGAGCCGGTGATTGTGAGGTTGCTGATAGTGTGTCCGTCGCCGTCGAACACGCCGTCGAACGATTTACTCAGGCTTGTGCCGATTGGCGTGAAGTTTTCGACAGAACTCAAATCGATGTCCGCCGCAAGCTTGAAGTTCAAGCCGTCGCAGTTGTTGCCACCGTTGACGTAGTTTGCCAGATACTGCAAACCTTCAACCGTGCTGATTAGATAGGGATGATTCGCCGAGCCGTCCGCACCTTGACCAATGCCCCAAACGTCCGTGGCGGTGATTGACGTGTCTGCCGTGACGTTGAGCGACGTTGCGCCGCTTAGGACGTAGCCCGTCTTTGCCGCGAATTTGACGGTCGAGCCGCTTGCCGCGTAGGTGACGCCGTCAAGAATTTTAACGCCGCCGCCTTCAGTCGTGACGCCTTCGGGTAATGTGAGTTTGTAAAGGCGCGTGTTGTTTGAGCTTTTGCCGTCTCTAAAGTTTGATCCGACATCGCCCGCGTTGCTGTAGAATTTGTTACCTGTGACTGTGCCGCGGTTGGAGCCGAAGAGCCCGCCGACATAAGAATTGCCGCTGACTGTGGCAATTGCCATGTTGTCTTTGACCGTGCTACTCCAGTTGAGGCCGACGAGACCGCCGACATCCTCATTGCCGCTGACTGTGGAGCTGACCGTGTTGCCGCTGACGGTGCCTTCTCTGGCATAGCCGACAAGCCCGCCGACTCTTTTATTACTGCTGCTGACTGTGCCGTTGATTGTGTTGCCGCTGACTGTGCCTTCGCTGTAGCCGACAAGCCCGCCGACATCCTCATTGCCGCTGATTGTGACGTTGACGGTGCTGCCTGTGACTGTGCCGGCGATGTTTCGTCCGACGAGCCCGCCGACATAAGTAGTACCGTTGACTGTGCCGCTAAATTTGCCGCCTGTGACTGTGCCATAGTTGTAGCCGACGAGCCCGCCGACATCCTCAATGCCCTTGACTGTGCCGCTGACTGTGCCGCTGACTGTGCTTCTGTAGTTCCAACCGACAAGCCCGCCGACATTTTTATTGCCGCTGATGTTGACATCGGTAAGCGTGACGTTCTTAATCGTGCCGTAGTGGACGAAGCCGAACAAGCCGACGTTCCTACCGGTTCTGTTGATTGTGAGGTTGCGGATTGTCTTGCCGTCGCCGTCGAACGTGCCCGCGAATTGATTACTAAAATCGCCGATTGGCGTGAAGTTTTCGACGGAGCTCAAGTCGATGTCCGCCGTGACCTTGAAGTTCAAGTCTTTACAGTCGTTGCCACCGTTGACGTATTCAGCAAGATACCGCAAACCTGCAACGTTGTTGATTAGGTAGGGCTTATCCTTCGAGCCGTCTGCGCCGCTTTCGATGCCCCAAGCGTCCATGGTGATGACGGTCGTGTCTGCCGAGATTTTAAAGTTGCTACCCGTGTTGTAGGCGTAACCCGTTTTGAGTGTGCCTGACAATGTGACGGTCGAGCCGCTTGCCGCGTAAAGGACGCCGTCGACAGTTTTAAGCCCGTCGCCTTCAGGAGTAACACCTTCGGGCAACGTGAGCTTGTAATAGCGCGTGTTGTTTTCGACTGTACCGTCTTCGTTGTTTTTGCCGACATCGCCCTCGTTGCTGTAAAAGGTGTTATCGCGAACTTTGCCGTGGTTGGAGCCGACAAGTCCGCCGACATAATCTGTGCCGCTGACTGTGGCGTTGACTGTGCCGCCTGTGACTGTGCCGTAGTTGTAGCCGACAAGTCCGCCAACTAGTGAAGTGCCGTTGACTGTGGCGTTGACGGTGCCGCCTGTAACTGCGTTGCTGTTGGTGCCGACGAGCCCGCCGACCTCTGAATTGCCGCTGACTGTGCCTATGACTGTGTTGCCGCTGACTGTGCCGGCGTAGTTGTAGCCGACGAGCCCGCCGACACGCTCATTGCCGCTGACTGTGCCGGTGACTTTGCTGTCGCTGACCGTGCCGTTGTTCCAACCGACAAGCCCGCCGACTATATCCCCGCCTTTGATGTCGACGTTATCAAGCGTGACGTTCTTAACTGTGCCGTTTATGCCGACGGAGTTGAACAATCCGACGTGATTGCCCGTGCTGCTGATTTTGAGGTTGCTGATAGTGTGATTGTTGCCGTCGAACGTGCCTCTGAACATACTGAAGCTGTTGCCGATTGGCGTAAAGTTTTCGACGCCGCTCATGTCAATATCGGCGTTGACCTTGAACGTTAAGCCCGCGCAGTCGTTGCTGCCGTTGACGTAAGCCGCAAGAGCTTGCAGGTCTTCAGCCGTGTTAATCAGATATTGATAGGTCGCCCTGTCGAAGGTGATGTTGCCGATTTTCGGGCAGTTGCCAACCGTAATGGTCGTGTCGCCGCTAACGGTGTAGGTGCCGTCGGCGTTATAAGTCGCGCCCTTGAGATATTTTTCGTCGGGATTATCCGCGATGGTGAGCTTGACGTTGCTCGCGTAGTAAGTCGTGCCGTCGACTTCCCATTTCGCGCCGTCGACGCTGACGCCTTCGGGTAAGGTGAGCTTGTAATAGCGCGTGTTGTTTGAGCTTTTGCCGTAGTTTAAGCCGAAATCGCCCGCATTGCTGTAAAATTTGTTGCCGCTGACCGTGCCGCTGTTCAAGCCTGCGAGCCCGCCGACCCGCTGATTGCCGTTGACCGGGACAACTGCCGTGTTGTCGCTGACTGTGCCGCCGTTGAAACCGACGATCCCGCCGACATTTAAACTGCCGCTGACCGTGTTGTTGCGGACTGTGTTGTTGCGGACTGTGCCTCTGTTGTAGCCGATAAGCCCTCCAACTTCCTCACGACCGCTGATGTTGAAATCGGTAAGCGTGACGTTTTGAACGGTGCCGCTGTAAACGTAGCCGAACAAGCCGACGTTATCGCTTGAGCGGTTGATTGTGAGGTTGCTGATAGTGTGTCCGTCGCCGTCGAACACGCCGTCGAACGATTTATTCAGGCTTGTGCCGATTGGCGTGAAGTTTTCGACGCCGCTCAAGTCGATGTCCGCCGCAAGCTTGAAGTTCAAGCCGTCGCAGTTGTTGCCACCGTTGACGTAGTTTGCCAGATACTGCAGACCTTCAACCGTGCTGATTTTGTAAGGATTCGTTGACGTGCCGTCCGCGCCTTGACCAATGCCCCAAACGTCCGTGGCGGTGACGGTCGTGACGGTCGTGTCTTCCGTGACGGTGAGTGACGTTTCGCCGCTTAGGACGTAGCCTGTCTTTGCCGTTAATTTGACAGTTGAGCCGCTCGACACGTAGTGGACGCCGTCGACAATTTTAACTTTGTCGCCTTCAGCCGTGACGCCTTCGGGCAACGTGAGCTTGTAAAGCCGCGTGTTGTTTTTGGAAGTGCCGTATTTTTCGCCGGCCTCGCCCACGTCGTTGTTGTAATAGGAATTGTCGTTGAATGTACCGCTTGGGTAGTTGCGACCGACGAGCCCGCCGACATACGAATAGCCGCTGATGTTGGCACTGATAGCGGTGCAACCGCTGATTGTGCCCCAGTTGCGACCGACGAGCCCGCCGACATACCAATCGCCGCTGACTATGCCGCTTACCGTGTTGTTGCTGACGGGACCTTCGTTGTCGCCGACGAGCCCGCCGACATACCAATTGCCGCTGACTTTGCCGCTTACCGTGTTGTTGCTGACGGGACCTTCGTTGTCGCCGACGAGCCCGCCGACACACCAATTGCCGCTGACTTTGCCGCTTACCGTGTTGCCGCTGACTGTGCCGTAGTTGCCACCGACGACGCCGCCGATATCCTCGCCCGTGCCCGTGACTGTGCCGCTGACTGTGTTGCCTGTGACGGTGCCGTAGTTTCTGCCGACGACACCGCCGACATCATATCTGCCGCTGACGTTGACGGTGTCGAGCGTGACGTTTTGAATCGTGCCGCCGCTGTCGACGTAGCCGAACAAGCCGACGTTATCGCTTGAGCCGGTGATTGTGAGGTTGTTGACAGTATGCCCGTCGCCGTCGAAGGCACCTCTGAACGAATGATAATAATCGGTGCCGATTGGTCTCCAGTTGCTGACTTCTTTAAGGTCGATGTCCGCTGTGACCTTGAAGTTCAAATCTTTACAGTTGTTACCGTCGTTTACGTAAGTCGCCAGAAGTTGCAGACCTGCAACGTCGCTGATTAGGTAGGGATTCGCCGCCGAGCCGTCCGCGCCGCTTTCGACGCCCCAAACATCCGTGGCGATGACGGTCGTGTCTGACGTGATTTTGAAACCGGTGCCCGTGTTGTAAACGTAGCCCGTCTTTGCCGCGAATGTGACGGTCGAGCCGCTTGCTGCGTAAAGGACGCCGTCGATCGTTTTAAGACCGTCGCCTTCAGCCGTGACGCCTGCGGGCAACGTGAGCTTGTAAAGGCGCGTGTTGTTGTCGACTGTGCCGCTTCCAAAGTTTAATCCGGCCGCGCCCACGTTGCTGTAGAAGGTGTTGCCTGTGACGGTGCCGCCGTTGTTCCAACCGACAAGCCCGCCGACACTCCGACTGCCGTTGACTGTGGCGATGACTGTGCCGTCTGTGACTGTGCCGCCGTCGTTTTGACCGACAAGCCCGCCGACATGTTGATTGCCGCTGATTGTGCCTGTGACTTTGCCGCCTGTGACTGTGCCGCCGTTGTTGACACCGACGAGCCCGCCGAAACACCGACCGTCGCTGTCATTAACTTTGACTTTGACTGTGCCGTTGACCGTGCAATTCTCGATTGTGCCGTAGTTGATGCTGGCAATTCCGCTGACACCAAATGAGCCGCTGATGTCGACGTTATCAAGCGTGACGTTCTTAACTGTGCCGCCGCTATAAACCAAACCGAACAAGCCGACGTAATCTTTGCCGGTGATTGTGAGGTTGCTGATAGTGTGACCGTTGCCGTCGAATGTGCCTCTGAACGGTCTGGACTTGTGATTGACATATGTGCCGATTGGCGTAAAGTTTTCGACGCCGCTCATGTCGATATCGGCGTTGACCTTGAACGTTAAGCCCGCGCAGTCGTTGCCGCCTTTGACGTAAGTTGTCAAAGCTTGAAGGTCTTCAGCCGTGTTAATCAGATATTCGTAGGTCGATCTGTCGAAGACGATGTTGCCGATTTTCGGGCAGTTGCCAACTGTGATGGTCGTATCGCCGCTAAGGGTGTAGGTGCCGTCGTCGTTATAAGTCGCGCCCTTGAGATATTTTTCGTCGGGATTATCCGCGACGGTGAGCTTGACTTTGCTCGCGTAGTAAGTCGTGCCGTCGACTTCCCATTTCGCGCCGTCGACGCTGACACCTTCGGGCAACGTGAGCTTGTAGTAGCGCGTGTTGTTCGCATTGTCCGTACCGTTGATTGCGCCCGCGTTGCTGTAGAATTTGTTGCCCGTGACGGTGCCTTCGTTGTCGCCGACGAGCCCGCCGATTTGCCGATTGCCGTTGACTGTAGAAATCACCGTGCAGTTGCTGATTTTGCCGCCGTAGTTTCTGCCGACAAGTCCGCCGACATACGAATAGCCGCTGACTGTGGCGTTGGTTAGCTTGACGTTCTTAATTGTGCCGCTGTAAACGTAGCCGAACAAGCCGATGTTTTTGTTATGGGGCGTGTCGATTGTGAGGTTGCTTATCGTGTGACCGTCTCCGTCAATCACGCCGTCGAACGATTTACTCGAGTTTGTGCCGATTGGCGTAAAGTTGCTGACAGAGCTCAAATCGATGTCCGCCGCAAGCTTGAAATTCAAGCCCGTCGTGTATTTGCCGTCGTTTACGTAATCAGCCAGATACTGCAGACCTTCAACGTCGCTGATTAGGTAGGGATGTTCCGCCGAGCCGTCCGCGCCTTGACCAATGCCCCAAACGTCCGTTGCAGTGACGACCGTGTCGGTGACGGCCGTGTCTGCCGTGACGGTGATTGACATTGAGTTGCTTAGGACGTAACCCGTCTTTGCCGTTAATTTGACGGTTGAGCCGCTCGGCACGTAGTGGACGCCGTCGACAATTTCAACGCCGTCGCCTTCAGCCGTGACGCCCTTAGGCAACGTGAGCTTGTAAAGGCGCGTGTTATTCGCATTGTCCGTGCCGTCGATTGCACCCGCGTTGCTGTAGAATTTGTTGTCTTTGACTGTGCCGTCGTTTTCGCCGACGAGCCCGCCGACGTTTTCATTTCCGCTGACCGTGGCGATGACTGTGCCGCCTGTGACTGTGTCGTAGTAGTGGTTGTAGCCGACGATGCCGCCAATCTCCTCTTTGCCGCTGACTGTGGCGTTGAGGACGGTGCAACCGCTGACTGTGCCTCGGTTTAAGCCGACGAGCCCGCCGACATTGTTACTGCCCGTGACTGTGCAGTTCCCGACCGTGCCGTTGACCGTACCGCCCTCGTTTTGTCCGACGAGACCGCCGACATATCTAATGCCTTTGACTGTGTTGCCCGTGACTGTGCCTTTGACTGTGCTTTTGTAGTTGTAGCCGACGAGCCCGCCGACAACATCATTGCCGCTGACATTGACATTTTCCAGCGTGACGTTTTGAATCGTGCCTTCTCTGACGTAGCCGAACAAACCGACGTGATTGTTCTCACCTGTGATTTTGAGGTTGCTGATTGTGTGGTCGCCGCCGTCGAACGTGCCTTGGAACGAATGAGAATAATTGGTGCCGATTGGCGTGAAGTTTCTGACGTCTTTAAGGTCGATGTCCGCCGTGACCTTGAAGTTCAAGCCGTTACAGTTGTTGCCGCCGTTGACGAAGGTTGCCAGATACTGCAGACCTTTAGCGGTGCTGATTAGGTAGGGCTTATCCTTAGAGCCGTCCGCGCCGCTTTCGATTCCCCAAACATCCGTGGCGATGATGGTCGTGTCTTCCGTGATTTTGAAACTGGTGTCCGTGTTGTAAACGTAGCCCGTCTTTGCCGCAAATTTGACGGTCGAGCCGCTTGTCGCGTAGGTGACGCCGTCGACAGTTTTAATACCGTCGACTTCTGCCGTGATGCCTTCGGACACCGTGAGCTTGTAAAGGCGCGTATTGTTTTCGACTGTGCCGATGTTGATAGCAATTGCGTCTTTGTTGCTGTAAAAGCTGTTGTCGCGAACTGTGCCTTTGTTCCAACCGACAAGCCCGCCGACACCGGCATTGCCATTGACTGTGCCTTTAAAGGTGCCGCCTGTGACTGTGCCGTAATTGGAGCCGACGAATCCGCCGACATAATCGTAGCCTTTGACTTTGGCGTTGGTGACTGTGCTGTCGCTAATCGTGCCGTAGTTTTGTCCGACGAGCCCGCCGACATTATCACTGCCCGTGACGTCGACATTGTTGAGCGTGACGTTCTTAACTGTGCCGCCTGTGCCGACGTAGCCGAACAAGCCGATTCGATTGCCGCCGCTGATTTTCAGGTTGCTGATTGTGTGATTGCTGCCGTCGAACGTGCCGTCGAACGACCTAGTCCAGATTGGACCGATTGGCGTAAAGTTTTCGACGCCGCTCATGTCAATATCGGCGTTGAGCTTAAAGGTTAAGTCCGTCGTGTCGCCGTAGCCGTTGACGTAAGCTGCCAAAGCTTGAAGGTCTTCAGCCGTGTTAATCAGATATTCGTAGGTCGTTCTGTCGAAGAAGATGTTGCCGATTTTCGGGCAGTTGCCAATCGTAATGGTCGTGTCGCTGCTAAGGGTGTAGGAGCCGTCGTCGTTATAAGTCGCGCCCTTGAGATATTTGTCGTCGGGATTATCCGCGACGGTGAGCGTAACGTTGCCTGTGTAGTAAGTCGTGCCGTCGACTTCCAATTTCGCGCCGTCGACGCTGACGCCGTCGGGCACCGTGATCTTGAAATAGCGTGTGTTGTTTTCGACGGTGCCGCTTCCACTGCCGACCGCGTCTTTGTTGCTGTAGAATTTGTTGTTTTTAGCTGTGCCGTCGAAATTTAAGCCGACAAGTCCTCCGACCCATGCACTTTCGCTCGTGCCGCTGACTTCGGAAAACGCCGTGTTGCCTTCGGTTGTGCCGTTATTTAAGCCGACAATCCCGCCGACATTCGTAGTGCCGCTGACTTTGCTGCTGACGGTGCAGTTGCTGACTGTGCCTTTGTTGTAGCCGACGAGACCGCCGACAAAATAATTGCCGCTGATGTTGAAATTATCGAGCTTGACATTTTTAATCGTGCCGTTGTTGTAGCCGAACAAGCCGACGCTATTTTCATTGCCGGTGATTGTGAGGTTGCTGATTTTGAAGTCGCCGCCGTCGAATGTGCCGCTGAACATATTGTTGCGGTTGCCGATTGGCGTAAAGTTGCTGACGTCTTTAAGGTTGAGATCCGCCGCAAGCTTGAAATTCAAACCCGTCGTGTCTTTGCCGTCGTTTACGAAGTTTGCCAGATACTGCAGACCTTCAACCGTGCTGATTAGGTAGGGATTCGCCGTCGAGCCGTCCGCACCTTGACCAATGCCCCAAACGTCCGTTGCGTTGATTGACGTGTCTGCCGTGACGTTGAGCGACGTTGCGCCGCTGTAAACGTAGCCCGTCTTTGCCGCGAGTGTGACGTTTCCGACAGCATAAGCGTCGTTGCCGACAGTGATGCAGTTATCGCCCGAAGCAGTGACGCCCTGCAACGTGAGTTTGCAATAGCGCGTGTTGTTGAATTCTATGGTGATGTTGTCACCGACCGCGTATTTTTTGTTGCTATAAAAGATATTGTCGTTAATTTTGCCCAGGTTGAAGCCGACAAGCCCGCCGACACTAACATAGCCGTTGACTGTAGCGATTGACGTGCTGCCGCTGACTGTACCGCTGTTGTTTCTGCCGATAAGCCCGCCGACATTATAATTGCCGCTGACTGTGGCGTTGCTGACCGTGCAGTCTTCGACTGTGCCGAATTCTTTGTAGCCGACGAGCCCGCCGACATAATAATCGCCTTTGATTGTGGCGTTGGTGAGTGTGACGTTTTTAATCGTGCTGCCGTAGACGTAGCCGAAGAAGCCGACGTTATCGCCGCCGTTGATTTTGAGGTTGCTTATCGTGTGCCCGTCGCCGTCGAACGTGCCTGCGAATCGATTTTTGTAATTGCCGATTGGCGTCCAGTTGATGTTGTTCAAGTCGATGTCCGCCGCAAGCTTGAAATTCAAGCCGTTGCAGGTGTTGCCGTCGTTTACGTAGTTTGCCAGATACTGCAGACCTGCAACGTCGCTGATTTCGTAGGGCTTATTCTTCGAGCCGTCCGCGCCGTTTAAAGCATTCCAATGGACGGCGATGGCAAGTTCGCTGAGGTCGGTGTCTTTCGTGACATTGATTGACCTTGAGTAGCTGATGCCGTCGCCCGTCTTTACCGTTAATTTGACGGTCGAGTCTTTTGCCGCGTAAAGAACGCCGTCGACAATTTTAAGCCCGTCGCCTTCACCCGTAACGCCGTCGGGCACCGTGAGCTTGTAATAGCGCGTGTTGTTCTCATTGTCCGTGCCGTCGATTGCACCCACGTTACTGTAGAAGCTGTTGTCTTTGACCGTGCCGCCTTGGTATAAGCCGACGAGCCCGCCGACCCATTTATTGCCGTTGACTGTGGCGTTGACTGTGCCGCCTGTGGCTGTGCCGCCTTCGTTGGTGCCGACAAGCCCGCCGATATATTTTTCGCCGTTGACTGTGGCTTTGACTGTGCCGCCCGTGACTGTGCCGCCGTGGTTCCAACCGACAAGCCCGCCGACATTATTCTTGCCGCTGACTGTGACGTTGACTGTGCCGTTGACCGTACCGTCGTTGTTTCGTCCGACGAGCCCGCCGACAACCAAGTTGCCGCTGACTTTGCCGTTGACTGTACAGCCTGTGACTGTGCCGCCTTTGTTCCAACCGACAAGCCCGCCGACATAATAAACGTCGTCGCCGCTGATGTTGACGTTGACATTTTCCAGCGTGACGTTTTTAACGGTGCCGCCTTCGACGTAGCCGAACAAGCCGCGAAAATTTTGTGAGCCGCTGACAGTGAGGTTGCTGATAGTGTGCCCGTCGCCGTCGAACGTGCCTTGGAACGGTTTGGAGGATTCGAAAGTGTCGCCGAATTTGTAAATGTCGCCGATTGGTATCCACGGTTTATTGTTTAAATCGATGTCGACGCCGAGCTTAATAGTGACGCCTTTAAATTTGTTGGCTTTGCCATTGACCAGCAATGCCAAAGTCGCGAGTTCTTTCGCCGTGGTGATTGTTATGACGCCGTCCACAGCGTCGGGCACAGTTCCGTATGTGCCGTCCCAAATTGAAACTTCTCCGTCGAAACGTTGCAAATCAAAAATAAATTCCATGGTAATCGCCTCCTTGAAACTTATACGAAACTTTACACCGAATCATAACACCGTGTCAACGCGCCGCAAAAAAAATCCCCGCCGCATTTGACGGGGGAAAATTTTTTTATGTCAATCGTTACTGCCGCTGTAAGTGGCTTGCGTATTGCTCGGACTCAACCGGTCGACGGCGGGCAAGTTCAAGTCGCCGATACCGTTGAGTTTTACGAGTTGCGTTTGCACCGTCGACGACAACTCCGATAAGTCGCTGTCGTCGTGGAAAAGTTTTTTGAGCTTCGACGCCGACAACACAGCCTGTTTAGTGCCGCTCGTGTCCCAAATCTTGAGCGTCGCCGCCGCCGCGTCATTCGTCTGATAAACGGGATTGGAGCCGTATTTCGTCGGCTTCTTGTTGATGTTTTGCAGGACGATGATTTGAGTATCGTCGCCTTGAACGTCGTCGCTGTCGTAGGTGATGACTGCCGTAAAGGTCGGAGATTTTTTTGTTGAGGCGTCGCGGTCGAAGTAAACGCCGCTGACTTTGCCGCCGAGCTTGATGATATCGGAGCCGAGCGGTGCCGACAAAGTTTTGCCCGTGCTGTCTTTCGTTGAGCCGATTCCGTAGTCCGTGACGATTCCGCCGCCCGACTCAAATTTGTAGGTGTCGTTACCTTGTCCGCCCGTCAAAATATTTTCGCCGCCGCCTGTGAGGACGAACGTATTATTCTTACCGTTGCTCGTAAGCGTAGAATCATCCTGCGACGCGCTGATTGAGTAAACGCCGTTGAATGTGCTCAAGTTGCCCGTCGTGCCGCCGATTTGCGCGCCTGTGGCTTTTGATATGTTGGTGTTGTTGAAATTGATGCAGTCCGCCAAAACCGTAGTTTCCGCGTTGACCGTGAACGTGAAATTATCGGTGAGTTCTTTGCCGTCGACTTTGACGTTTTGGAGCGTGTAACCTTCCGCCGCCGACAGTGTGACGGAGTCGACAGCGTAAGTGTTGCCGTCGTCGTCTGTGGCAACTTTGTCGCCGCTGACCGCAACGGCATCGGGAAGGTTAATCGCATAAACCCGCGTAAGGTCGGGATAATTATTTTCCGCAACGTTGGAGTTCGTGGCGTATGTGTAACCGTCGCCGTTGCTGAAGGCGTAATGACCGTCCGCGACAGTCGCGGTGATTGACGTGTCGGAACTGACCGTGACATTGTTGACGACGTAACCTGTCTTCGGCGTAAAGGTGAGCGTCGAGCCGCTCTGATAGTAGTTCGTGCCGCTGATGTCGATGCTCGTGCCGCTGACGCTGTCGACGCAATTCGGCACGTTGACTGCGTAATAAAACGTGAGGTCGTTGCTGAAGTCTGTGGCGGCGGCGGGTGTAAAGCTGACTGTGCCGTTGTCATTGTTCGTGTAGCTTGTCGAGCGAATGACGGCGTTATCGTCCGTCGCGCTTAGTGTGACGGTGCCCGCGTAGTAAGTCGTGCCGTCGACGGTCTTACTTGTGTTGCCGCTTACGGAGACGCCGCTTGGCACAGTGACGGAATAATACAGCGTCGGAGTGACGGTCGCGGCGGAGGATGTCGTCGTCAAGGTAGCGGTGCCGTTGTCGTTGACGGTGACGGAGCCGCCTGAAGCAGTCGCCGCGCCGATTATCGCGCCGTTGACGTTTGAACTTAGCGTGACGCTTGAATTCGCCGCGTAATAATTCGTGCCGTTGACGGTCTTGCTT